>JAFAWA010000506.1 GCA_019242155.1 Terriglobia bacterium | reverse complement strand
CGCGGCTAATGCAATCCGCACACAGCTAGCCACCGTCAAAGGCGCCGCGGTTCCCTGGCCTTACGGAGGCAAGCAGCGGCAAGTCATGGTGGATCTGGAACCGGCGCTACTCCAATCCAAGGGCATCGCACCCGCCGACGTAGTCACGGCCGTAAGTAATCAAAATCTGGTTCTGCCTTCCGGAACTTCCAAAATCGGCCAGTTCGAATACGATGTCGGCCTCAATTCGGCTCCGCGCACCGTTCCCGAAATTAACGATCTGCCCATCAAGGCGCAAAACGGAACCACGATATTCGTTCATGACGTGGCTAACGTTCGCGACGGCTTCTCACCGCAAACCAATGTCGTGCGGCGGAATGGGCAGCGCGGCGCCTTGCTCACTGTAATGAAGATCGGCACTGCGTCCACGCTGAATATCGTGCAGCAGGTGCGGGACATGCTGCCGCAGATCGCCTCCACACTGCCTCCCGCGCTCAAGATCGAACCGATTGCCGATCAGTCGCTGTTCGTCCGCGCTGCTGTCACCGGCGTTGTTCGGGAGGCGGTCATCGCGGCTTGCCTGACAGCAGTCATGATTTTGCTCTTTCTGGGAAGCTGGCGCAGCACTTTGATCATCGCGATCTCGATCCCCTTATCCATCCTGACTTCCATCTGCGTGATGAGCGCGCTCGGTGAAACCATCAACATCATGACACTCGGCGGCTTGGCGCTCGCGGTGGGAATCCTGGTAGACGATGCCACCGTAACTATCGAAAACATCGACCGGAATTTCGATGAAGGAAAAGATCTGCACACCGGTATTGTGGATGGCGCGGCGCAGATTGCCGTGCCCGCCCTGGTATCCACTTTATGCATCTGCATCGTCTTTCTCCCGATGTTCTTCCTCACCGGTGTCGCCCGCTACCTCTTCGTTCCGCTCGCCGAGGCCGTGGTCTTCGCGATGCTTGCATCCTATGTCCTTTCGCGAACGCTCGTGCCCACGCTTGCCATGTACCTGCTCAAGGGAGGCGGCCACCACCGGATCCGGCCTGCCGCATGGAATTTCCCGGCTCGCCTCCAGCAGGCTTTTGAACGCGGCTTCGAAAGGGCTCGGGACTCCTACCGCCGTTCTCTCGAGAACTGTGTGCGCCGCCGCGCTCTATTTTTACCCGCCTTCCTCGCAGCGTGCGCCGCGGCATTTCTCTTACTCCCCTGGTTGGGACAGGATTTCTTCCCAGCCACGGATGCCGGCCAGTTTATTCTGCACTTTCGCGCCAAGACCGGCACCCGGATCGAGGAGACCGCGCGTATCGGCGATCTAATCGAAACCGAGATGCGGCGCACCATCCCCGAAACAGAGCTCGCGAGCATCATCGACAATATCGGTCTGCCGTACAGTTCGATCAACATGGCATACAGCAACTCCGCGCCCATTGGAACCATGGACGCCGATGTGCTGGTCACCCTACGGCCCGAGCACAAACCGAGCGCCCGGTACGTGCATGAGCTGCGAGAACGCTTGCCCGGAGAATTTCCGGGAGTCACTTTTTACTTCCTGCCGGCGGATATCATCAGCCAAATTTTGAATTTCGGATTGCCGGCGCCCATCGATGTCCAGGTGAGCGGTCCCAACCTCGCGGGCAATCATGCCTTCGCTGTTGACCTATTGCGGCAATTGAAAAGCGTCCCCGGGGCGGTGGACCTGCGCATTCACCAGCTATTCGATCAGCCCCGGATCAACATCGAGGTCGACCGTACCAAGGCGTTGGAGAGCGGATTTACCCAACTCAACGTCGCCAACAGCACCCTCGTCTCCCTCAGCGGGAGTTCGCAGGTGACGCCCTCGTTCTGGCTCGATCCACGCACGGGGGTGAGCTACAACGTGGTCGCGCAGACCCCACAGTACGACCTCGAGTCATTTAGCGACATCGAGAATATTCCGATCGCGGGCAGCGGGCGGCGCAACGAAATCTTGAGCGACTTCGCCAGCACCAACCGGAATGTCGACATGCCGCTACTCTCGCACTACAACATCCAGAGGGCAGTCGACATCTACGGTTCGGTGCAGGACCGCGACCTGGGAGCCGTGGCCGCGGACGTGAACCGCATCCTGGACGCGAACCGCGGTAAGCTACCGCGAGGCTCCCAACTGATCATTCGCGGACAGATCGAAACCATGCGTACTTCGTTCCAGGGCTTGCTCGGTGGACTTATTCTGGCGATTGTTCTTGTGTATCTGCTGATCGTGGTCAATTTTCAGTCGTGGCTCGACCCGTTCATCATCATCACGGCGCTCCCGGCAGCCTTGGCGGGGATCGTGCTGTTTCTGTTCCTCACCAAGACCACGCTCAGTGTTCCGGTTTTGATGGGCGCCATCATGAGCGTGGGCGTGGCCACCGCGAACAGCATTCTGGTCATCAACTTCGCAAAAGAGCGCCTGCTTGAGCATGGCGATCCCAGGGAAGCAGCCATCGAAGCCGGCTTCACGCGATTCCGGCCGGTGTTGATGACCGCGCTGGCGATGATTATCGGCATGGTCCCCATGGCGCTGGGCATGGGTGAAGGCGGCGAGCAGAACGCACCGCTCGGCCGGGCCGTGATCGGAGGGTTGCTGCTGGCGACGGTGGCGACTCTGTTCTTTGTGCCGACCGTATTCAGCCTCCTGCACCGCCGCCGGCGTCCGCGACTGGGCTAATGCTCCATGGCCGGCCGGCGCCGCAGCGGCCCTACCCCGCAGCGGCGCGCTCGCGGCGTGGTTCGAAGGTATACCCAAACCCGCGGATCGAGTGAATCAAAGCGGGGTTGGCGGGGTCGGTTTCGACCTTCTGGCGCAAGCGCAGGACGTAAACATCCACCGCACGATCTGTAATCGCGCGGTCCTGGCCCCAAACGGCATTGAGCAGTTGCTCGCGGCTAAAAACTACGCCCGGACGGGTCATCAAAAATTCCAAAAGGCGGAACTCGGTGGCGGTGAGTGAAAGCGGCACGCCGTTCAAACGGACCTGGCAACTGGTGCGATCGAGTTCCACTCCGCCCGCTTCCAACACGCGCGTGGGCGCAGCCTGGTTACGGAATTGGAGCTTGATCCGCGCGATCAATTCGCGCACAAAGAAAGGCTTGACGACGTAGTCGTTCGCGCCCAACTCCAGGCCGACAATACGGTCGGTTTCGGAAGCGCGAGCCGTCAAAAAGATGATGGGAATGGCAGCGAGGTCCGAATCCTTGCGAATCCCCTTACAAATGTCGAGCCCGTCGGAGTCGGGCAGCATGATGTCAAGCAGAATCAGGTCGGGGCGCACCTGCCGGCAAAGTTCAATCGCGCCTCTGCCGGTTTGCAGCCCGGAAAGTGCGAATCCCTCTTTTTCCAGGTTGTACTTCAGCAACGAGAACAGATCGGCGTCATCTTCTATGAGCAAGATTTTCTTCATAGGATTCCGGTTGGTTCAGCTACAAAGTAGCGCCCGATGGTTACAGTTTGGTTAAGCCGAAGTGAATTCGGGATTAAGGCATTGGACGTCGAGAGCCCCACACCCATCAATTCAGAACCGGCGGCAGCTTGCAGATGCCGGTGGTCACTCAGCTTCCTCAAAACGATATCCGAAGCCGCGCACCGTGGTAAGGTAGCGCGGCGTATCGGGCTGTTCCTCGATCTGTTCGCGAAGCCTTCTCACATGTACGTCCACGGTTCGGGGAGTTACGTATCGCTGCTCGCCCCACACCGATTCCAGAAGCTGTTCGCGGCTGTACGCGCGGCCCGGATGAGTAAGAAAATATTCGAGCAGCTTGAACTCCGTGGAGGTTAGGACAAGTTCGCGGCCGTCCAAATAAACCCGGCGCGCTCCGCGATCCAAACGGAATCGCCCCAATTCCATGACCGCGGGCTCTGCATCCATCTCCTCACGCCGCAGATGGGCCTTCACACGGGCCACGAGTTCGCGCGTGCTGAACGGTTTCGTCATGTAATCATCGCCGCCGATTTCGAGACCTAACACGCGATCGACCTCATCCGACCGGGCGGTAAGAAAGAGAACCGGTGTGCGTGCCAGAACAGCCGATTTTCGAATGGCGCGGCACAACTCAAAACCATCGACGCCAGGCAGCATCACATCCAGAACAATCAGATCGGGCTTCATATTCTCCAGAGTCTTCAGCGTGCCTTCGGCCCCGCCAAGCACTTGGGTCTCGTAGCCGTGCCGCGTCAAATTATAATCGAGCAGCGAAGCCAACTCGGTTTCGTCTTCTACGATCGCTATGCGTCTGGGCACAGATCTGTTCCGGCGTTTACGACGGTATCTCCTCCACTTTCCATATTAACTTCGGCACGTTCGCGTATTATGAGAAAATGACCAGCGTTGTTCCCCCCATTCACTCCACAGTCGAGGATGCGGCGCAAAACATTATGCATCTGGAGCAGCAGTATCTGCTTCAGAATTATGCCCGTTACCCGCTCGTGCTCGAACGCGGCAAAGGCTGCTACGTATACGATACGGCGGGCCGCCGCTATCTCGATCTGATCACCGGAATCGGCGTGAACGCACTGGGGTACGGGCATCCCCGAATTGTAAAAGTGATCCGCGAACAGTCCGCGAAATTGATTCACTCCTCGAACCTGTACTATCACCCCTACCAGGGGCTGCTCGCGGAGCGGTTGGCGCGCATGAGCGGTCTGCAGCGCACTTTCTTTGCGAACACGGGAACGGAAGCGATCGAGGCCGGTTTGAAAATGGCCCGCGCGCATGGCCGCGCGATGGATCCTGAAAAGTTCGAAATCGTGTCGCTAGAGAACTCATTTCATGGCCGCACTTTGGGCGCACTCTCGATTACGGGCCAAGCCAAATACCGTACCGATTTTGAGCCGCTGCTCCCGGGGGTGAAGTTTGTTCCCATCAACGATACGGCCGCGCTCGAGGCCGCTGTCACGGACCGCACAGCCGGCATTTTCCTGGAGATGATTCAGGGCGAAGGCGGCATTTACCCGCTTACGCCGGAATACGCCGCCAAGGCTCGCGAATTAGCCGACCGCCACAACGCACTCCTCATAGCCGACGAGACGCAGTGCGGCGTGGGGCGTCCAGGGACGTATTTCGCTTATCAACGCTCGGAACCTGTGGTGCTGCCGGACGTAATGGTAGCGGCCAAACCAGTGGCGTGCGGCATACCGCTCGGCTTTGCGGTAGCGAACGATAAAGCCGCCGCTGCCATTAAGCCCGGTATGCATGGCAGCACGTTTGGAGGCGGCGCCCTGGCGTGCCGCGTGGCTCTCGAATTCCTGGACATTCTGGAGGAACTGCTGCCCTCCATCCGAACCGTGGGAGCCCACTTCCGCGAACGGCTGTTAGAGCTTGCGCGCAAGCATAGCATCGTCAAAGAAGTTCGCGGCTTCGGATTGATGCTCGGCTTGGAATTAACCATTCCGGGAAAGCAACTGGTGCTCGATGGAATCGCCGAAGGGCTACTGTTCAACTGCACGCACGATTTCGTGCTGCGCTTCCTGCCCCCTTACATCATCACGGAAAAGGAAGTGGACCGCGCAGTCAAAACTATCGATAAGTTGCTGAGAAAAGCAAAACCGCAAGAGTAGCGGCCGCAAGCCGCCAATCTACATTTCGCGTCTTGATCAATGATCTGCT
>JAFAWA010000493.1 GCA_019242155.1 Terriglobia bacterium | reverse complement strand
ATCAGTGACACGGGCCGGGGAATGGACCGCGAAACGCGCGAGCGCATCTTTGAGCCCTTCTTCACCACCAAAGAACGCGGCAAACGAACCGGCATGGGCCTGGCAACTGTCTATGGAATGGTGAAACAGAGCGGCGGGGATATCTGGGTCTACAGTGAGCCGGGAAAGGGCACCACGTTCAAACTCTACTTTCCCAAATTCGCCGAAGATAGAACGAAAGCCGCCGCCATAACTCCTGAGAGAATCAGAGCGGCAACTGACGAGACCGTGACCGTACTGGTGGTGGAGGACGAAAAGCCGGTCCGCCAGCTTACGGTGAGAATGCTCCAGAAGCTCGGTTATTCCGTCCTCTCGGCGGGCTCAGGAGAGGAAGCTCTGGCGGTCAGTGACTCTTTTGCAGGGCGGATCGCTTTGCTCATCACCGATGTGGTGATGCCCCAAATGAGCGGCCGCGAGGTCTCCGATGTTTTGAAGTCCAAGCGTCCCGACATGAAAGTTCTGTTCCTATCCGGTTACACCGAAAATGTGATGGTGCTCCATGGCGTGGACTCGGACGCAAACTTTCTCGCAAAACCCTTCAGCAGCGAAACTCTATCCAAAAAGCTTGAAGAGATTGCGTGTTCGAGCGGAACGGCCTCGCGATAGACGTCTTCATTGATTTGCCTTGGGGGCCGGGGTAGGCGGGGCGGAGCCTTCGGTTTCGTGCTTCGGACCTAAGCCAAGTGCGATCAGGGAAAGCGAATTGATCTTTCCGGTCGCGTCCAGGTTCTGGTCGGTCTGAAACTTCTTCAAAGCGGAAACGGAACTGTCCGTCCATTTTCCGTTAACCTCATCCGCCGCCAGGTAGCCCTTGGCCGCGAGTGCTTCCTGAATCTCCTTGTAGCGCTGCGGTGTGGGCGCCGGCTGGCGGCGAGCGATTGCGGCGCCGTTGGACGAGGCCGATTTTTTGCGGACAGTCTTCTTGGGGCTGGTTGACGGATCCTGCTTTGCAACGGTGCCCGCTTCGGTGGCGCAAAACAGCATAATCGAGGCGAAGCAGCAGGGGAGGACGAACAGTCGGATAAGTTTCGCGGTCATCAGCAATAGAAAAGGCGACCGGGATAGAACCCGGTCGCCATAAAGCCAGCGGAGGCTGACTGGCTTACTGCGGATTATTGGAGAGCGTGCCGCCTAAGTATTCGGCGTTCCACTCCCGGTTGCGGTTTTGGCGGAGAATGCGGATTGCCACTGCGTCGCCGGGTTTCAGCGTATTCTGAACCTTCCGGACGTCATCCACCGAGTTCACCTTTTGATTGTTGATGGAGATGAGAATATCCTTCGCCACCAGGCCGATATCTTCAGCAAACGAGTTGGGCTCTACCGACGAGATCTGCACACCGCCGGATTCCTTGATGCCCACGTTTTCCCGCTGCTGCGGCGTGAGGTTCTGGATGGTCATTCCAAACCGCGCCTGCGTACCCTCGGGCTGCTTTGCGCCTTCGGATTGTCCGTTGCCGAAACGTTCCGGGAAGACTTGACTGAGGTCACCGACCACAACCTTATAGTTCTCCCGTTTGCCGTCCCGCAATACACCGACACTGATGGCCGTCCCAATCGGCGTGGTAGTCACCGTGTTGACGAGGTCGTTCCCGTCGCGAACCGGCTTGCCGTTGAGCGAGGTGATAATGTCGCCGTCCTTCAGCCCAGCTTTTTCGGCCGGACCGCCCGGGGCAACCTGCTGTACAAAAACGCCATCGGTAGCATTATTAGCCTTGAGGAGCGCTCTTGCGCGCGGCGTGTCGGACGGAGTAAACGAAACGCCGATCGAGCCGCGGGTCACCTTGCCGTTCTTGATGATGTCGTTGTAGATCACGGCGGCGGTGTTGATCGGCATGGCAAAGCCGATTCCCTGATACCCACCGGACCGCGATGCGATTGCAGTGTTGATGCCGATCACTTCACCGCGAATGTTCAGCAGCGGGCCGCCGCTGTTGCCGGGGTTGATGGCCGCATCAGTCTGCAGGAAGTGCTGGAACTGCATGTTCTCGCCGGGGATGTCGCGCTCTTTGGCGCTGATAATGCCGGCCGTTACTGTCGCCTGGAATCCGAACGGCGAGCCGATCGCCACCGCCCAATCGCCCACCTGGACAGCTTCCGAGTTGCCGATCTTGGCGGGAACCAGATTGCGCTTGCCTTCCACGCGAATCACTGCCAGGTCGGTCTGCGGATCGGTGCCTACGACCTTGGCATCGTACTCGGTCGGATCGCCCATGAACTTCACCTGAATGCGGTCCGCCTTGTCGACCACGTGATTGTTGGTCAAGATATAACCGGCAGCGTCGACGACCACACCGGAACCGAGGGCTTCGCCGCGGCGTCCGCTGTTATCCGGTTCGCCCTGGCCGAACGGATTTCCGCCAAAGAAGCGGAACAGGAAATTGTCGTCTCCACCGCCGCCCTGCTGCTCATCATCATCCGGCGGCGTTACCTGCCGGCGATTGCCGTTCCCACGCGCCTGGGCAGGCGCCTTGGGCATATAGGTGGTGGAAATATTTACCACCGAAGGTTCTACACTCTTGGCAACTTGTGAAAATGTATTCGACAGCTCCACTGGG
>JAFAWA010000470.1 GCA_019242155.1 Terriglobia bacterium | reverse complement strand
GCCATCGATTACATCGAGAACAAAACTGCGAGTAAAAAGTAGTCCCGTCTCGTACCTAGGGGGATTGGTTTGTCTCGAAGAGTGGTAGTTACCGGCGTGGGTCTGATAACGCCCTTAGGCATCGGCACGGAGGCGTCGTGGGAAGGCTTGCGAGCGGGCCGGTCCGGGATTGGACACATCACACAGTTTGATGCCCGAGCCTTTTCCTGCCGCATCGCGGGAGAGGTTAAAGACTTTGATCCGTCCCGTTACATTGACAAAAAAGAGATCAAGAAGATGGGGCGCTTCATCCAGTTCGCCATCGCCGCGGCGGATTGCGCCCTGAGCAGTTCCGGGTTCCACATCAGTGAAGAGAACGCCGAGCGCACCGGCGTGTATATCGGCAGCGGAATCGGCGGCTTCGAAGTGATTGAGCGCGAGCATCAGGAGTTTCTCGAACACGGGCCGCGCCGCATCTCTCCATTTTTTATCCCGGCCACCATCGTCAACCTCGCATCCGGTTACGTTTCTATACGCACCGGGGCCAAGGGGCCAAACTCCGCAACCGCCACTGCTTGTACGACGAGTTCTCATTCGATCGGTGATTCTTTTAACATGATCCAACGCGATGCTGCCGACGTGATGATTTGCGGCGGCACAGAAGCCTGCATTACGCCTATGGGCATCGGCGGATTTGCGGCGATGCGCGCGCTATCGACGCGCAATAACGAACCGGAGCAGGCCTCGCGCCCGTGGGATCGGGATCGGGACGGATTCGTGGTCGGCGAAGGTGCAGGCATTCTGATCTTGGAAGAGCTGGAGTCCGCGCGACGCCGGCGTGCTCGCATCATGGCGGAGATCGTGGGGTACGGAATGAGTGCGGATGCTTTTCACATCACTTCTCCTCCGAACGATGGTGACGGCGCCTATAGGGTGATGCGCAACGCGCTCCGGGATGCCGGTATTGAACCGGAGCAGATCCAGTACATCAACGCACACGGAACATCGACCGAAGTTGGTGACCGTATCGAAACCCAGGCCGTTAAGCGCGCGTTCGGCGACCACGCCTCGAAACTTGCCGTCAGTTCCACGAAATCGATGACCGGTCACCTGCTAGGCGGCGCCGGCGGACTCGAAGCAGGAATTACGGTATTGGCCATCCGCGATCAGATCGCTCCGCCCACCATCAACCTGGAGAATCCCGGTCCTCTTTGCGATCTCGATTACGTACCCAATCGCGCCCGCCCCATGAAGATTGAATACGCGCTCTCGAACGGATTCGGCTTCGGCGGCACGAACGGGTGCCTGATTTTCAAGCGATATCAGGAGTAGGAGCCTGGGGGGCGTTGCTCTGCGGCATCGATTTACTTTCGCTAAATTCTAGTCACGTAGCCGGTTACCGTTGCGCGGGGGCGCGAAGCCACCGCCCGTTTGTGGTGCCTGTTACGTTAAACGTTTGTAAATTGTAGCTGCGGCTTGATTTCGTAGCGGAGCGGCGGGTATACTTTTTCGATATCTTCCGCACGGTTGCGTGCAACTTTTGCCTGCAATTTTGCGTCATATGGATCTGGTCCATTACGGACCGGTGGTAAGAAAAATGGAAAAGACAGCAAAAAACGGACTCAAGTTCTCGACCTACCGCGCAATGCTTGAAAAGAAAGCTGAGGAAGTCCGTCGGAGTATGTCCGCCCAAAAAGCGGCGCAGGTAGTTGGCCGGCTGGATGTGCCCTCCGACGAGGGGGACCTTAGCCAGCAGCATCACGAGGAATGGATTTTTCTCAACCGCAACACCATCGACATGAAGTTGCTCCGTGAAATCTCAGGCGCCTTGCGGCGTCTCGAGCACGGCACTTACGGCGTCTGCATGGAGTGCGAGGAACCGATCTCAGTGAAACGTCTCGATGCGGTGCCGTGGGCTCGCTACTGCGTCAGCTGCCAGGAACAGGTGGCCGCGCGCATAGCTATGGGCGAACAGGTGGACGAATTCGAGGAAGCCGATCGATGAAGTTGGCGGACCTCCGCAAGATTTCGGTTCGCCAAAACCTCAGAATCCGGTTTCAGCTATCTAACGGTTTGGAGTGCGTGATTACCGAGCACGGCGTAGCACAGGTTCCCGCGCTGCGCCGTGTTCCGGACTTCAATCTCGAGCAGGAACTGTCGTCGGTAGCCTCGTTCGTTTTGGAGCCTGCCGGTGGCGATAAAAACCGTCCGGCTGCGCCGCGCTCTCTGAACCGGGAGGAACTATCGGCGCTTGCCTCGCCTGTTACTTCCGCAGCCGCCGAACACGACGAAGAGTAAATACCAGCTCCCCCGGAATCGGTTACAATACTATCGCCGTTGTTGCATCTGTTGTGCTTCCCGAAAGGGCTTGGGGGATAACCCGTATGGAAAAGCCGGCGCAAAACATTCAAGACAGTTTTTTGAACAACGCCCGAAAAGACAAGATCGTTCTGACCATCTACTTAATGAGCGGCGTAAAGCTCTCCGGAAGGATCAAGAGCTTCGATAAATATTCACTGGTGCTCGAGACCAACAACCAGGAGCAGCTCATCTTTAAGCACGCGATTTCCACGGTGGTTACGCAGAAGTCATCGCACTCCTATGGGAGCGGCTCGCAGGCCGCGGCGCAGGCCAGTTCGGTTGGGAGCGCGAGCGCCGTCGCTGCCCATACGGACTCCTCGGAGGTCTGAGCCACGCTGCCTCAGAACGCTCCTCGCGAGCGGGCAATCCTCGTCGGGCTCCAATGGAAATCGCGAAATGCTTCCGGCAGCGGAAGTCTGGAGCAGGTCGGGGAGTCGCTGGACGAGTTAGGCGAACTTGCCGCTACGGCCGGCGCCGAGGTGGTGGGGCGCACGATTCAAGCGCGCGACGCTCCCGAAGCCGCTACTCTCATCGGGCGGGGCAAGGTAGAAGAGATCGCCGCATCCATCAGCGCCGGCGCGGCCGGCACTGTGATTTTCGACCACGATCTCTCGCCCACGCAGCAGCGAAATCTCGAAAACGCGCTGAATTGCAAGATCATCGACCGCACCCAGCTCATCCTGGATATCTTCGCTTCACGCGCAAGAACGCGCGAGGGCCGGCTGCAAGTGGAACTGGCTCAGCTGAATTATATGCTTCCGCGGCTCACCGGAAAGGGCGCGGCGATGTCGCGTTTGGGCGGCGGGATCGGAACCCGTGGTCCTGGTGAAACGCAGTTGGAAACCGACCGGCGGCGCATCGCGCGGCGCATCAAACGAATTTCCAATGATCTGGAGAACGTCCGCACGGGCCGGGCTTTGCACCGGCGCAGACGCGCTGCCGTTCCTTTAGCGACTCTGGCGTTGGCCGGCTACACCAATGCCGGAAAGTCCACTCTCTTCAACCGGCTCACTGAAGCCGGAGTATTGGCGGACGCGCGGCTGTTCGCCACGCTCGATCCAACCGTCAGGCCGCTGGTCCTACCATCCCGCCGCCGCGTGCTTTTGAGCGATACGGTAGGGTTCATTCGTAACCTGCCGACCACACTGGTCAAGGCATTTCGCGCGACGCTCGAAGAAGTGAATGAGGCAGCATTAATCCTTCACGTGATCGACGCTTCGTCGCCCGCGGCGCCCGATCATGCCGCCCACGTATTTAAGGTTTTATCCGAAATCGGGGCTTCGGCCATTCCGCAACTGCTGGTACTGAACAAAATCGATCGGCTTCCGGACGGCAGTCTCGACGCGGAAAGCATGGGCCGCAGACTGCTCAGTGGGGACGCGGGCGCGCAATCCCGAACGGTGGCCATTTCCGGCCTGACGGGAACAGGTATTGACCGATTGCTCGGCCTGATCGATGAACTGCTCCCGGCCGATCCCGTGCGAGAAACGACGCTGACGCTGGACGCGGGCGACGGCGCTACGCTCGCCCTGCTTCACGAGTTTGGCCGCGTGCTGGACGTGCGGTATGATGGGGACTCTTGTCAGGTCAGAGCGCAGATTCCGCAGTCGCTCGAGCAGCGCCTGGGACGCCGTTGATCTCTGTGGAAAAGTTTGTGGGAAAGTAAGTTCCCGCCGCGACAAACTTTGTCCGGATCAAACCGGTCTTTCCACCGAGTGATTCACCGAACCTGTTGAGTCTTAAACAGTAGGCAACAACAGCACGCTTCGTGTAACAAACTTTCAGGACTATAGAAAACACGGGATTGTTTTCCACAGTTCATGGAAAGATTGACGCCTGAGCGGCGCTTGTGCCGAGTGCGGATGCGGGCGATAGATGGACTCTGATAACCCTCAACGATGGACCGCGGATATTTCGTTAGTAAACAGAGGCCGCCGCCGTTAGTATTTGCTTTATTCCGCGACGCAGGTCTTCGGGCGCGATAACTTCGACGGCATCTCCCCATCCGAGAATCCAGCGGCGAATTTCATACGGACCGCCTGCGCGGAATGCGAGCTGCACGCCTCCATCGGGAAGCTCGGTGATCTG
>JAFAWA010000260.1 GCA_019242155.1 Terriglobia bacterium | reverse complement strand
AACGGCGCATCACTTCAATGGGGCAAGGCGAGCCCGCCATGATGCCGGTGCGGAGTGAACTCAGGTCGAAGCGCGCAAATTCGGGATGCTCCAGTTCGGCTATAAACATGGTAGGTACGCCGTGGAGGGCCGTGCAGCGCTCCGCCTCAACGGTTTCGAGCACGGCCAGGGCGTCGAAGGACTCGCTTGGAAACACCATGGCGGCGCCGTGAGTCACAGCCGTCAGATTGCTCAGGACCATTCCGAAGCAATGATAGAGCGGTACCGGAATACACAAGCGCTCCCCTGGCTTCAGGCGCATCAGTTGGCCGGCGAAAAAACCGTTATTCAGGATGTTGTGATGGGTGAGCGTCGCGCCCTTGGGCGGGCCGGTGGTGCCGCTGGTGAACTGAATGTTGATCGGATCGTCAAACTGCAGTTCATCTGCGAGTGCCGCGAGACGAGCGTACTGCGCGGCGTCTCCACATTCAGCCACATCCGAGAAGCGCATCATTCCGGCTCTCGGCTCTTCGCCCAAATGGATGACCGTTTCGAGTTGCGGGACGCGTTGCTGGGCCATCAAGGTGCGGATGTGCTCAATGTAGTCGATGCTCTTAAAGCCGGTGGCCGTAATCAGGGCTTTACAGCCGGACCGGCACAGTGCGTGTTCCAGTTCCAAGAGCCGGTATGCCGGATTGATATTTACCAGGATCAGTCCAGCCTTAGCGGTAGCAAACTGCGCAACCACCCACTCGGCATTGTTGGGCGACCAGATGCCGACGCGGTCGCCCGGAGAAAGGCCGATGGCGAGCAAACCCGCGGCAACCTTGTGGGCGCGCTCCTTGAGTTCGGCATACGTCCATCGAATCCCCTGATGGCGTACGATAAGCGCATCTAAAGACCCCCACCCCGCGGCAACTCGATCGAAGTGGGCTCCGATTGTCTCCCCGATCAGCGGGATACCGCCGGCGCCGCAAACATAACTGGGAGTGGACACAGAATGCGTCGAAATAAGATATCACAGACGAATTCCCACCGGCCCGGCCGCTGAAGCCCCTTTGGTGATCGGCTGGTTCGGCACCAAAACAAAACCTGGCCGAATCATCAATTCCATTGATGAACGCGCGTAACACTTGTATTCTTGCAAGAGACTGATAATGGCAAACGAAAATCTGCAAGCACTGTTGGACAGCACAAAGGGGATCTCCCATTTCCTGTACAATCAGCAAACCGGGCCCAACGTGTATCCGGGCGTTCCGCCCGAATTCACGAATTGGCGTGATGAGCAGAGGGCGTGGCAAAAGACCTGCGTCCTGTTCAACCAGTCCTATCACATGGCCGAACTCCTGCTCGAAGGGCCGGATGCAGCCAAGCTTCTGACGTACCTGGGCGTCAATAGCTTCGCCAATTTCGGTCTCGACCGGGCCAAACAGTTTGTGCCGTGCTCGCCCGATGGATTCGTGATCGGTGACGTAATCCTTTTTCATCTTGCGGAGAACCAGTTCAACCTGGTCGGCCGAAACCCGGTCATGAACTGGGTTCGTTATCATGCCGAGACCGGCGGTTACAAGCTGAAGGCTGATTTAGACGACCGGACCGCGGTACGAAAAGATCCCAGCCGGCGGCGTCATTATCGTTTCCAGATCCAAGGGCCGAACGCGATGAAAGTGATCGAGCGCGCCATCGGAGGCCCTGTGCCGGACGTGAAATTCTTCCATCTGACCTGGGTCGAAATCGGGGGTAGGAAGGTACGCGCCCTGCGCCATGGAATGGCGGGCCAACCGGGTCTCGAGCTGTTCGGACCATGGGACGATGGAGAAGCGGTTCGGCTGGCCCTGGTCGAAGCCGGCAAGGAGTTCGGCCTGCGCCAGGTTGGCGGGCGCGCCTACTCTTCAAACACGCTGGAGTCCGGGTGGATCCCCTCGCCGCTCCCGGCGATTTACACGGGAAACGAGTTGAAGGCCTACCGCGAGTGGCTTCCGCCCGATAGCTACGAAGCCAAAGCCTCGATTGGAGGCAGTTTCTATTCGGAAAACATCGAAGATTATTACCTGACTCCCTGGGAGCTGGGCTACGGCCACATCGTCAAGTTCGACCATGACTTCATAGGCCGCGCCGCACTGGAAAAGAAGGCCAAGGGACCGCACCGGCAGAAAGTAACGCTCGCGCTCGATATTGACCAGGTGCTGAAGGTCATCGGCACGGCTTTCCAAAAGACGGACCGCGCCAAATTTATGGAGTTCCCGAGCGCCGTGTATTCCATGCATCCCTTCGACCGAGTTCTGGCCAACGGAACCACCGTGGGTCTCTCCACCTGGATCGGCTACAGCGGAAACGAAGGCAGAATGCTCTCGCTCGCAATGGTCGATGAAGCGTACAGCAAACCGGGGACGGAGGTTGCGTTACTGTGGGGCGAACCCAATGGGGGATCGGCCAAGCCGACCGTCGAACCTCACGTGCAAATGGAGATTCCGGCCATCGTTTCTCCGGTTCCCTATGCCGAGGTGGCCCGGGAATCGTATGCTCCTGCGGGTTGGCGGGCGCATCACCCAGCGTGAGGCTCTCCGGACTAGTGTTTCCGGCCATTTTCTCTCACCACGGTTACTATTCCGTAACGCTTTAGTCATGCTACTGTCGCAAACTCCCGCTAGCCTGAGACCTACCTGTACAATTTGCCACACCGGGGGGGCGCATCAGTGCAACCGTGTCTTTCAAAGTTCAAGCGTAGTCTCATCGTGGTAAGCGTGTTACTGGGAACTGTAGGGTCGAGCCGCCTTCAGGCACAAACGAGCGAATCCGGAACGATTACCGGTGCCGTGCTGGATGTGACCGGGAAACCGATTCCGGGTGCCGTCGTCGTAATTAGGAACGAGTCGGCCGGCCAAGCTCGCAATTTGGCGTCGGACCCATCGGGCAAGTTTTCCGTCTCCGGGCTGCCTGCAGGAACCTATACACTGGAAGCTTCCGCTCCTAGTTTTGCTTCGAGCCGCCGGACGGGAATCAAGCTGGCGGCTAACGGGTCTGAGAACGTCTCTATCTCGTTGGATATCGGCGAAATTGCGCAGAGCATAACAGTCGAGGGCGCCGTTTCCGTAGCCGCCGAAACCGCGCCGTCGCAGAATACTCTCGATGCGCGCTCGGCGCGATCGGAGATTAGCCCGGAGTACATACAAAATTTCGAGTCGCCCATCGCGGACTACACGGAGTTGCTGAATAACGCTCCCGGCACTTGGAGCGTAAATCCTAACGGCGTAGGCCTTGGCGACAGTAAGACCTATTTCCGGGGCTTCAAAGACGGCCAGTACACCATGCAGGCCGACGGGATTCCATTTAACGATACAAACGATCCGACGCACCATTCATGGGCATTCTTTCCGAGCGAATTCATCCACGGCGTCGACTTCGATCGCAGCCCGGGTACGGCCTCCTCGATCGGTCCTACCAATTTTGGCGGCACCGTGAACCTGTTGTCGCGCAGTGTCGCTTACAGTCCGGATATCCGCGCGACTGCGTCCTATGGCTCGTTCAATACTCGGTTGCTTGCGCTAGATGCCGATTCCGGCCAGTTTGGCCCCGGCAACAAATCCAGCCTGACGATGGACCTGCATCAGATGCTTTCGGATGGCTACCAGACGTACAACTATCAAAAGCGCGTAGCGGGCTTTCTAAAGTATCAATATCGGGTTAACGACCGCACGACGATCACCGTATTCGGCGGGCTTGTGGATCTGTGGACCAACACGCCTAACCTCAAAGGACCGTCGCGCGCTCAGATAGCTCAATTCGGGGATAACTATCTGCTGAGCAATGATCCGTCGCAGCCCAATTATTACGGCTATAACTTCTATCATGTGCAGACGGACTTCGAATATATCGGGGTCCATAGCGAGTTGGGGCGCGGCTGGAAGTTTGACAACAAGCTCTACACGTACCGCTATTGGAATAAGCAGAACTACAACAACCCGAAAATCCAGTCGGACGGGTTCTTCCTTCCCGGGGCGCAGTCCGTTACCACGACGAGTGCCGTCGACAAGTTAAACGGTTATCGGAAGGTTGGCGATGTTGCCTCCGTCAGCTATGAGATGGCGCGTGGTGTTTTCCGGGCCGGGCTGTGGTTCGAATGGGCCTATACCGACCGTTACCAGATTCCTTCTGACCCGCGCACGTGGCAGAATTCGTTCTTGGCAAACTTTCACGAGCACTTCACCACACTATCAGCGCAGCCATTCGTTGAATATGAGTACAACATCGCCCGAAATCTGAGCGCCTTGGCGGGTGTCAAAGTGGCTCAATATGGAATGTATTTGACTCAGTTCCAGGATAACGGCAACACCGGGGTCGGATGCATCGGGGGTGTACTCTCGACCCCCAAGGTCACCCAGACCACGGTTTGTATCGGCGGCCCGCCGAGCACGTACCACGAGGCCCACTACCGCTCTTGGATGCCGGCGGCCAGCCTGCGCTACAAACTGAAGACCAACTGGACTGCATACGCACAATTCGCCACCGGCAGCAATATTCCGCCGAGCGCGGTTTTTGATTTTGGGGCGAACGGCGCAAATGTGAACGGCGCAAGCGGCAGCGCCCAAATCCTGCAAGTGGGGGTTCTCCCGCGTCCCACATCCGTCAAGACGTACCAGGTGGGTTCCGTGACGAAGTTCAACCGTTGGACTCTGGATGTCGACGCCTACTATAGCCATTTCCAAAACCCGTACTCCGCCTTCATCGATGCAGCGACCGGGGAGTCTTACTTCTATCAGACCGGCCCCTCGAACACGAAGGGGATCGAAGCCGAAAGCAATGTCCTGATCGGCTTCGGCTTCAGCCTTTATTTGAACGGGACGCTCGGTTCGGCGAAGTATCAGGAAGGCTCGAGTTATGCCAACGGAGGTTTGTGGGTCGCAAATACCCCTAAGAATACTGAGGCCATCGGTCTAACCTATCAGCGGAAGAACTGGGATATCGGCATGTTTAACAAACGCGTGGGCACGATGTACAACGACAACGGGACACTCAACCAGGCAGTGACGATTGACCCCTTCAATGTGACCAACCTGTTTTTCAACTACACGGTTAAGAACGAAAGGTGGCTGCGGGGAACGAAAATCCGCTTCGGGATCAACAACCTCCTGAATCAGCACAATATCGTGGCGGTCGTCCCGTTCTCCTCGAAGAGTAACGCGCCTTCGCCGGGCGACCAGGTGACGCTGCTGCCGGCGCGAGACTTCTCAATCACGATGACATTCGGCTACGCACCCGCCCAATAACGGCTCGGAGGCAGGCGGGAGAGGAGACACGGCTCTAATCTACGGCGTTTGGCACTTCCCGCCAGGACAGCGGTTATTCTCTTCGCACACGTACTCGAACAGGCCGACCGCATCCCACTCCGGCTTCGCCGCCATAGTGAAGGTCTCGGTGAATGCTTTGGTGAAGACCTTGGGGTCGTCGAGCGTCAGTTCGTAATTGAGCGTCTTGTCGTTCTTCCAACTGATGCGCTCGATCGTCTTCAGCGCATCGCTGTGCATCCTATATTGATCGGGATTCGAATAGTAATAGTCGTCGATGCCCCAGCGCTTGAAGTTGGTTGTTTCGATAACCAAGGTGTCGCCTTCCCAGTGCCCTACCGGATCGCCATAATACATGGGCTCTAGCCCCTGGCGGTGCGGCCGTCCATCTAGGGGAATAATTCGCGACATGCGCTGAAACTCGTGTACCATCACCAGGTAGTTCTTGTTCTGCACGAACTGCACTGCATTCGCCGATAGCATCCCGGAGGGAAATCCGGCGGGCATGCAATACGAGCGCGGCTCGTCATGGCGCGGATCGCCGTTGCGCTTTTCGAAAAGCGGTTCACCGCCAGGCTTCAGCGGAGGGAACAGGTCCTTGTCGAAGATAGTGGCGGAGCAGCGGCATCGCTCGCCCGAAGAGGCCTTCGGCCATTCATACATCCCGCTGAAATCGGGCTTTCCGTCCGCTGTCCGCGCCTTGGAATTCTGAGCGTGTACAGTGGGCAGCAACGCTACAAATCCCGCCGCGACGCCCAGGCTTAGGGCGACTCCTGCAATCGCTTGAAATCGGCTAGACATGGCTCAGTTCTTGCCCTCCGACTTGCGCTCCTGCTCCTGCGCTGCCGGGCTTTCACCACTGGCGGTGAACACCTGGCGGCCATCCGGAAACACTACCTTTGTGCCGTTGGCGTTGTTGGTTCCGTCTTTGGCGCGAAAGCCCTCGACGTGTACCATCATTCCCGGCTGGATCACATCCTTCATGATGCCGCGCCGCATCAACTGGCCGGGCGCGCCGCCCGAAAAGGCCCAGTGCGTTACATTACCGCCGGCGTCCTTCTCATCTACATAAAACCAAATGTGGGGGTTGAGCCACTCGACTTTGGTTACCACGCCGGTCACATTTACCGGTTTATTGGAGTCATATTCGGCGGAAAAGGAGTGATGGGCGGCCAGCGGCAGCGACACCATTAAGGCGGCCAGCATCAAGCCGGCCACGAATTCAGCTTTCATAGGGCACACCTCGGAATACTTGGCAGGATATCGCCGCCAAACCGGCCTGTCAAACGCATCAATTATGCGAAGGGGGTTGAAAGAGCGCAAAAACGGCGTGTTGTGGATCCGCCACGATCGCAATCCGGCCGACCTTCTCCATCGTCGTGGGCTCCATAAGCAGATGGCCGCCCAGTTCCTTCGCTTTCTGAGCCGATGCGTCGCAGTTGTCCACCAGAAAGTAGAGCATCCAGTGCGGCGGCGCGTGCGGGTTGTGGCGTTCGGCGGGTGGGATTCCCCCGATGTGCTGATCAGCGTTCTTAATGTGCAGGTAGCCGCTGCCGTCCGTTCCCGCCTCGATCTCCCAACCAAACACTTCGCTGTAGAACTTCACAGCCCGGTCTTGGTCCGGGGTGCTCAGGTCGGCCCAGCAGAGCGTGCCCGGCACATCCTTTACCCCTGTGCCGTGGTGCGCCTTCGGCTCCCAGACGCTGAAATTCGCTCCCGTAGGGTCTTGCATAACCGCCATGCGGCCGAAATTCATTACTTCGAACGGCTCGGCGAGCACCTTACCGCCGGCCTGCCCCGCTTTGGCCGCCGCCTGATCGGCGTCTGCAGTTGCAATGTAAAGCATCCAGTGCGGCGGGACGCCCCGGTCGCGCATCTCTTGATCCATCGTATAAGCGGCCGCGGCGTCGCTGCCATCGAGCTGGAACATCGTGTACGTCGCCCCGCCTCCCATGGGAAAATCGTTCGGCGACCAGCGGAAAAGGGAGCTGTAAAAGTTCTTAGCCGCTGCTTGATCGGTGGTTGCTAACTCCAGCCAGCAGAAGGAACCGGCTGGGTGTTCCTGTATTTGAGCCATAGGGGCAAGTATATCCGAGGGCTGCGCTCGTCCCGGTTAAATTTTCATGACGAAGAAGTCGGTTGCATGGTCCCGGATTTCCAACTATTCTTGATTATTTCCGCTTATGCCCACCAAGACACCGATTACGGTTGCGTACGGCGATGGCATCGGCCCCGAGATCATGGCCGCGAGTCTGCAAATTTTGGAAGCAGCCGGAGCCGCTCTGGAGATTGAGACGATCGAGGTTGGCGAGAAAGTTTACTTGAAGGGCAACGCATCCGGGATTGAACCCAGCTCGTGGGCATCTCTATTACGAACCAAAGTTTTCTACAAAGCGCCGATCACAACCCCTCCCGGCGGCGGCTATAAGAGTCTCAACGTAACCACCCGAAAGACCCTCGGGCAGTATGCCAACGTGCGGCCCTGCGTTTCATACCACCCGTTTGTCGAGACGAAACACCCCAACATGGACATCGTGGTGGTCCGCGAAAACGAAGAGGACCTGTACGCGGGCGTGGAATACCGGTTGAGCCCGGAAATGACATCGGCCATCAAGTTGACCTCCCGGCCGGGCACGGAAAAGATTGTCCGCTACGCTTTCGAATACGCGCGCCGTCACAATCGCCGCAAGGTCACCTGCTTCACCAAAGACAATGTTCTGAACATGACCGACGGCCTGTTTCACCAGATCTACGACGAAATCGCCGCGGAATATCCGGATATTCAGAAGGAGCATTGGATCGTCGACATCGGCGCCGCCAAAATGGCCGACACACCGGAAGCCTTCGATGTGATCGTGATGCCGAATCTCTACGGTGATGTGCTCTCGGATATGGCCGCGCAGATTGCCGGCTCCGTGGGCTTGGCGGGCTCGGCCAATATCGGCGATAACTGCTCCATGTTTGAAGCCATGCACGGCTCCGCCCCGCGTCGCGCCGGTCAAAATCTGGGTAATCCATCCGGGCTGCTTTTGGGAGGGGTGCTGATGTTGGTCCATATCGACCAGCCCGAGGCCGCTGAGCGCGTGCACAACGCCTGGCTGCGGACCATCGAAGACGGCATTCACACCTACGACATTTTTGCCGAGGGCGTCAGCAAAGAGAAGGCCGGCACGAAGGAGTTCGCCTGCGCGGTGATCGCCCGCATGGGGCAAAAACCGAACGTCCTCAAACCGGTCAGCTATGCCAAAGGCCCGGGATTACCGGCTGGCCGAGCCGCTACCGGGTCTAGCGGCACTTCGGCTACAGTGAGGCTCGAGGGCATCGATGTGATCGTTCGTTGGCCGTCGCGTAAAGCCGCGGAACTCGCAGCCGCGGTCCGCGAGCAGGAAGGTGAGGGCGTGAAGCTGCAGATGATCGACAACCGCGGAGTGATTGTTTGGCCGGCGGGGATTGGATCCGCCGAGACGTTCTGTACCGACAGTTTCCGGTGCCGGTTCTTTTCGGATGGCACGGCCGACCCCGGCAAATTGATCGACCTGGTAAAACGAATCAGCACTTCTGGAGTGGATGTGGTCATGACCGCAACACTGCGCAGTTACGACGGCCGCGAAGGCTATTCGCCGGCCCAGGGGCAGTAACCGGTGGCCGGACCTTTGGTAGCGGTCATTATGGGCAGCAAGTCGGATTGGGAGACGATGCGCCAGGCCGACGAGATGCTCACGCGATTTGAAATACCGCATGAGTGCCGCGTGCTCTCGGCGCACCGCACACCTGCCGAGACCGCTGCCTACGTCAGCCAGGCCGAAGCTCGCGGTCTCGAAATCATCATCGCCGCGGCCGGCGGCGCCGCTCACCTCGCGGGTGTTTGTGCCGCGCATACGGTGCTCCCTGTGCTCGGGGTTCCCATGGAAAGCGCCTCGCTGAAGGGACTCGATTCCTTGCTTTCCACGGTACAGATGCCCGCCGGAATTCCGGTCGGCACATTGGCCATTGGAGCCGCGGGCGCCCGCAACGCCGCTCTGTTGGCGATCGCGATTTTGGCGAACAGCCGCCCGGAGCTGCGCGATCAGCTGCGCCGTTTTCGGGTCGAGCAAAGCGAGAAGGTTCTGCGCGAAACTCTGCCCTGACTACGCCGCCCTAACGCGGCGTTCGCCGGCATGCTGTGAAAGCCCTGTGACGGCCTCGCTTCCGCCGTGTGCCGCGGGAAACAGCGGGAAAGCCAATTACGGCCGCGTTGTACAATAGGAGGCAACTGGAGCAGTTAACCACATGAAGCTGAGATTCGCCCCGATAGGAGCGATTATCGCGGCTGCCGCCATCCCTGTTTTTGCGGTAGATACGCCTCTCTCCCGGCCTACAGCCGGCAAAGTCGAAATCATGCCCCTACGTGAAATCAAACCCGGCATGAAGGCGATTGCCTGGACTGTTTTTCAGGGTACGCAACCGGAACCGGTTCCCGTCGAGATCATTGGCCGCTGGAAAAATCAATGGGGGCCGAATCAAGACGTAATCATTGGGAAGATGGGCGGCAAAGCCATTCGCACCAATGTAGCGGGCGGTATGAGCGGAAGCCCCGTGTATATCGACGGGAAGCTGATCGGGGCCATTGCGTTGCGCCTGAGCGTCTTTTCTCCGGATTCGATCTGCGGCATAACGCCGATTGAAAGCATGCTGGAGATCAATGATTTGGACCGCACGCGGCCGCTCGATGCCAAGACCCCGGATAAGCTCAAAGCCAAGAGCGAGGCAGACGCCGCGCCCGGTTCCCTGCTGGCCCAACTGGTGGACGCCGGTGGCTCGAACAATTTCCTGCAACAGAATCAGGCCATGGTGCCCATAGAGACACCGTTAACTTTCTCCGGATTTTCGCAAGCGATGCTGGCCGAATTCAGCCCGCTGTTCCAGAATCTGGGTATTACGGCGGTGCAGAGCGGCGGCGCAGGCAGCGCCCTCAAAACCAACAAGCCGGCTCCCGGCTGGGAACACTCGCTCAATCCGGGCGAATCCGTGGCGGGCGTTCTGGTGGATGGCGATATGAGCGTTACCGGCCTCGGTACCGTCACATACAACGACGGCAAGCGGGTGCTCGCCTTCGGACACCCGTTCTTCAATCTGGGACCCGTCGATATGCCGATGAGCAAGGGCGAAGTGTTGATGACCCTGGCGTCTCAGTATCAACCGAACAAGATGGCCAATGCGACCGAGATTGTAGGCGCGCTGCATCAGGATCGCCATAGCGGCATTATGGGTATGCTCGGCAGCGAATCGAAGATGATTCCTGTGAGTGTCAGGCTTCGAGCGCTGCGCGAAGACGAAAGCGTGAGCCGTGACAAAGAATTTCACTTCAACGTGTTTGTACAGCAGAAGTGGACCCCTAGCTTAATGATGATGACGCTAGCGAACACGCTCTCGGACCTCAACGAATTCCGCGACGAAGCAACCTACCGGCTATCCGGCCGAATCGAAATGAACGGCGGCAGCAATCTTTCGCTTTCTACCATGCAGGCATCGGGCGAACTGCCTGTGCCCGCGCCCATGATGCTGGCCACCTGGTGGGGTGACAAATTCAACCGCCTGTATCTGAACAACGTCAAGACACCGGACGTCAAGCGTGTAAGCGTGACTGTAGACCTCTTACCCGACCGCCGCATCGCCACCATCGAAAACGCGTGGGTGGGCAGCCCGGATGTGCGGCCGGGCGATGAGGTCCCCGTAAAAGTCTTCTTAAGGCCTTACCGCGGCGGCGTCATTCAACGCGAATTCAAGATGAGAATTCCTGAGGGGATATCGCGCGGCGACCACCGGATCGTGCTCAGCGACGCCGATACCGTAAATCGCATGCAGAATATCGCGGGCGCCGCCAACCGCTTTCTCGATCTTCCGGAGACGGTCTCGTTGCTCAACCAGGAGCGCAGTAACAACAATCTTTACGTTTCCCTGGTCCAATCGAGCCCCACGGCTTACCTGGACGATAAGACGTTGCCGAGCCTGCCGTCCTCGGTGCTGAATGTAATGCAGGCCGGCCGCGCGGCGAACCGCAGCGTAGTGACGTCCGCGGAAACCGCTACCGAGCAGATGTCGCTGCCGTTCGATTCCGTCGTGACCGGGAGCTACTCCCTGCGCATTCACGTAGATTGAGTCGGGCTCTGACAAACCCGCAACTGCCCAGAGACGAACCGTCCGCAGCCGCGGCGTGGCAACGCCGTTTGGTAGCCTTTAAGTGAAGTTGCAATGACAAGATTCTCTCGCTTTCAGCGCGCCTGTGTATTCGTTTGCGCTTTTTCGATCTCTCTTTTTGCCGGTCAGACACAAACCTGGTCGCAAACCGATTACGCCGATTTTCAAAAGGGCGTAATCAAGAATTTGTCGCTGCGAAGCGATGGCGTGCTGACGCTTTCTCCCCGCTGGACGGAATTTTACGATTCCTCCGCCATGTACCTTTGGGCGCTGGCCCGAGACTCCAAAGGCAACCTCTATGCCGGGGGCGGCACAGGGGCCAAACTGTACCGCATAGGGCCCGATGGCAAAGGAAAAATGCTGACGGAGCTCGATGCTCTCGAGATCCACGCGATCGCTGTCGATTCCAAAGACCGGATCTATGTAGGTACGGCGCCCGACGGCAAAGTCTATCGGGTGAATGCGAACGGTAAAGCCGAGGCCTACTATGACCCCAAATCGAAATATATCTGGGCAATGGCGTTCGACCGCCAGGACAATCTGTACATTGCTACCGGCGACCCGGGCGAGATTCACCGCGTGGCATCGGACGGCACCGGCAAGGTGTTCTTCCGTTCCGAAGAGACGCACGTCCGCTCGATCGTGATCGACACGGCGGGCAATGTCATTGCCGGTACGGCTCCGGGCGGCCTCGTAATCCGGGTTTCGCCCGCGGGCGATGGGTTCGTTTTGTATCAAATGCCGAAATCGGAAGTCACCGCTGTCGCGGCCGCTCGGGATGGGGCGATCTACGCGTCGGGAGTCGGCACGCGTCAACCGGCAACAATTCCACCGCAACCGGCCCCCACGCCGGCGGCCGCTCCCTCACAAATTACTTTGAATATCGGAGGAGCGCAGGCCATCGCGCGGCAGACGGCAACACCCGCGGGGCTTAGCGTCGCGCCTATTAATATCAGCGGCGGCAGCGACGTGTACCAGATCGACGCCAAAGGCGCCGCGCGCCGGGTCTGGACCAACCCGAGCGACCTCGTTTACGCCATCGCGATCGATAACTCGGGCCGGGCGCTACTCGGGGCGGGCAATAAGGGCAGCATCTACCGGATCGAATCGCCGACTTTGTTCACTGCGCTGCTAACCGTTCCTACGACACAAGTAACGGCCTTCGCCCCCGCGCCGGACGGGCGCATTTACGCGGCCACTGCCAATGTCGGCAAGGTCTACGAAATCGACCCGGCCCCAGAGCAACAGGGCTCGATCGAAAGCGACGTGCTTGATACCGCCCTCTACACGCAGTGGGGAAGGCTCAGTTTTGACGGAAAGTTGTCAGGCGGACAGATCTCGATTCAAACGCGAAGCGGTAATCTGGACCAGCCGCAAAAAAACTGGAGCCCGTGGTCGCCCCCGATCACCGATCCCAAAGGCAGCCGCGTGACCTCGCCGCCTGCGCGGTTCTTGCAGTGGAAGGCCGCTTTGACGGCGGCGGGCAGCGGCTCGCCCGAGCTGGAATCGGTAGAAGTCGCTTACCTGCCGAAAAACCTGGAGCCGCGGATCGACCGCGTCGAAATTACGCCCGTCAACTATAAATTCCCGGTGCCTACTGCCTCAACACCATCGCAGACGATCAGCCTGCCGGCGCTTACGAGGCAGCAGGCGCGCAATGAGAACCCTACGCCGAACGCTGAAACGCCGTCAACCAATTCGCCCGCGATGCAGTTTGCCAAAGGCTTTATGAGCGCGCGCTGGATGGCCTCCGATCCTAACGGAGACTCGCTGATCTACACTGTCGAAATCCGCGGGGAAAAAGAGACACAGTGGAAGCCGCTCAAGGATAAGTTCGCCGAAAAGTACTTTTCCTGGGATTCGACTGCTTTTCCGGACGGCGAGTACCGGCTGCGAATCACCGCCTCGGATTCACCCTCCAATCCTCCTTCGGAAGCCCTCAGGGCCCATATCGAGAGCGATTCGTTCGTGATCGATAACACGCCGCCTAAAATCACCGGCCTCACGGCGACGCTCAACGGCACTAAGCTCGCGGTCCGGTGGCACGCGGCCGATGCGTTGAACAACATCAGCAAGGCGGAGTTTTCATTGGACGGTGGAGACTGGACGGTGGTAGCGCCCGCGAGCGGGATCTCCGACTCGCCGGATTTGGACTATGATCTCAGCCTCGATGCTCCTCCCGGAGAACATACGATCGCGATCCGGGTCGAAGATGCATACGAGAACCAGGCAACCGATAAAGTCGTGACCCGATAACAAGGATTGGAGCTTTATGCAATACGCCATTGCGACTAAAGAGATCTCGCCGCAGCCCGCGGTGGTTTTGCGCAGGAATATAAAGCCCGCAGAAATCGCGAGCGCTTTGGCGGAAATGTTTCCGCGAGTGATCCAATATGCGGCGGCCAATGGAATGGCGATCGCCGGAGCACCCTTCGCGAGATATCTCGCAATGGGACCCGATTGGCGAATCGAAGCAGGCATGCCGGTCGCGGCCGCAAGTGCCGGTTCGGGAGATGGCGAAATCGCGGTGGAGGCTCTTCCCGGTGGCGCGGTTGCCGTAACTACGCACAGCGGGCCTTACGATCAGCTCCGGGCAGCCCACGCTGCCATTCAAGAATGGCTGAAAGCGGAAGGTTACAAGGCGGCCGGCCCGGCTTGGGAATCCTATATTAACGATCCCGGAGATTTTCCCGATCCCAAGGATTGGAAAACGGAAGTGTTCGTGCCCATCGCGAGATAACGCGCTCACCCGCGAACACGTTACCGGGACACTTCGGAAGCGCTCGTTTCGAGATCGCAGGCGCGGCGGAGAGCCTCTTCGAGGGTTCTTTGCTTTTCGGCCGCTAGCTTAGCGCCGCCGGCCGTAAGATAAAACACGTCGATCGCTTTGTGGGCCTGCGTGTCAATTAGAACGACTTCGATATTGCAGCCGTTCGAAGAGATGGCGGAGGCGAGATCATAGAGCAATCCCGGACGATCCATCGCTACGATCTCTACTAACGTCGCGGTGCCGCTCGCGTTGTTATCAAATGCCACTCGGGCCTTAATTCCGGCGCGCCGGGTGGGCAAAATCGGTTTCGGCCGGTTGCGCAAAAGTTCGCGAACATCGGTTTTGCCCATGATCACGCGCTCTGTTCGCTGCCGCAGGCGATCTATCTCCGTGGGATTCAACTCGAGCGTGCGCAAGGGATCGGCAAAGGTGAAAGTATCCAGGATCAGCCCACGGCGATTCGAGAATGCTTCGGCTTTTAAAATATTCATGCCGAAACTCGAGAGCGTCCCGGCCACCGCGGCGAACAGACCAGGCCGGTCGGTTTGCGCGACCAGAATCAATTGATACGCCGAGTCGAGTTTCCGGACATCTACCGCGACGCCTCGCTTTCGGCTCTTTTCTTCAAGCGCGATGTGTTCCTCGACTTCCGTTTCCGTATGCGTGCGCAGATATCGCGTGGGGAAGCCGCGCAGAAAATCGGTGCGCTCCAGGGAACCGGCCGGGTCAGCCTCGATCCGCTCTGTTTCCAGTTCGCGCGTCAGTTCGTTGTAGACCCTGAGATAGAGCTGCCACAACTGTTCGGCGC
This sequence comes from Terriglobia bacterium, assembly GCA_019242155.1. GTDB lineage: Bacteria > Acidobacteriota > Terriglobia > Bryobacterales > Bryobacteraceae > PSRJ01. Next base: position 12,863 of record JAFAWA010000260.1, on the reverse strand, counting down.
GCCATGCCGTCATGACGTTGGGATTGACCGCGCTGATATCCGCGTACGTCAGCAGAGTAAGTGCTTTGAGCCGTTCCACCGTCGCCACCTGATGGGCCACATCGAGGATGGTCTGCGGATCGAACAGGTCGCGCGCCTGCATTACTGTGGAAAGTTCGAGGTGCTTGCCGATCAGAAACAGCACCGTCTCGCGGTCCTGCGCCGGCATTTGGATGCGCTCCATAGCCGTGCGTGCGAGCCGCAGCGAGCCTCCGATGTGCCCTTCTTCCGGCAGCCCCTTGCCAGAGTCGTGAAACAGCACGGCAAATGCAAGAACGCTCGGATTCTGCATTTCCTTGAGCAAATCGCCGTAAGCTTTCAGCGGCTGCTCCCCCGCGCCGCGCAGATTCCACAAGTTCTGCAGGCCCACGAGCGTATGCTCGTCAACCGTGTAGCGGTGGTAAAAGTCGCGAATTACCAGACATTCGATCGATTCCAACTCGGGGAAGAGCGCGGTCAGGACACCGGTCTCGTGCATGGACCGCAGCGCCAGGGGCGCCTCAGGCAAGGAAAGAGTCTGGCTGAGCGCATGCCAGACCGGCCGTGTTTCCGCGAAATGTGTCCGCAGACCACTGCGGCGTGTCTGCAGTTGCTGCTCGGCCTCTGAAGAAGGCCGGATTCCGTGCCGGGCAATGAACTCAAACAGCCGCAGCACCAATGCCGGATCCGCGTCGATGGCCTGTGGAGAGCGAAAATGCGCCCGCTCCCGGTGCACGCTGAAGTCGGCATTCGACAGACGCGACCGCCAATCGCGAAACTGCGCAAACAGCGAACTCGATTGCGCCTCGTTGCTCTCCAGTTGCCGGATAGCCGCGCGGTAGATGGCGCGGGCATGGCGGTAATACTCGCGCATCCAGTCCGCGGGGTCGCTAATCTGCCACTGCTCAGCCGCCGTGTCCTGCGCTTCAAAGGAGAGCACGTTCTGATCGCGCCCGGATTCGCAATGCAGATAGCAGCGCAGGCGCGCCATAAACCGGAAAGCCTGCTGCAGTTCGGGCGAAGGATCCGCCGTGCCTAACCTCGACGGCTCCGTGTCGCGCATCTGGGCCAGCCAGCAGATGAGCTGGTAATCGCGCAATCCGCCCGGCGTCTCTTTGACGTTCGGCTCCAGATGATAGAAGGTGTTGGCAAATTTGCCGTGGCGCTCTCGCGTAAGCTGCGAAAGATTGCGAATCAAAGCGTCGCGATTCCCCAGAATGAAGCGCGGCATCTTTCCCATGAGCCGCGCGTACAAAGTTCGGTCGCCCGCCAGGTAGCGTTGGTCCAACAGGCTGATGTTCAGCTCGGTATTCTGATCGTGAACTTCCGTGCATTCGGCGGGGGTCCGCACGGAATGGCTCACACGCATACCGTCGTCCCAAAGCCGCTGCAAGAAGCGGGAAATCGATTCTTTATTCGCGATGGCCAGGCGCTCCGATTCGTACAACAATAGGATGTCTACGTCGGAGTATGGAAAGAGCTGCCGGCGTCCGTATCCGCCGACGGCGAGCATCGCTAAGCCGGAAGGCGTCTCGGGAAACAGCAGTTGCGCCGCGGCCTCGGTCACAACGCGATCTACCTGGCCCGTGCGCTCGGCGAGCGCCGTGACCGAATCACCGGTCGCGAGAAAGGCCTCTTGAACGGGCGCCGCGGCTTGGCTAGAGTGCGGATTCCCCACGGTCATCGTTCCGGATGCGGACGGCCTCGGCGACGTCGAACACGAAGATCTTTCCGTCACCGATTTTGCCGGTACGCGCCGACCCCGCGAGCGTGCTGATGACCTCATCCGCGCGCTCCGAGGACACTACCATTTCCAGTTTTACCTTCGGCAGGAGGTCCACGTTATATTCCTGGCCGCGGTACACCTCTTTGTGCCCCTTTTGGCGGCCATGGCCGCGTACCTCGGTGATCGTCATGCCGTCAATGCCGATCCCTTTTAACGCTTCTTTCACATCGTCCAGTTTGAAAGGTTGGATGATCGCCTCGATCTTCTTCATCGTTTCATCCTACCCTGCACTCTCATTGAGCGTTCCGAGACCGGACGACATGCCGCTTTCATTGTCGTACGTGGTCCCAACAGTACCAAGCTTAACGTTTCTATGGAAGCGATTGGAAATATTTATGAGTTACCGCCGCCCGGGGCGAGAATTCTATCAAGCGGACGCATGTCTCCGGTACAATGCGAAAAAGTGGCGACTGCGCTGGTCAAATCTCCCTCGATTAACTCCGAACATACTGCTTTCCGCCTGGAAATTCGGGAATCGCAGATCCATCGCCGCGGTGTTTACGCGCTTGAGCGGATTCCCAAAGGGCGAAAGGTAATCGAGTATACAGGAGAAAGAATCAGCCGGCGGGAAACTAAGCGGCGCGGACAGGGCTCGATCACTTATCTGTTCACGTTAGACGACTACTGGACCATCGACGGCGCTGTCGGCGGCAGCGGCGCGGAAATCATCAACCACAGTTGCGCGCCCAACCTCTATACACGCATCGTGCGCGGCCATATTTTGTATATGAGTAAGCGCATCATCCTACCGGGTGAAGAACTGACTGTGGATTACCGGTTCTCCGACAAGCTTGCGCGCGTCCGCTGCCGCTGCGGCGCTCCCACGTGCCGCGGCACGATAAACATTAAGGAGTAACCGCACCGCGCGCCGGCAAAAAAAAAGCCCCGCGATCCACCTTGAGAGGATAGCGGGGCGCTGTTTGGTTAAATTCAGACCAGTTACTTCTGCGGCGCAGTGGTGCTGGCCGGACTCGTTTTCGACTTCTTAACTTTCTTCACCTTTTTGGGCTTCTGCGAAGTCGTAGTCGTGGTCTTGTCTTGGGTGGTCGTGGTCGAGGACGCCTGGCCGGCAAACGTGAACGGCACTGTGGCCGCAGCCAGCGTGAGGGCTAGTAATGTGTGTTTCATGGTTCCTTTTTCTCCCTGGCGGGATCTTCCCGCTACAGTTCCATCATGCAGCATACGCTCGGAGGGTTCGATAGCCCCGCCAGGCTATTCGAGCCACCAAAATCGGGGGGCAGTGCAATTAACGTTTGTTAGCCTCGAGATTAGCCTGTTTAGGGGGTACACCCCCGTGTTCCGGCGGCGGGATACTGTAAACGATGCTGCCGGAGCAGATTACTCATAAGAACATCCTTCGCGTCTTACTAGGGGGCTTTGGACTGGTAATTCTGCTGCTCTTCTCGGCCTCGATCGTAGGGGTCAGGAATATCCGGTCGATTCAGGAAAATGCCGCCGATATTATCCGCGAGCAGGCCGTCAGTAACCGCCTGATTGGAGAACTGCAGCATCAGCAGACCAGCTTAAGCGAGGTCTTCTCCATCCTCGCGGGCGACCCGGATTCGGTCGACTACAACCACATCATGGCGCAGTTGGAGGAGGCCGATCGCGATATGAATCGCATCTCGGCCGAAGGTGCCTCCACGCCCGAGCGCGATCTATGGCGGCGTTTGCAAACGGCTTCGCTCACGTTTTCGGCGGAGGCCAGGCGTCTGCTCAACGATGAAACGGCTCAGACGTACGCCACGATAGACCTGTTTCGCGATCATGAGGCGTTCGTCTCTATCGTGGCTCGCCTGTTGGGGCTCGAGTACGGAAAGGTAAGCGTGGCCCAGACCCAGATCGATCGCCGCTCTTCGCACCTGCTCGAAACCTCAATCATCTTTGCTACCGCCAGTGTGATCCTCGGCCTCGTGTTTGCCATTGTCACCATTCGGCTGGTCTCTTCTTTGACCCAGAAAATGGAATGGCAAACCGCCGAATTGGGGCGGGTTTCGTGGCACATGCTCGAAGATCAGGAGGCCACCGCCCGCAGGTTCTCTCACGAACTGCACGATGAGTTGGGCCAATCCCTCACCGCTATCAAGACTAACCTGGCGGCGCTCGACTCCGGTCCTCCGGAGCGCCTGCGCGATTGCCTTCGCCTGGTGGATGAAGCCATAGGCAACGTCCGTCAGATGTCGCAACTGCTGCGGCCCACCATTCTCGATGATTTCGGCTTGGAAGCCGGTCTGCGCTGGCTCGGCGATGGTTTTTCCGCGCGCACCGGCATAGCCGTCCATCTTCAATCTAATCTTTCGGGCCGCTTGCCCGATGAAACCGAAACCCACCTGTTTCGGATCGCGCAGGAGGCACTGACCAATGTGGCGCGCCATTCGGGCGCGAAACACGTCTCGATAACTCTGGATACCCGCAGCGGAGAGGTGTGCCTGGCCATTGAAGATGATGGGCGCGGCCTCGCTCCTTCGCCCGAAAACGGAACCTCCGCCGGCTCTCCTTCCGGTTCTGGATTGGGTTTGATTGGTATGCGGGCCCGCGCGCGCAGTTTCGGGGGTGATGTAGCGGTCCGCTCCGTGCCCGGCCAGGGTGTTCTAATTGAGGTGCGGGCTCCCCTGCGGCATGAAACGCATTCGTATTCTCTTAGCTGACGACCATGCCGTCGTTCGCCAGGGCTTCAAAATGATTCTCCAGTCCCAACCCGATATGGAAATCGTGGGGGAGGCAGGGAACGGCCGCGAAGCCATCGAGCTTTCGGATAAATTCAAGCCCGACGTGGTGGTGATGGATGTGGCAATGCCTGAACTGAACGGCATCGAAGCCACTCGCCGCGTCACCGCCGCCGCGCCGCATGTACGCGTCATCGCGCTCAGCATGCATAAAGACTCGGTGTATGTGCGCGAGGTGCTGCGCGCCGGAGCCCGCGGCTACCTGCTTAAGGATTCGGGCTCGGACGATCTGGTTTCCGCGGTGCGCGCCGTGGCGCGGGGCGAGGGATACCTGAGTCCGGCGGTATCGGACGCGGTGCTCGACGACTATCGCCGCCACGTCACCGATCCTATCGATCTGTTGAGCAGCCGCGAGCGTGAGGTCCTGCAGATGCTGGCCGAAGGCAAGACCAATAAAGAAATCGCAGGGGTTCTGAATTTGAGCGTCTATACGGTGGATGCGCATCGCGGCCGCATTATGGAGAAGCTGAATTTACACAGTATTAACGAATTGGTCCGGTTCGCAGTACGCAACGGTTTGATCGATTAAGTGGGGCGAGAGTTTCGCCAGGTTCCCAAAAAGGCCCACGCCGGCCTTCATTAGGTTTTGTAATTTGCGTATAAAATCGAGTTACTCCAGTACGCGCCACTGTTGCGGTGGTTACGCTGTGGGTATAACAATAAATGTGGTGCCGTGCTGCCTGGTCCGGACGAAGGCAGACGGTGTCCCGTTACGGCGAGATTACATATGACGCTCGACACCGCTCTTAATCTGGTGTGGCTCGCTCTAGGTGTCTCAGCCCTTGTTCGTCTGGCGGTCTTGGAGCTGCGATGCCATCGGCGCAGCACGCGCCGAGCCCGTTTTCAGCGTCTTCTGGTAGTGCTGATCGTTACCCTGGCACTCTTTCCCGCAGTCTCCTCCAGCGATGATCTGTTCAGCTTTTCACTGATTAACAGCCATTTGGGAAAACACGACGGCATGGGCACTACGCCGCCCGAAGATGGCAAGGAGAGAGCCAGCCTGCAACTGCTTCGGCTGCTTGAGGCGTTGGACCATTATCAGATTTCTGGAGTCTGTACACTTTCCTTCATTCTGAGCTGCCTGTCGTTTGTAACCGCCTTACCCCGCTACCTCGTCACTCGCGACGTTGTCTGTCGTTCCGGGCGAGCTCCCCCTGCGATCTAATCCGAGCTTCGTACTGTCTACTTAGCGCCGCGTAACCTTTGACGAGGTTCCCGCGGGGCAGGTAATTGGTGAATCGGAGGGTTATATGGCACATCACCAGCTGAAGGCTCATTTCCAGCCTGCCTTCTTCGAGTGATTTGCCGTTTAGGAGAAATTGGCACGATGCTTCTTTTCCTAAGGAGGGTATGCGCGGGGTGGATTGCCGGGAGTTGTTGGGCTGCCACCGCAATCGCGCAAACTCCATACACGTGGCCGCAATTAAGAGATCGGTTCCTGGCAACCAACCCCACTCTCGCCGCCGGGCAGATCAACGTGAGCGAGTCCCGAGCCCAGGAGATCACTGCGTATCTCCGTCCTAACCCCGATTTCACGCTCACGGCCGACGGCACGCAACTCACTCCGGACCATGGCGTCTGGAGACCCTTTGCCGGAACCCTTTTCACCCCGAGCCTCAGCTACCTGCATGAGCGCGAACACAAGCGCGAACTACGGCTCGAGAGCGCGCAGCGGGGGACGGCGATTGCCCAGTCGCAGCAGGAGGATCTGCAACGGACTTCGATCTTTAATCTGCGGACCGCGTTCGTTCAGGTTCTGCAGCAAAAAGCGGTGCTCGATTTGGCGCGAGAAAGCCTCGCATATTACGATCGCGTTTTAGCCCTTAGCAATGAGCGCTTCAAGGCCGGCGATATCGCCCGTGTCGACTTGCTGCGTCTGCAGGTCGGTCAAGCGCAATACCAGGCCGACGTGGAAACGGCCCAAGTAAATTTGCGCACCGCCAAGATCCAGTTGTTGCAACTTCTCAACGAGCGTACTCCCATAGAGCAGTTCGATGTGACCGGACCATTCGATTTCAGTGAACCTGTTCTGACTCTCGACGAGCTGCATGACACAGCCTTAGCCGCCCGTCCGGACTTGCGCGCGGCCATGCAAGGGGTGGATAAGGCCGATACCGACCATCGGCTCGCAGTTGCCAATGGTTCGACCGACCCAACCTTCAGCGGATGGTATTCGCGAAACCCATCCTTCAATAATCCTTTTGACGTAAATACAATCGGCGCGAGCGTCAGCATTCCGCTGCGCATTTTCGATCGCAATCAAGGTGAGAAGGCACGCACTCAGCTAGACATCACGCACGCGCAACGCCTCCGAGATGCCGCGCAAGCCCAAGTCTTTGGAGATGTGGACTCAGCCTTTGTTACCGTCAACAGCAACGCAGCACTGCTGAAACGCTATAGATCGGACTACCTGGAGCAAGCTTCCACGGTTCGCGACACGATCTCGTTCTCCTATCAGCGCGGCGGGGCGTCGCTGCTTGATTTTCTAAGCGCCGAAAGCGATTACCGCACGGTGCGCGTTGGCTATTTGAACCTGTTGGGTTCGTTTCTCACCGCTGCCGCCCAGTTGAACATGGCGGTGGGGCGCGAGGTAATTCAATGAGACGAATGTTACTGCTCGAGATCAGCCTGGCGTCTGCCTCCGTCGCGTTCCTGGCGGGCTGCAATGCCAAGGGTGGAGGAGTAGAAGCCGGCTCCGGCTCCCCGCCCGCGCCGGTGGTAGAACACGAGGGCGATTCGAGTAACTACAAGGTGGAGCACCCCGAGCAGTTTACGCTCGCTACGGCGGCCAAGTACACGGCCGTGCCCCAGCTCAGCACCACCGGCGTGGTGAGCCCGGACGTCTCCCGCAATGTGCCGGTCATTTCTCTCGCTTCCGGCCGTGTAGTCGAGATCCGCGCCCGCCTGGGCGACCAGGTTACGAAAGGCCAGCTCTTGATGCGCGTTCAGAGCAACGATATCGCTTCCGCGTTCTCGGACTATCAGCATGCTCTGGCTGATGAAAAGCTGGCTACGGCGCAGCTCGATCGCGCCAAGATACTTTACGAAAAAGGGGCAATCGCTTTGAAAGACCTCGAGGTCGCCGAAGACATCGAGGCCAAGGCGAAGGTCGACGTCGCTACCGCGCGCGAGCATCTGAATGTGCTCGGCGCCGACATGGATCACCCTTCCGCGCTGGTCGATATCTTCGCGCCGGTCTCGGGAGTGATCACGGAACAGAACGTGACCAACGCCGCCGGCGTCAAGACACTCGACAATTCGCCCAACCTCTTCACCATTTCCGATCTCTCTAATGTTTGGATCATCTGCGATGTTTACGAAAACGATCTGCCCAATGTTCACGTCGGGGAATTCGCGGATATTCACCTTGCCGCGTACCCGAACCGTGTCCTGAAGGGCCGGATAGACAACATCGGTGCTGTTCTTGACCCCAACATCCGTACCGCCAAAGTTCGCATTCAGGTAGACAACCCGGGCATTTTGCGAATCGGCATGTTCGTCACTGCCATTTTTCACGGCCAAAGCAGCGTGACGTACGTATCCGTTCCGGCCGCCGCGATTCTTCATCTGCATGACCGGGACTGGGTCTACGTGCCGGCCGGGGAACGGCAGTTCCGCCGTGTGGAAGTACAGACCGGGGAGATGATCCCCGGTAATGCGCAGGAGGTCCGCTCGGGAATACAGCCCGGCGACCGGGTAGTTGCCAATGCTCTCGTTTTAGAGAACACGCTCGAGCAGTAGAGAGGTTGCCGTGATTCGCCGTGTCGTAGATTTCGCGCTGAGCAGCCGGTTTCTGATTCTCGTCATGGCCGTTCTGCTCTTTATTTGGGGAGTCATCTCCTTCCGCAATTTGCCTATTGAGGCATACCCGGACGTCGCCAATAACTATGTCCAGGTGATTACGCAGTGGCCCGGACGCGCAGCCGAAGAGGTGGAGCAGCAGGTCACCATACCCATTGAGATCGTCATGAACGGTCTTCCCCACCTGCAACATCTCCGTTCTACTTCGCTCTTCGGGCTGTCGAGTTTGATGTTGATCTTTGACGATGAGTCCGAAAACGACTGGAATCGCCAAAAAGTACTCGAGCGGCTGTCCACCGTGACTCTTCCCCAAAATCTGCAGCCGCAGATCGGGTCCGATTACAGCCCCGTAGGCCAGATTTACTGGTACACGCTGAGAAGCACGAATCCGCGGTACGACTTGATGGAATTGAAGTCCCTCGAAGACTGGGTACTCGAGAAGCAGTTCAAGTCGGTGCCCAACGTCGTGGACGTGGTCAGTTTCGGAGGCACCACACGGGAATACCAAGTACGGGTCGATCCCAATAAGCTGATCGATTATGGGCTCAGCATAGGCCAGGTGGAACAGCAGTTAGCTAACAATAATGTGAATGCCGGCGGCAACTTCATTGAAATGGGGCTGCAGCAAATCAACATACGGTCGGTCGGCCTCTTTCAGCATGTAAACGACATTGCTCAGACCTTCATCAAGACCCAGAACGGCACGCCCATTCCGATGGAAGAACTGGGCACCGTCGCACAAGGTCCCAAGATCCGCCTGGGCCGCATCGCCAAAGCCGTTCATCGCGCGGACGGTAAGATCCTCGACAACGATGACGTTGTGGAGGGCATCGTACTGTTGCGCAAAGGCGCCGAGTCCGACGCAACTCTCAATGCTATTCACGAGAAAGTCCAGGAGCTGAATGACAACCTACTCCCACGCGGAGTAAAAATCGTTCCCTTCCTGGACCGCAGCGACCTGCTTCACTACACCACCCACACCGTGGAGCACAATCTCGCGGAAGGGATGTTCCTGGTCACGATCATTCTGTTTTTGTTCCTGGGCAACGCCCGCGGCGCGCTGATCGTGGCTTTAACCATCCCGTTCTCTCTCCTATTCGCTTCCATTTGTCTCGACCTGCGGCACATCCCGGCCAATCTTCTTTCGTTGGGCGCCTTGGATTTCGGCATGGTGGTCGACGGAGCCGTGGTGATGGTGGAAAATATCGTGCGCCATTTGGGCCACCGCAATAACAAGCCGGTTTTGGCGTCCATTCGCGAAGCCGCTCACGAAGTGCAGCGCCCTGTGTTTTACGCCATCGGCATTATAATCACCGCCTACCTGCCGATCTTTACTTTGCAAAGTGTAGAAGGCCGCCTATTCAAGCCGATGGCCTGGACCGTGGCCTTCGCTCTCCTGGGCGCCATCATATTTTCGATCGTTTTAGCTCCGGTGCTTTCGAGCTTCCTGTTTCCCAGAGGCGCGCGTGAATGGCGCAATCCTATTCTTGCGTGGGTGACGGAGCGTTACCGCCAACTGCTGCGGCTGTCCGTCCGGACACGCTGGTTTACGGTAGGCGGCGCATTAGCCTGCCTTGCCGCTGCGTTTTACCTGCTTTCGAGCGGCATCATCGGATCTGAATTCCTCCCGCACTTGGACGAAGGTGCGATCTGGGCCCGCGGCACTCTGGCGCCAAGCACAGACTATACCGAAGGCACGCGGCTCATGAATCAGGCCCGCATTCTGTTTGCGTCCTTTCCCGAGGTAACTCAGGTGGTTTCGCAGGTGGGACGTCCCGATGACGGCACCGATACAACAGGCTTCTTCAACACCGAATACTTTGTGGATCTGTTGCCGAAGGAGCGATGGCGTTCCGTTTTTCATGAGGATAAAGAACAGCTCATTGCGGCCATGGATCACGAACTCGAAAAGATCCCGGGCGTGCTCTGGAATTTTTCCCAGCCCATTTCCGACAACGTGGAAGAGGCCGTTAGCGGAGTGAAAGGTGAACTTGCGATCAAAATCTACGGCGACGACCTCAAGGTTTTAGAGGAAAAGGGCGACCAGATCGTAAATGTCATGAAACAGATCCGAGGTGTTCAGGATCTTGGCCTCTTCCGTGTCCTGGGCCAGCCGAATCTCGACTTCATCGTCGACCGCAAACAGGCCGCCCGTTTTCAGGTGAATGTTGCCGACGTGCAGGATGCCATTCAGACCGCGGTTGGCGGTAATGCCTTGACGCAGGTCCTTGAAGGCGAGCAGCGCTACGATGTCGTGCTCCGATATTTACCGCAGTTCCGCGATACCAGAGAGGCGATCGAAAACATTCGGCTTCTCACCCCTACCGGCGAGCGCGTTTCGCTCGCGCAATTCTGCAACGTGAAGATCCTCGACGGCGCTTCGGAGATCTACCGCGAATCGAACTCCCGCTATGTTGCCATCAAGTATAGCGTCCGGGACCGTGACCTGGGCAGCACCGTCCAGGAGGCCATCCGCAAGGTCAATGACAACGTGAAACTGCCCCAGGGCTACACCATCGATTGGGCCGGCGAGTATGCCAGCCAGCAGCGCTCCCAGCGGCGCCTCATGATCGTGCTGCCGATTACGGTGCTGGTGATTTTCATCATTCTGTACACTATGTTTCACTCCTTCAAGTGGGCCACGCTCATGCTGGCCAACATGGCGATGGCGCCTCTGGGCGGGCTGTTGGCTCTGCTGCTTACGGGGACGCACTTCAGTGTTTCCTCCGGAGTCGGCTTTCTTGCGCTATTCGGAGTGTGCGTGCAAACCGGCGTAATTATGTTGGAATATATCAACCAGCTTCGAGCGCGGGGTCACACCATCCTCGATGCCGCCGTCGAAGGAGCGGTCCTTCGGCTCCGCCCGATCATGATGACCACACTGGTTGCCACCCTCGGGTTGCTGCCCGCGGCCGTTTCGCGCGGCATCGGTTCGGACTCGCAGCGCCCGTTTGCGATCGTGATCGTAGGGGGCCTGATGGTGGCCATGGTAGTTAACATCTTCCTGCTGCCGACGCTCTACGTCTGGATCGCCCGCGACCACGACAAGCTCCCACAGCCGGAGGAGTCGTTCCAAGAGGAGTAGGAGCAGTTCACACCTGTTAACCCGCTCTTTTGCCACCACTCGGCCGCATGCTCATGCATTGCGGCGGAACGCCCTGCGGAGTGGACCGAGCCCGGCGAGATGTGTCCCGCGGGGCTAGCCAGGAGAGGCCCAAAAGGGGGCTTGCACTCGGCGCATCAAAGGCATATCTTATGATCCAAGTGTGTAAAAAAGGAGTAGCCATGCAATCGGCCACAAGAGGGACCGGAAGACCCGTGCGGCACCTCGGGTGGTGCCTGCCGCTCATGCTTGGGTTTGTGGCGGCGGTGCCCAACACTGTACTAAAAGCCACGACCAGTATCCCCGCCATGGCTGACGCCGCGAGGGCCGATGATCTGCCTGCCGTTCGTAAGTTGATTAAGGACCACGCGGATGTAAATGCAGCCGCGAATGACGGCTCCACCGCGCTCTTGTGGGCGGCTTACCACTCCAACGCAGAAATGACGAAGGATCTGATTGCGGCCGGAGCCACGGTCGATGCGGCGAACCGTTATGGCGTCACTCCGCTACTCCAGGCGAGCCGTAACGGCAGCGTCGAGGTCCTGCGGGCGCTGCTCGATGCCGGAGCCGATCCGACCCGTTGGCACCCGGAAGGGGAAACGCCGCTCATGGCTGCGGCGCGCACAGGCCGGGTGGATGCGGTCCAATTGCTGCTCTCCAAGGGCTCATTTGTCAACGCGGCGGATCCGTTTCAGGAAGAGACCGCATTGATGTGGGCATCGGCCGAAGGTCAACTGGACGTTGTGAAGGCGCTGCTGGCGGCCGGCGCGGACCCCAATCTCAAAGCCCACGTCTCTACCATTACGGAGCGCAAAAACGCGGACCATCCCTCGGGCGGGTTCACGGCTCTGATGTTTGCCGTTCGTAACGGACACGAGGATGTTGCGAGGGCTTTGATCCAGGCCGGCGCCGATGTGAAGGCGACCAACGCCGATGGCGCCACCGCGACGATCATTGCCATTGTGAACGACCGGTTCGATTTCGCCAAAGAGTTGCTCGACCTGGGCGCCGATCCCAACGATGGATCTTTGTACTTCGCCGTTGACATGCACGATGCCACCACCGATATGCGCGCGCACGATGGCTCGCGGCTGCAGCCCAGCCATCCGAACAAAATGAACTCCCTCAGTCTGGTCAAAGCGCTGCTCGACGTCGGCGCTGATGTTAACAAGCCGTTCATCGGCGCATTACACTCGACCACGCTCTGCTGCGGAGCAAGTATCAACAGTTCGCCGTTCTATCGCGCCGCAACTGCGGCCGACGTAGAGGTTCTGAAGCTGATGCTCGAGCACGGCGCGAAGATGGAGTGGAGTCCGAGCGAGGTCAAGAAGGAAGGCAAAGGTGGCGGGCGGCCGAACCCGAACGTCGGGCGGACGCCCCTCATGGCCGCGATAAAAGGTGGCCTCGGCGCTCCGATCGCAGGCGGTCC
>JAFAWA010000144.1 GCA_019242155.1 Terriglobia bacterium | reverse complement strand
AACCCCGCTCCCGGCCAATATGGGGGCGCAGCGTACTATACCGCATTCCGCCAGCAGCGCCGGCCGGTCGAAAACTTCGGAATCGGGCGAACCTTCAAATTCAAAGAACGGGCCAGCCTGGCCGTCCGCGTGGAATTTACGAATATCTTTAACCGCACCGAAGTAGTAACCCCGAGCACCACCAGCCCACAAACGGCGCCGACGTGCATCACCGCGAACGGCACCAACGGGGCCTGCTCCCCGGGACAGACGGTCGTGTCCGGATTCGGTTGGGTGAACACGGCAACAACGAGCAATTACCCGCGCCAAGGCCAACTGGTCGCACAATTCCGGTTCTAGCCAAGAGCTGGGGGCAGGCGGTTCCCTGATAACCCGTCTCGCGGTTACTTAGTACCCGTGCCTGGAACCGTGGGCCGTTCCATATGTCGTTTGTGTGTTGCTTCGGGGGAATCCCTAGGATAGACTGTATCAAACCTCACGCGAAGCAACGGGGAATGGAGCCAAGTGGTCAACAGAATCCTGGTTTTCACTGCAACTCTGTCGGTTTGCGGTAGCTGGATGGCCGCGTCCGCATCGGGCGCCACCATCGCCGGAACTCCTGGTCTCACAGTTTCAGTGGACCCGGGCGGCGCATACGACATCTCGGCCGCCAATCCAGGCTGGCATTTTCACGGAGCGATAGGATACGCGCTCTCTAACCTTTCGATTGCTGCGAGCGCCGATACCGTGGGCCATTACAGCGAGATTTCGTTTGACTTCACTTCCGATGCGCCTCGACACGCCGCGATTCGAGCTTACGGCAACCGCGCAGCCGTTCTCTTTACGGTCACCTCTTCTGTCGCGGCTCCGAATACGTTCTCATTTCCTAACTGGACGCAATATCCTCAGAATCTGAGCCAGTTGTCCTACTCCGGAATCTTCGCCGTCCCGGGTTTCAATAATTTCGCGGCTGAAAGCCCTTGGGTCTTCTTTGATTCCTCCGGGAACACCTTCATCGTTTCCGCGGCCTCGAACTTCATGGCCTCCGCCACACAGTGGGGACCTAATCATGAACTCTCGAGCGGAATATCGAGTAAGATCTCCACGCTGCCGGCGGGCTTTCAACATAGGGTGCTTCTCACAATTGAGCCCGGCATCAATTCCGCCTATGACACCTGGGGCCAAGCACTGCTGGCGCTGCATAATAAGGTTCAGCCGGCGAATGACGCCGATGCCAGCCTGGCACGCATAGGCTATTGGACGGATAACGGCGCTACATACTACTACCACACGGGCGACGGACTGAGTTATGAAGATACGCTATCGGCCGTGAAAGCCGATTTCGATCACGCGGGCATCGCGTTGGGATACCTCCAACTCGATAGCTGGTTTTATCCGAAGGGACCGAATGCCGCATGGAACGACAACGGCGACGGCATCTATCAATACACGGCGGCGCCGGCCTTATTTCCAGAAAGTCTGGGCTCATTCCAACAGCGCCTCGGCGTGCCTTTGATCACTCATGCCCGGTGGATCGATCCGAGCAGTCCCTACCATCAGTTAGATCAGATGTCGGGGAATGTTGTTACGGATCCGCAGTATTGGAACTCCGTCGCCGGCTATCTGTCGGCTTCCGGCGTGGCGATCTATGAACAGGACTGGTTGGACGACAAAGCGCAGCCCGCTTTTAATTTGGCCGATCCGGAAGCATTCCTGGGTAACATGTCGGCTTCGCTCTCCCAGCGAAACATCACCATACAGTACTGCATGCCTTCGCCCCGCCACTTTTTGCAGAGCGTGCGGTATAAGAACCTGACTACCATCCGCACCAGTTCCGATCGGTTCGGACCGGCGCGATGGAACAGTTTTCTATTCACATCGCGGCTCGCTAGCGCCCTGGGTATTTGGCCGTTCACCGACGTTTTCATGAGCAGCGAACCGTCGAACCTTCTGGTCGCAACGCTTTCCGCCGGGCCGGTGGGAGTGGGCGACCCGATAGGCGGTTTGAACCCTGCGAATCTCAGCTACGCAGTACGGCCGGACGGCGTCATCGTAAAGCCTGACGTGCCTCTCGTTCCCCTGGACCGCAGTTATTTCGCGGCCGCAAACAATGTAGACACGCCGCTATTGGCATCCGCTTACACGGATTTCGGCGCACTTCGCGCCCACTATCTGGTTGCATTCGCGACGGGCTCCGGCCGGCAAGTGACTCTTCAAGCTTCGGACTTTGGCGCGGCATCACCCGTATATCTCTACGACTTTTTCGGCGGCAGCGGCCAACTGCTGAAGAGTTCGGACACGTTTTCAACGCAAATCACGGGAGACGCTCTCTATCTGATCGCAGCCCCCGTCGGACCTTCCGGAATTGCGATCCTGGGTGACTTGAACAATTACGTTAGCCTTGGTAAGAAGCGCATCACCGCCCTTACGGATACCGGGACCGTCCATCTTTCGCTGGCATTCGCGGCGGGTGAGCATTCCCGCATCATCACCGGCTATTCGCCGGCAAAGCCGGTGGTTCGCGTGACCGCAGGAGCTTTGGGTGCCCCGGTCACGTATGATCCTGCCACGCAACAGTTCCAGATAAACGTAAAGCCGGCCGGGAACGGCCTTGCCTCTTTGCGCATTCATCAGCGTAGGCCGACACTGACGACTCTAGAGGCCGACGAGCAGTAATAACCGGCCTCCGGGCTCAGCAAGTGATCACAGGGAGCCAGGGTATAGTGAAGAAGTAGTGAAGAAAGTCCTCGCTTCCCTCGTACTCGCGCTTTCTTTTGCGAGCGCCCAGCAGCCGGAAATCAGCTTCGCCAATCTGATGGAAAATCAGGTGGTGAACGGGTTTCGAGCAGTTGCCGTATATGCGGATGACGCCGGCCGTCCCATGGGCGCCCGTTTCCGCCAGGTACGAAGCGGGTTCACTCTTGACCTGCTCAGCATCCAATCGGTGCCGCAAGCGTTCATCTGGGTTACGACGTACCCCACTTCGAATATGGGCGAGCCGCATACCCAGGAACACCTTCTGCTAGGGAAAGGAACTCGCGGACGCGCTTTGGGCAGCCAGGAGCCGATGTCGCTCGTGAACTCGAGCGCCTTCACGATGCAGTGGATGACCTGCTATCACTTCTATACAGCCGCGGGTCCTGAGATCTTCTTCGATCACTTTGAACGGCTCTTTGAAGCGTTGATTCATCCCGACTACACCGATGAAGAGATTCGCCGCGAGGTGCGTAACTTCGGCGTCAGTTCCGGCCCGGGGGGCTCGCTGCGCCTGGAAGAGCAGGGCACCGTGTATAACGAGATGACGACCTCCATGGATCAGCCGGTTTACCGGCTCTTCCGCGCTGCGTCTGTGGCCACTTACGGCGCCGAACATCCCCTCGCGCTCTCTTCGGGCGGTCTTCCCGAGGCTCTGCGTGTGATTCAACCGCCCGACATCCGGCGCTTCCATGCTCAACACTACTTCGGCGGCAATACGGGGATGATTGCGGCGCTTCCGAAAGACGTGCCGCTCGCAACCGCCCTGGCCAAAATCGATGCCGCCCTCGACCGTGTCGAGCCGCGGCACCCGGTGCTCCCGATTATGACTGAGGCCAAGCTTCCCGCGCCGCAGCCTGCCCCCGCGGGCCGGATCGAGTACGTGCCCTACCCTTTCCGGAATGCGCAACAGCCCGGTTCGGTGCTCCTGGCTTGGCCTGCCACGCGCAAACTGGGCAACCGCGAACTGGAGTTTGCGAATCTATTCCTGGACAATTTCGGCGGCGATTCGGATACCAACCTCTACCGCGAACTAGTCAACAGCCGCACGCGCCAGGCCGATTTCGGTGTCAAAGGCGTGAATGCGTGGATCGATTCCGACCAAGGCAACCCGGCCTATGTCATGTTTCGCGATGTTCCGCCGGCGCGTATGAACGACCAAGAGTTGAGCGCATTGCGAAAGAAAGTACTTGATGAGCTGGAGCGCATTGCAGCATACCCGGACGGATCTGCGGAACTCAAGGAGTTCAACGAGCGCCTCCAAGGCCGAGTGCTCGAACGGCGCCGCCAGTTGGCCAAGTTTGTCAATTCGCCGCCGGGTTTCGGATTTCTCGGGATAGGTTCTGACTGGGTGATGCACCTCTATCGCTTGAACCAGGAGGGCGGCTTCCGCAAATCCCTGACCGAGAAAACGGATCTGGACGAGATCGAAAAACTGCTTGCCGGTTCGCAAAACATCTGGCGCGCTTATCTGGCGAAATGGCAGCTCACCAACGTGAATCCGTGGATCGAAGCAACGAAACCGGACCCGGCGTTGGTGGACCAGGAGGAACAGGAACGGGCGGCTCGCATCACCGCTGAAGTGGCCCGTTTGAAGACGCAATATAACGTCACGGACGATCAGGCTGCGCTCCGGCACTATCAGGCAGATCAGGATGCGGCCAGCCGGGCGATCGAAGCTGCCAGCCGCGAAATCACGCCGCCCACCTTCCTCGAAAACCCGCCGCTGGGCCTCGACGACTCCCTCGACTTCAACTCCCGGGTGCTGCCCGGAGGCGTGCCGCTGGTGACGTCCAGTTTTGAGAGCATGGCCGGTGCTACGGCGGGGATTGCGCTACGGCTCGACGGTGTCCCCGAAGACCAGTTGGTCTATCTATCCATGCTGCCCGACCTTCTCACCCGGGTTGGCGTCATCGAGAATGGAAAACCGGTCGCGTATCCCGAAATGGCCGGCCGGCTCCGTAACGAGATCCTGAAACTGGACGCCGGTTTCAGCGTCAACCCACGCAGCGGGCGTTACGAACTTGTGGTTCGTGGTTCCGGCAACAATGCCGCTGAATCACAAAGAGCGCTCGAATGGATCAAGCTGGCGCTCTTTAGCCCCGATTGGCGAATTGAAAATTTACCGCGGATCCGTGATCTGGTCGAGCAGACACTGAGCGCGGTTCATAACACGATGCAGCGGCCCGAAGAGACCTGGGTCGAAGATCCCGCGCGAGCGTGGCGGCTCCAGGAGAACCCGCTTCTTCTCGCGACCAGTTCCTTTCTCACACGCGAACATAATCTGTTTCGCCTTCATTGGATGCTGAAGACCGGAGGGGCGTCCGACATCTATCAATTCCTGGACGAGTTGGGCAAAGCCGCGGGCACACGCGCGGAACGTCGTGAGTTGCTGCTGTCAATCGAACAGGATACGTCTCCGGGCTTGATGCCGCTCGCACAGGCTTCCCGCAAGCTCGCGAGCGAAGCGGCTCACGATCTGGATTCGCTCCTTCCTGAAATTCCCGATTCCAGTTTGGCGGCCGATTGGACGGCACTGTGCCGCGAGATGCAGCAGGATCTGGAGGCCGGCCCGCAAAAGACATTGCTGCGGCTCGAAGAACTACACCGTTCCTTGCTGACCACAGGCGGCGCGCGCATGTTCCTGATCGCCTCGCCGAGTGTTCAACAAACTTTGACCGGTGGCCTTGACGAGCTTCCGACGCTGCTCCTCAGTGCCAAAGCGGCGAAAGCCTCGTACACGGCCACGCGCCGCATCGAACAACGGCTCCGCGCGCGTGATCCTCAGGCGGCACATCCCATTTTCGTTGGACTGTTAAACGCGAACTCCCAAGGCGGGGTCTTCCTCAACTCCGCCCCGGGAGCAGCCTACACGGATACCAGCCCGGACGCGCAACTCGATTTCCTCGCTTCTCTTCTATACGCCGGGCACGGTGCCCACGGTATGTTCATGAAGACCTGGGCGGCCGGTTTGGCATACAGTAACGGCATCCGCGTCCGGCCGCTTGACGGTCGTTTGAACTACTATGCGGAGCGCACGCCGTTACTGCCGCAGACCCTGCAGTTCGTCATTGACCAGTTGCACCAGGCTCCGCCCGATCCGTCCCTGGTAGATTACGCGCTAGCCGGCGCCTTCGACGGCATCCGTTCGGCGGAGTCCTATGAAAGTCGCGGCGAGGCTATGGCGGCGGACCTGGCCGATGGCCTGACGCCCGCCGTAGTCTCGCGTTTCCATAGCGCGCTCCTCGAGTTGCGCAAACGCCCCGGTATCGCGGCCGAGTTGTTTCGCCGCATGCCGAAGGTGAACGGGCGCATTCTCCCCGGGATGGGCGTGCCCGCCAAGGATGTGTCCGGGGGCGTCTATTTCGTCATCGGCCCGGAGAAACAGTTGGCGGCCTACGAAGAGTACCTGACCAAAGCGGAAGGCGCCGATACACGGCTCTTTCGTTTGTATCCGCGCGATTTCTGGCTCGATTAAGGCCCGAATCGGCCGATAAGATTCATGGGCGCGGGAGCATGCTTCGGCGTGCGCGGCTGGAATTCGGAGGTTCCGGCTGGTAACCGCGCCCGTTTGCGAATCACCAGACCGTGCGCGCTGTGTCAACGACCAGTTCGAGCTTGCGCCATTGGTCGTCCATTGACAGCAGATTTCCCGCCGCCACGGAGGCGAATCCACATTGCGGACTGATCGCCAGGTTTTCGAGAGGCACATACTGGGCCGCTTCCTCGATCCGGCGGCGCAGTTCGTCCGCCGGCTCGAGCCGGGGCTCTTTCGTGGTCACTAAACCCAACACGACAGTTTTCCCCGCCGGCACCAGCCGCAATGGTTCGAATCCCCCAGACCGTTCCGTGTCGTACTCCAGCAGAAAGCGGTCGACATTGAGGCTTTGAAAGAGCTTCTCGGCGATGGCATCGTAGCTGCCTTCGGTATACCAGCGGCTGCGGCTATTACCGCGGCACACATGCAGAGCGAGCGTGACACGGTCGCGCGGAACTCCTTCGAGGGCTGCATTGTCTCCGGCGATGCCCGCATCCAACTCCTGGTCTGGATTCCGGCCCTGTGCCTCCATCCGCTCCCGCTGATGCCGGTCCAGATAGTGGGAATAATACGGCGCATCGAACTGAATGTAAGTCACTCCCTGCGCTACCAGCCATTGGACCTCATCCCGGATAATCTCGACGATATCGGCGAGCAGGCCGGCATGAGTAGGATAGAACGCATCGGTAATTCCCGGCTTATAACTCGCCACCATGAAATTCGAGGGCGCCGGCAAGGTGATCTTGAAAGGTCCCCGCGCCGTTTTGCTTAGGAACGGCAATTCGTGTCCGGTCAGCTTCCGGAGTTTGCGCAGCTTTCCGCCTACTGCATTGGCCGTGCTGGCTTCTTCGCCTCCGCCTGGGCCTTTCCAATCGAGTATTATTTTCTGCCGTACGAATCCATCCACTGCCTCGGCCATATCCGTAAGCCAGGATCCACGGCGCATTTCGCCATCGGTCAAAACATCCAACCCGAGATCTCGCTGCATGTGCAGCGCATCTTGGATGGCCTTGTCTTCCACCCCGCGCAATCTTTCGAGAGATATCTTGCCTTCTTCAAACTCCACTCGCGCCGTTAATACGGCCGCGGGCCGGAGTAAGCTCCCCACTTGTTCCGCTCGATATTTCATAACAGGTAATTACATCAGTCCCGGCTCTTATAATCAAAGAAGGTGGGGAAATGCACATCGAAATCCACAAGCCCGAACTGGAAAGACGCATGCGCCGGCAGATCGAGAGCGGCCATTTTCAAGACGTGGACGAGCTGATCGAGAAGGCGCTGGACGCCCTCGATGAACGCGCAGCCGCCAGTCCGACCAACGAGACCGGCGGAGTCGTGCTGGCGGCTTTACAGGCAAGACCACATCCGGATATTGATCTAACCCCTCCGCGCGTGCGCCTTAGCAGTGTGCGCGATGTCGTGCTCTGATGGCGTGGTTGCTGGACACCAATGTCCTGTCGGAAAAACGCAAACCAAAGCCGGAACCAAAAGTCACTGCCTTCTATGAAGCCCAACCGCTTCACGCGCTCTATATCAGCGTCGTCAGCATCGCTGAAATCCGTTTTGGCATCCAACTTCAGGAGCACTCTGGTCGACGCGCCGACCTCCAGAACTGGCTTGCCATGACGTTGCGCCCCGCTTTCGCCGGGCGCATCATTCCAGTGACGGAGGACATTCTGCTTAGATGGCGCCTTTTGATGGAACAGGGGAGGAAGGCCGGGCATACCTATTCCCATCCCGATCTACTGCTTGCGGCAACCGCGCTTGAACATCGGCTTACAGTCGTCACCCGAGATCGAAGCGATTTCGATAGGGCGGGAGTGCCGGTTTTCGACCCCTGGGAGTAACAATGCGGGCCAAGTCCCAGATGTCTAGTCGCGGCATAATGAAAGAAGGTGGCGAAATTCTTCGTCCAAAATTTTGGTTGCCGCGCCACGCAGGCCGACGGCGCCGCCTTGGAATCGTTGCTTTCTGCTAAAGGTTTGCAAGCAGCGCGCGAGCGTTCTACAGCCGACCTGGTGGTTCTGAACACCTGCACTGTCACCGCTGCGGCGGACGAAGACGTGCGCCAGACCATCCGCCGCGTTCACCGCGAAAATGCCGCCGCCCGCATCCTGGTTACGGGCTGCTACGCCCAACGCGCGCCTGAAGAGTTAGCCGCCATGCCCGGCGTTGAATGGGTCGTGGGCAATTCGCACAAGAGCCAGATCGCCGATCTGGTCACGACTGCTCCTTACCACGGAAACATTCTGGTCGCCGACATCTTCGCTCAGCACGACTTCCTCGCCGCGCCGGTGCAGGATGCAGCGGGCGACCGCACGCGGCCTAACCTGAAAATTCAGGATGGCTGCAACAATCGCTGTGCGTTCTGCATTATTCCTTTCGTGCGAGGCTGGAGCCGTAGCGCTCCCGCGCAGCAGGTGGTCGAGCAGGTGCGTGCGCTCGCTAGCTGCTATCGCGAAATCGTGCTCAGCGGCATTAACTTGGGACGGTGGGGTAGAGAGCCGGGCAGCACCATGCGCCTGGCGGACCTCATTCGGATGCTTCTGGCCGAAACGCCTGTGGAACGCCTTCGTCTAAGCTCCATTGAGCCCATGGATCTCTCTGACGACCTGCTCGGTCTGATGGCTACCTCTCCCCGCATCGCCAAACACGTGCATGCTCCCTTGCAAAGCGGCTCTGATCGCATCCTGCGGCGCATGCACCGCAAATATCGCCCGTATCACTATTCCACGCGCTTGCGAAAGGCTCGCGCCCTGATGCCGGATGCGGCGATCGGCGCGGATGTGATGGCCGGCTTTCCCGGCGAAACGGACGCCGAATTCGAAGATAGCCGCCGCTTCATTGAGGCCATGCCCTTCACCTATCTCCACGTTTTCACCTATTCGGAACGGCCGGGGACGCCGGCCGCCGAGGATCCAGATCAGGTGCCGGTAGCTGTCCGCAGAGAACGCAACCGCATTCTGCGTAACCTGGCCGCCGCGAAGAATCGCGCCTTCCGCGAGAGTATGGTTGGAAAGAGGCTTTCCGTCGTTACGCTGCATGAACCCGGCACGGCGTTAAGTGAGAATTACCTGAAAGTCGAGTTGGCTTACGAGCGTGAGCCCAATCAGTTACTGGACGTGGAGATCGGTGGACTGACAGATTCCGGTTTGGCGGAGAAGACTGATTTGCCGATAGTGAATGGAACTAGGTAATCTGATCCGGTTCCGCTACATTTCCCGGCGCCCTTCCATTGCCTTTGAGATCGTCACCTCGTCGGCAAATTCCAGGCCGCTGCCAACCGGAATGCCCATCGCTATGCGGGTCACCT
>JAFAWA010000135.1 GCA_019242155.1 Terriglobia bacterium | reverse complement strand
GGTGTTTGGGAGGGTGACACGCTTCACGTCGAAACCACTCACTTCAAGGCCGGCTATCTTCGCCGCAACGGAATCGCCTTTTCTGATCAGGCTGCACTTACAGAGTTTTTTGACTTGCATGATAAGTACCTGACGTTGACAACGATCGCGGAAGACCCGGTATATCTGACTGAGCCGCTGGTGCGCTCCGAGAGCTGGGTGTGGAATCCGTACCAGGTGTTTCAGCCGGTCGCAGGCTTCGGCTCATGCATTCCGCATCCGGAACTGCCGCAGCCGCATGAGTGGGTGCCGCATCATCTGCCCGGCACCAACGATCTGATCCACCAATTCTCCGAACAGTACGGAATCCCTTTTGAAGCAACTCGCGGCGGGGCGGAGACGATGTACCCGGAGTACCAGAAAAAATTGCGGCAAATGACGATTCCCCGGCCTAAGGTGTTCGAGGCCAAGTTCGCTCGCGAGCATCAGAAATCGGCGCCGGAGAAGCAGCCATGAGCGGAAGGCGGCTCTTCCCGCTGCTTCTCATTCCGTTCGCTGCCTTTTCACAACCGGCCGGAAAGGGGCTGACACTCGAGACGGTGCCCGTTCACGGGAATGTCTATCTCATCGCGACCACTCTAGGAAACATTGCGGTGCAGACGGGCAAAGATCCGGGGCACGACGGCATCCTGCTCGTAGACACCGGGCCGCCCGGAATGACGCCGGCGATCGTAACCGAGATTCGTAAGCTCTCTGATGCCCCAGTACGGTTTATCGTGAACACCAGCGCGGACCGGGATCACACGGGCGGTAATGACTCGCTCGTCAAGCCTGGAGCAAAGCTCTTCTATCAGCAGCCGGAAGTCGGCATATTTGCGCAAGACAATGTGCTCACACGAATGAGCGGCCCACAATCCAATGTGCCCTCCGCAGCCTGGCCGACACTCACGTTCGACCGGGGAAAAAGATTCGAATTCAACGGGGAGACGGTTGAGTTGCTCGCGGAAAAGAACGCTCACACCGATGGCGACGGCATCGTGTTTTTCCGCGGATCGAACGTAATCGCGACCGGAGACATCTTCCGCACGACGGGTTATCCCGTTATCGATGTCCCACGCGGGGGAACGATTCAAGGCGAAATCAAAGCGTTGAACCACCTGCTCGAATTGACGGTTCCTCATGCGATGCAGGAGGGCGGCACAATGGTTATTCCAGGGCACGGCCGGTTGTGCGACCAGGCCGATGTTACCGATTACCGGGACATGTTGACGATCATAAGAGATCGTGTGGCCGATCTGATCCGAAAGGGAAAGACTCTGGAGGAGGTGAAAGCAGCCAGACCGACGCGCGATTACGATCGCCGCTTCAGCACCAGTGAATGGACGGGCGAGATGCTCGTCGAAGCCGTGTACAAGACTCTAAAGGCGGGAAACCTGTAGCGATGATTCTGAGACTGGCCGGACTCCTGCTGATAGCCGTCTTCACACGCGCGATCGCTCAAACCGCACAGACCCCCAAGTCGGCTGCGCCCATAGATCTCACCGGCTACTGGGTCTCTTTGGTGACCGAAGATTGGCGCACTCGCATGCTCACAGCGCCCAAGGGAGACTACTACAGCGTCCCGCTCAAGCCGGAAGGAAGACGCGCGGCCGACACATGGGACGTGACGAAAGATATTGCGGAGGGAAAGCAATGTATGAGCTACGGCGCGCCAGGGATTATGCGGGTTCCGGGGCGACTCCATATCACATGGGAGAACGACGCGGTGCTTAAAATCGAGACCGACGCCGGCAGGCAAACGCGCGCCCTATATTTCAGACCGCCTCAAAATGCCGCTGGAGCCCCTAGCATGCAGGGCAGCTCCGCGGCGCAATGGCAGACGCCACAGCTTACGCGCGCCTATACCTCGAAGATATCCGCGCAAGATCCGAATACACCGGGATTCCCCGGGATTGTGCCCCAGCCCGCGGCGCCTGACGCGAGAAATCTTGGGGGAACTTTGAAAGTGACGACTACGCGTCTTCGGCCGGGATATCTGCGTAACAACGGTGTGCCTTACAGCAGCAATGCTACACTGACCGAATATTTTGATGTTCACCGGCGAGGAAGTGATGTTTATCTCGTAGACACGCAGATCGTCGACGATCCGCTATACCTGGAGGTGCCGTGGGTGACCAGCAACCACTTCCGCCGCGAACCGGATGCATCGAAGTGGGACCCGCGGCCCTGCGAACTGCTGTTGCCGTCTCATTAAGCTTGTGAGGACTCCGGGTTTCGCCTTCATAAGTAATTCATGCCTTGGCGGCCCGGACTGTTATAAATTCAGAAGTCGAAACAAACCCATGTTGTTTGCCGGAGGGCACTCGGGCTATGACTTTAGGCCGTTACCTTTTTCTGTTCTTGCCTGTACTCGCGTGGGCACAAGCGCCGCCTGCGCCGTCTTCGATCGATGCGCGATTGGCGGCCTTAGAATCTGCCACTAAATCGGCACAAAGCGCGGGTGACAATGCGTGGATGCTGGTAAGCGCCGCGCTTGTTCTGATGATGACAGGGCCGGGCCTGGCGCTCTTTTACGGCGGCCTGGTTCGAAGAAAAAATGTATTATCCACGATGATCCAGAGCTTCATCCTTATGGCCGTGGTTACGGTTATCTGGGCCATCGTGGGGTATAGCTTAGCGTTCGGGGGTGATTCTTCGTTTATCGGTGATTTCCGGTTTGCGCTTCTGAATGGCGTGGGCGCGGCCCCGAACGCGGATTACGCGCCTACCATCCCGCACCAAACCTTCATGGTGTACCAGTTGATGTTTGCGATCATCACGCCGGCATTGATTTCCGGGGCTTTCGCCGAACGAATGAAATTCAGCGCCATGCTGTTGTTCATGATTCTGTGGGGCCTGATTGTGTATTTCCCCATGGCACACATGGTCTGGGGAAAGGGCGGCCTCCTCAGCGCTTCTTTGGGCGGCAAGATCCCGTGCTTCGACTTCGCCGGCGGAACGGTGGTGCACATCACTTCGGGTGTCTCGGCATTGATGTGCGCCCTTTTCTTAGGAAAACGAATCGGATATCCGAGCGATGCCATGAAACCGCATAGTCTCGTGATCAGCTTCATCGGAGCGTGCCTGCTCTGGGTCGGTTGGTTCGGCTTCAATGCGGGCAGCGCGCTTGCGGCCTCCGGTCTGGCTACGAGCGCCTTCGTCGCAACACACTTCGGGGCGGCTGCCGGCGCGTTAGGTTGGGTGATTGCCGAGTGGGTGCATAACGGCAAGCCCAGCGTACTCGGCGGAATTTCGGGGTGCGTAGCGGGCCTGGTCGCGATTACGCCCGCTTCCGGTTTTGTCACTCCATTCCCGGCGCTGCTCATTGGATTTGCCGCGGGCATCGTATGCTTCGTGATGGTTGCAGCCGTGAAGCAGAGATTCGGTTATGACGACTCTTTGGACGCTTTCGGCGTGCATGGGATCGGCGGCACCTTGGGCGCACTATTAACCGGGGTGTTCGCCACCAATACCGTGAATGACGGCTTCAAAGACAGCTCCGGCCACCTGCTGCCGTTGGGTTTGGTGGATGGGCACGGGGCGCAAATAGTCAATCAGGCTATTGGCTGTGCCATCTCATGGGGCCTCGCTATCGTAGGGACCTTCATTATTCTGAAAATCTGCGATGCGGTAATCGGAGTGCGTGTTCCCAAACAAGAAGAGATCGCCGGTCTCGACCTCAGCCAGCATGGCGAAGAGGGTTATATTTTCGAGGGGTGAGTTCCTAGCCATCCGCTCCGTCGCGGAAAACCCAAGTGAGGTTATATGAAAAAGATTGAGGCTATCATTCAGCCCTTCAAGCTTGAAGAGGTTAAAGAGTCTCTCAAGGCCATAGGAATCGACGGCATGACGATCAGCGAAGTGCGCGGTCACGGCCGTCAAAAGGGTCACAAAGAGATCTACCGGGGGCAGGAGTACAACGTGGATCTGCTTCCCAAAGTGAAGATCGAGTTGGTAGTGCCATCGGCGCGGGCGGACGAAGTCATTCGCACGCTGACATTCGCGGCGAGGACCGGCGCCATCGGCGATGGGAAGATCTTCATTTACGACGTGCAGGAGGCGATCCGGATCCGCAACGACGATCGCGGCGAAATGGCAT
>JAFAWA010000117.1 GCA_019242155.1 Terriglobia bacterium | reverse complement strand
GTATGCCGATCGCACATCTCCCGTGCTGCGCGGCGCATGGGTGCTTGACAAGATCCTGGGCACGCCTCCAACGCCGCCTCCGCCGGACACCGCAACGGACCTCTCTCAAAAAGCAGGTGAGCCGCCGAAAACGGTGCGCGCGCGGCTCGAGCAGCATCGCAACAAAGCGACTTGCAGGCAGTGCCACGGGGTCATCGATCCGACCGGTTTGGCTCTCGAGAATTTCGATGCGATCGGAGCGTGGAGAACCACGGACCGCCAGGCGAACTCCCCGATCGATGCCGCGACGGTGCTGCCGAACGGAGTCCCGATTAACGGTGTGGTGGAACTCAGGGCGCAACTGGCCGATCGTCCGCCAACGTTCGTTACCGCTCTGACGGAAAAGCTGATGATGTACGCCATCAACCGCAAATTGGAGTACTTCGACATGCCTCAGGTTCGCGCCGTGGTCCGTGGGGCTGCGAAGGATAACTACAGACTGGCCTCAATCGTCCTGGGAATCGTCAACAGCGACTCGTTCCGTGAGCAGGGTCCGGAACCCGCTCCAGTTGTTGCAGCCGTTCATTGAAGGGCGGCTAACGGAGAAAACATGTTCCTCACGAAGAAATACATTTCGCGCAGAACGGTACTGAGGGCCGCGGGAGTGAGCTTGGGGCTGCCGTTTCTGGACGCAATGGTTCCGGCCGGAACAGCTCTGGCCCAGACTGCCGCCCGGCCGAAGCTGCGGATGGGCTTCTTCTACATGCCCCACGGCGCGATCATGTACAACACTTCGCATGGTCCCGCAATGGATAAATGGACGCCCACCGGTTCCGGCGCCGATTTCAAGCTCAGCCCCATTCTGGCCCCGATCGAGCCGTATAAGAAGTACGTTTCGTCCTTCGGGAACCTGGAGAACGCCGCTACCGCGGGGTCGGTTCATACCTTCACGGCTTCGACGTGGCTTAGCGCCACTCGTCCGGACATCGGCCGCTCCAAAGCGCACATGGCCACCACGCTCGATCAGGTAATGGCGAAGATCATTAGCCAGGACACTCCTTTACCCTCGCTCGAAGTCTCTTCGGAAACGATCATTCAGACATCGGCGGGCAACGGCAGCATCTACACCACATTGTCTTTCCGTGACGCGGATTCGCCGCTTCCCATGGAGACCAATCCGCGTAAGGTCTTTCTGCAGCTCTTCGGTGAGGGCGACACGCCCCAGGAGCGCGCATCGATCAACCATCAGACCGGCAGCCTACTCGATCTGATCCTGGAAGACTCGAAGACACTCCAGGGCCGGCTCGGCAATGCCGACCGTGCTGTTCTTGACGGCTATCTGGATAGCGTTCGCGAGGTGGAGCGCCGCGCGCAGGTGGCGGCCGCCAAAGATGTTTCCGCCCTTAAAATCCCCGATGCTCCCTTAGGAGAGCTCGAGAACTTCGCGGAGCAAGTGAAGCTGATGTTTGACCTGATCGCACTCGGCTATCAGGCGGACCTCACCCGCGTGGTCTCCTACATCATGGCCGCGGAAGGGACGAACCGCACCTACAATCACATAGGAATCCCGGATGCGTTCCACCCCATGTCGCACCACGCCAACGATCTGGAGAGGCTGAATAAGCTGGCCAAAATTCAGACCTGGCACGTGGAGAAGTTCGCGGAATTTCTGGCCAAGATGGCGGCAACGCCGGACGGGCAGGGGAGTTTGCTCGACCACTCTATCTTCATGTACGGGTCGAACATGAGCAACAGCGACCTGCACAACAACTATCCCGAGCCAAACATCCTGGTGGGTGGAGGCAACGGCAAGATGAGGCTCGGGGGCCAGCACCTGATGCTGCCGGAGCGAACGCCGATCGCGAATCTGCATTTAACACTGCTGCAGAAGGCCGGGGTGGAGCGCGACAAGTTCGGCGACAGCACGGGCGTAATCTCCGAAGTCTAGGAACGGTAAGGTGGATCGCCGAAACTTTTTGAAAAACGCCGCGGGCGCGCTCGCAGTTGGGGCGTCTCGCCGCAGAGTCAATGCGCAGCCGCAGGGAGCGGCCGGTGTTCGCCGCTTAACCGACAATCTCGCAGTGGTGGATGGAGGGGGCAGCAATGTCCTGGTGTTCCGTCCCGCTTCAAAAGATGCCGGACTGGTGCTGGTGGATAGCGGCGCTCCAAACTCCGGCGGCCAGGTGCTTTCGGCCATCAAGAGCCTTGGCCCGAATTCCAACGTACAAGTCCTCTTTAACACCCACTATCACATCGATCAGACGGGCAACAACGAAATCTTTGGGGCGGCGGGAGCAAAGATCATCGCGCACGAGCACACGCGGCAATGGATGGCGACGGACTACTGGATTCCGGACGAGAATCGCTACGAGAAGCCGCGCCCCCGCGCCGCCCAGCCCACAGAAACCTTCCACACCACGGGGTCCTTCGGTGCGGGCGCCGAACAGATCGACTACGGCCATCTGATGCTGGCTCACACCGACGGCGACATGTATGTGTCTTTCAAGAACTCCCATGTTTTGGCGGTGGGAGACGTTGCCTCGCCGCTTCGCGACCCCGCGCTCGATTATTTCACCGGAGCATGGATCGGCGGCCGTTTGGACGCCATGGATATGATCCTTCGACTGAGCGATGAGCAGACCCGGATCGTGCCCGCGGCCGGTCCCGTGATGACCCGGGCCGAATTCAAGGCGGAACGAGACATGATGGAAGAGGTCCGGAGCCGCGTGTGGAAACAGGTTCTCCAAGGCGACGGTCCCAAGGATATGTTCGAGGGCGGCGTTCTGAAGGGTCTCGCTCGAACCTGGAAAGACCCGTACAAATTCCTGTATGACGCGGCCAAGGGGATGTTGGCTCACCATAATAAATTGGACCCGAGCGTGGTTTAGGAAGGGACAAGTGACACGGTTCATTGTGGGCGCGTTGTGCATGCTCGCTGCGGGAGCAGGTGTAGCGCAGACTGAGCAGGGTATGCTTGCCGGTCTGATTCAGGCGGGCAACCGCAAGGCGGCCCTCGCGATGATTCGGGCGGGCGCGGATGTGAACGAAGCGCAGCCCGACGGCACCCGGCCGATCCACTGGGCGGTCTACCGGGTGGATTATGAGCTGCTCGACGCATTAATCGCCAAGAAAGCGAGAGTGAACGTCGCCAATGAATTCGGATCCACTCCGCTAGCCGAAGCCGTCAACGTTGCGGACATCCGGATGGTGAAATCGCTGCTCGATGCCGGTTCGGGACCCGAGGGGGCCAATAAGGACGGCGAGACTGCGTTGATGTTGGCGATTAAAACCGGGAATCTGCCGATCGTGGAACTGTTGATCAAAGCCGGCGCCAACGTGAATACGGCCGAGGAGGAGCATCACCAAACGCCGCTCATGTACGCTGCCGCGGCGAAGAAAAATGCCGGTGAGATGGTGCGGCTGCTCCTCTCCAAAGGCGCCGACGTTAAACCGAGGGAGTTGTATTACGACTGGCCCAGCCAGATTTCGCAGGAGCCTCGGGTGCAGTATCATCCGGTCGGGGGCTTAACGGCCTTGCTGTATGCGGCGCGAAACGGCTGCTATGAGTGCGTCGAGG
>JAFAWA010000094.1 GCA_019242155.1 Terriglobia bacterium | reverse complement strand
CAGTTGCTGTTTCAGAAGATGGCCGCGCGGCGCTTTGAATGGAGCCGTCTGCACGTGTTCTGGGTGGACGAGCGTTGTGTTCCGCCCGAAGACCCCGCGAGCAACTACAAACTCGCAAAGGATAACCTGATTGCGCTCGCGCACATTCCGGAACGCAACGTACACCGGATTGTGGGGGAGATCGCTCCAAAGGAAGCGGCCACGCGCTACATCAACGAAATCCGCCAGTTCTTCGGATTGGGTTCGGGTGAGAAACCGGTCTTCGATGTGGCGCAGTGTGGCATGGGTCCGGACGGACACACCGCAAGTCTCTTCCCCGGCGACCCATTGATTCACGATCGCGAAGGAATTGCGGCTGCGGTATTCGCTCCTCAGTTCCACCAGTGGCGAGTCACTCTGCTACCCGGGACATTGCTGGCCACGCGGCACATCTTGTACCTGGTGGATGGAGCGGACAAGGCCGAGACTTTGCGGGCGGTCTTAAACGAACCGATGCAGCCGGACAAGTATCCGGCTCAAGTAATCGGAGAAAACGCCGAGTGGTTTGTGGATGGGGAAGCTGGGGGGCTGTTGAAGTGAGGGCGGAAATGAAGCCCGCCCTCAGCTAACGACGGGAGTTACTTCGCGGCCGCGTGCGCGGCGCTCGCCTGTTCCTTCAACGCGGGAGCCTTATCTGTGTTTTCCCAACTGAATGTGCTTTCGTTACGGCCGAAGTGGCCGAATGCGGCGGTCTTGCGATAAATCGGCCGGCGCAGATTGAGCGCCTCGATGATTCCGCGAGGCGTCAGCTTGAAGTTCTCGCGGACCAGTTCCGTGAAGCGGGCATCGGGAATGGTGCCGGTGCCGAAGGTGTTCACGGTTACCGAGACGGGCTCGGCTACACCGATGGCGTACGCGAGCTGCACTTCGCAGCGGGAAGCGAGACCCGCAGCCACCAGGTTTTTGGCAACATAGCGGGCCATGTAGCAAGCGGAGCGGTCGACCTTCGTGGGGTCCTTGCCGGAGAATGCGCCGCCGCCGTGCCGGCCCATGCCGCCGTAAGTATCTACGATGATTTTGCGGCCCGTCAGGCCGGTATCGCCATGGGGTCCGCCGACTACGAAACGGCCGGTCGGGTTGATGTGATACTTGGTCTGCGAATCGACCATATTGGACGGGATGACGGCATCGATGATGTGCTTCTTGACCTCCTTGCGGAGTTCGTCGGTGCCGACCTCGGGGGCGTGCTGGGTCGAGATGACGACGGCTTCGATGCGCTTAGGCTTGTTGTCCAAGTACTCTACCGAAACCTGGCTTTTGCCGTCCGGCCGGAGAAACTCGAGAATGCCCTGGCGGCGGGCTTCGGAAAGGCGCGCGACCAGTTTGTGAGCCATTTCGATGGGCAGCGGCATGAGTTCAGGGGTCTCGTCGCATGCATAGCCGAACATCAAGCCCTGGTCCCCTGCGCCGCCGGTGTCCACGCCCATGGCAATGTCGGGCGACTGCGTCTGGATCAGATTGTGCACACCGCAGGTGTGGCAATCGAAGCCATAGCTCGCGTCGTTGTAGCCTACGTATTCGATGGTGCCGCGAGCCAGCCGCGGAACATCGAGGTGCGCCGTAGTCGTAATTTCGCCGGCCACGATGCACGTGCCGGTGGTCACTAGGGTCTCGCACGCCACGCGGCCGGTTGGATCTTCGGCGAGCACGGCGTCGAGCACGGCATCGGAAATCTGATCGGCGATCTTATCGGGATGGCCTTCGGTAACCGATTCTGAAGTGAAAAGAAATCTTTCTGCCAAAACTTATCCTCCTGCGGATATTCGCACGTTTCGATTTTAATACCGGTAGTGATCCGGCTTGTACGGTCCTTCGACCGGCACTCCCAGGTAATCGGCCTGTCTCTTTGAGAGCGTGGTGAGCTTAGCGCCGATTTTCTCCAGATGCAAGCGCGCGACCTCTTCGTCGAGCTGCTTGGGGAGCGTGTAAACGCCGGGCTTGTAGGTGTCCCGGTTCTTCCAGAGATCGATTTGGGCCAGGGTCTGGTTGGAGAAGCTGTTGCTCATCACGAAGCTGGGGTGGCCCGTAGCGCAGCCCAGGTTCACCAGCCGCCCTTCCGCCAGAATGAAGATGCTGTGGCCGTCATT
>JAFAWA010000042.1 GCA_019242155.1 Terriglobia bacterium | reverse complement strand
TCCAACTGTGAAATCGGACGGCAGGCCGCGCTCGAAAATACCGATCGCATTGTCGAAGCGCTCCAAGACGCCGACATGATTTTCGTTACCGCGGGCCTGGGCGGAGGCACGGGAACCGGCGCGGCGCCCGTGATCGCTTCGCTTTCGAAAGAGCTGGATGCTTTGACCGTGGCCGTGGTGACGAAACCGTTCGGTTTCGAAGGCCCCCGCCGCAAACGCCTGGCGGAAGATGGTCTGGCCAAACTGGCCGCCACTGTGGATACGGTGATCGCTATTCCCAACGACCGGTTGTTGGCTTTGGTGCCGCGCGGCGCCAGTTTTTTCGAGTCCTTCAAAATGGCCGACGACCTGTTGCGGCAGGCGGTTCAAGGCATCAGTGACATCATCACCACCCCCGGTATAATCAACCGCGATTTTTCCGATATCAAGGCAACCATGGTGGGAATGGGGTATGCCATGCTCGGCACCGCCGTGGCACGCGGCGAGAATGCGGCCCTCCAGGCGGCGCGGCAGGCGATCAACTGTCCACTGCTCGAGGATTCCCGCATCGCGGGGTCGCGCGGGATTCTCATCAACATCACCGGTTCGAGCCGCCTTGGTCTGCATGAAGTGAACGAAGCCTGCTCCATCATTCGGGAAGCCGCCGCATGCGAGGACGTGCAGATCAATTTCGGCGTAATCTTGAACGAGTCCATGGAAGACTCTGTGAAGATTACGGTGATCGCAACCGGCTTCACGCCGGATAACGCCCCAGCCGACGCGGCCGTGCCCGAATGGCGCAAGGTACCCGAAATCCGCGTACAACCGCGCACACCCGAGCCGGTCCGAGAGCCCATTGCCCCGCCGCCCATCGAAGAACCCGCGCCCGAACCGGAGCCGGTCGCAGCGGCGGAAACGGAACCGCCCATGCTCGACCTCGAAGATCTGGATGTACCGGCATATCTCCGCCAACGCAGGCTTTTAAACTAAGCCGTGCCGCTCGTGAAATCCGAATCTGCGCCTTGCTGTCTGCTAGAATTGCGCTGGAAGCCAATCTTGGCCGGTGCTGGGCGCGGGCTTCAAACCCGTTGTCGCGGTACTCTGTGCCGTGGGTGGGTTCGACTCCCACTGGCTTCCGCCAACTAAAACGCCTAGCCGGAAATTTCAAAAGTAAAGTGCTCGCGAAGAGGAACGCAGATTCGGTTCCGCGGTACCTTCCCGGTCCAGAGCCGGGCCGAACGCTTGCGCTACCGCGCCGATGCGGTTTCGGAGCGATTGGCTCCAAAGATAGCCAAATTGATCGCTTCTGCCATGGCTTGATAGCCGGCATCGTTCGGATGCAGATGGTCGCGAATGTTGAAATCGGACCGGATCGACCCGGCGTGGTTCGCATCGCGCACCGCGGCGTCAAAGTCCACCACGGCATCGAAGGCGCCGCCTCCGCGAATCCAGCGGTTGACTTCCTGCCGCATGGCCTCGCCTGTTTCGCTGTAGTACGCCGCGCCTTCGTAAGGGGTCAGCGTGCAGCCGAGCACCTTAAGGCCGTGCATGTGCGCGCGCTCCACGATCTGCCGCATCGCTCCGATCAGGTCATCCGGCGTAACGGCATCGGTCGGCAGAGCATTCTTCTGCGTGCCGCGGCCGATGTCGTTGATCCCTTCGAGGAGCGCCACCCACTTCACACCAGGCTGGCTCAACACGTCTCGATCGAAGCGGGCCAGCGCGTTGGCGCCTGCAAGATCGCGCAAAAGCCGGTTCCCGGAAATCCCCTCGTTCACCACGGCAAACTTCGGATTGCGAGGATTGGCCAGCAGCCGCGCCGCGAGTATCGAGGGCCAGCTCCGGTCTTCGTCCACCGTGGATGTCGCGCCATCGGTGATCGAATCACCGAAAGCGACGATTACACCGGTGTCGGCGGGGGCCAGAACGTCCACTCCCGAAAGCCAATACCAAGACCGTGAGATCTTGGCATCAGGAATTGTGGCGGCCGCTGTTACGTCACTCTTTTCGGAAATATAAGTAGTGTGCAGGCCGGTAGCATGCATCGTGGGCAGCCCGGTCGGTTCCGGCAGGTAAACGCTAATGGCGAGATGTGCCAATTGCGGGAGGTTGAAATCCGCGGCGTCGCTGATGATCTGCGCGCCGGGCGGCACGGTCACACCGGGCTTGCCGTTAAACGTGAGCACGCGGTCTGAATCGGGAACGATTGCCGAATCCTTGCCGGCCAATGCAAGGTGCGCTGCGCCGATCACCAGCGGCTTGGTACCGAACACGTTCGAAAGTTCTACCCGCGCGCGCCGTCCGCCGATGCTGCTTCTCACGATCATACGCACGGTCTGATTTTCGAAGTTGGTGATGGGCGGCACCGGAGCCGGCTGGGCGGGCGCACCCGGCTGCGCGGCCGGCGGCGGCGTGGGAGCAGCAGGAGGAGTAAGTACTCGGGTCTCTTGCGGTGAAGCCGCCCATGTGGCGACCCAGTGATCTTGGGCGAGCCCAATGTTACCGGCGGCTAGCGCCAGCGTGAATACGAAAAGTGTGTGCGTCGAGGAGCGCATGTTTCCTCCCTAGAAGTTGAGGTTACACCACAAACTGTAGCCCTAGGGGCATGGGGCGGCGGTTTCCAATTCCTGATCTATCCGCAGCAGCCGGCAGCCCGGGACATCGACCACTGTGACAGGCACTCCGTTCCAACGCAACAGCAGGGGCGTCCATGGAGCCGGAATGGTCACGCGCATCTCCGTTACCGCCCGGCTGACGATGCGAATCTCTTTTGTCATGGAGTCGAACTCCGCCTGAACGCGAGCGGTTACGGGAGCGGTAGGCTTCGGCATCGTAATGGCCGTTTCCAGCCGCACTCGTTCCTTGCCGCGTTGGACCATCACAGTCGCAGGCCGTTCCTGTTTCGCCGCGGCCAGCAGATCGTGAAACTCGCGCGCATCCGCTATGGGCCGGCCGTCCAGGGCCACGAGGCGATCGCCCATCTTTAAAGGTCCGCTATACTTCTCGGGCAAAAACGATACGGCAACGCCTGGGCCGGCGTCATCCGGCCGGTAGCCGAAACCACCCAGATCGAGGGCGGGAATCGTTTCCGGCTGGATGTGACTCGAAGGCAATACTTCGTTACGTTCACCGGCATCGAACTTGGTCATCCGAACCCAATAACAGTGCGCGAACGACGGTGAGTTGGTTTCGCAGTCAATCCGCGCAGGGTTGTCCGGCCGGGTATACCCGGCCAGTATCTCAAAAAGAGAGTGGACCGAAAAGCTTTGTGCGTTGCGCCATTCCAGATTTAGTCCTGCGTCTTTCAGCTTCGTAGCCAGCGCTTGATCTTGCGCATCCGGACTGACCCAAAGCACGGGCACGTGAGAAAAGTTTGCCGCGTACAGGCGGGAGCTATCAATGGCGGGTTGCGGCGACCCTCCCAACGCGGCTGCGCCGGCCCACAGATCCGGCAGCCGCGAAATCGCATAGAACACCGCGGCCGAGGTCTCGCCGCGGCCCGCAAGATAGATGCGCGAAGCATCCGCGGAACCCGCTTGAATGGCCTCGTTCACGGCTGCTTCCACGGCCTGTACGCGGGGATCCATCGCTGCTTTGGCCGGTATACGAGGGACGATTAGCTGCCAACCCACAGCTTTCGTCCAGGCCTGCCATTGCTCGGCGTCGTTAGGGTCGATCAGCGCGATCGCTGGTTTGGCAACGGGCTCCGGGGCGGCGGGAAGCAGGCGACTAATCGTGCCGAATCCGAGTACGAATTTTGCGAGCCAGCTTCTCAATCTCTTCGGCCTTCTTCACCGTGTTCAGCGAAAATACGAAGCGGTCTTCTTTCTCCAAGGTCTGTTTTAAATCGTCGGCGAGGTCGGCCAGCCTGGCGGCGTCCTTGATGTTCTGCTCATGCTCGGCCTTTAAGATCTCATCGCGTTGCGATTTGCCGTTTGGGAGTTGAACATCGGGGCGCTGCCTATCGGGACCCGGCGAATACGGCGGCCTTCCGCAATTCGCGCATTGTTGTTCCGGGAGCTGCGCCAACGCGAAGCTAAAAGCGCCGATGAAGCCAATTACCAGGGCGCTGCGGCGCAGTACTCTTTTCATGCAAAACACCTGATTTATGATAGCGCCCGCCGTTAACGATTATTCGGCCGGAGCGAGCAGCCCCTCGAGATCAATTGTGATTCCAAGAAGATTCGAATGATAGCTCATGGTAATGCGTTCCCAGCTTCCTTTGCGGAACACTGCCATGCTGGGCGTCGCGGGGTAGATTACCCAGACCTCCGCCGCGCCGTGTTCCAGATATGCAGCCGTTTTCTTATCGACGTGCTCCGGACGATTGGCGGGAGAGACAACCTCGACAGCAACCATAGGCGCGCCTTGCAGCCAGTCATTTTCGACCGGTTGCTCCGGCCAAGTCACGCTTACGTCCGGCTGTAACCAGCTCCGTGGTCCAAGCTGGTAACCACCTTCGGACCACACGCGGGATTTGGGCAGAACCGTTTCGAGCAAGGCAACTAGGTTCTTGATGATCCGCAGATGAATGAGTTTCGCGGGAGGCACCGAAATCAATTCTCCGTCGAGGAGTTCCTGTTTTCCGGGCTCCTCCGGAAGACTCCAGAACTCCTCCGCTGAGAGCAACGTGGTCGTCGCCATGCTCCATTGTATGCCGGGCTAATGCAGCGATTTCCTCAGCGGGTGCGGCCCGACCTGGACTCCTGCCCGCTAAAACCGCTGCAGAGCCGGCAACCCGAAGTGCGCGCGGGCGAAGCTTCCCGAGGTTTGAGTCAATTGCAAGGTGAGGTGAGTGCGGATCACAGCCACATTTCGGAAGTAACGTCCGAGCACCGAAGACTTCGCCGCCGAGGCGCTACCCGCCGTCCGGAACATCAATTCAACCGCATCCCACGCCAGGCGCACACACTGTTGCTCGATGAGCAATAGTCTACGTTCGACCTCATCGGAGAAGGGAATCCCCTCCTGAGCCAGCCGCGCGTACTCCATATAATCCGCGGCCATCTGCAGTAACGCCGCTTCGGCCGTGTCCACCAGCGATTGTGCCGTCCCGAAGTGCTGCTGAAACTCCGGCACTTCGCAAAGCGGCTCGAAAGGAGGGAATGACCTTCGCTTTCTTCGCAGGGTCTCATCATAAACGTCCAGAGCGCCACGAGCCGCCCCCACAGCGACTGATGCAATCTCCGAAATCAGGACCGGAACCTTGCTCCCGTGATAGAGCGGATTGGCGTGCAGGGCAAGACCGGGAAACGCCGAGGCCATTTTGCCCTGCGCATCCGCCCACCGCATCAGACGATGCTCAGGGACGAAGACTTCCTCGACCACCACGCGCCGCGAGCCGGTGCCCTGCATACCGATCACATTCCAGTTATCGACAATGTTAAATTGATGGCGATCCAACAACACCCATGCAAGACCCGCCGGAACAGGCGAATCCTCCCTGTTGAGAAGCGTCATCCCAAGAAAATGCGTCCCGACGTCGCATCCTGACGAATAGTCCCAGGCGCCCTTTACTCTGTATCCGCCTTCCACAGGCGTGGCGGACCCGCCGGGCAGCGCGACTCCCGGAGCACGGAATTCGCCGGTTTCGCCATAGGCTTCCCGCTGCGCCTGCTCCGGAAAGCCCGCCAGCAGCACGGGATGCCCTGATATAAGCGCCAGCACCCAACCGCTCTCCGTACAACCACGCGAAATCGCAATGATGACTTTCACGAAAGCCGGGAGATCCAACTCGTAACCGCCAAAACAGCGCGGCTGCAGCGTGCGGTAAAAACCCGCCTTCACAAAATCGTCGTGCGTCTCCGGCGGCAATCGCCCTGATTCCTCGCAGCGAGCCTGCCGCTCGCGCAGCGTCGCCCGCATTGCATCCGCGCGCGCGACCAACTCTTTGGGCGTGAGGTCCGGTTCCGGTGGAGCAACGAATCCCGATCGTTCGTGCGCAAGTCTGGCTTCTATCGGCATAGCCTCTCGACGATACGTAGGCAATCGTTCGAAGCTTCCGGGCAGTGCGGCTACTTGCCTACCAGGTGCGGCCCCGCCTTGTCGTTTTCCTGGCAGATGAATTCGATCAGGTCAGTATCGGGCAGGAGGCGCTGATCGATTTTGACGGTCCAGGGTTTCGTGTAGGCTTTCGGGTCTTCAACCGTCACTTCGATTTCAAGGCTCCCATACGTCGGCCTTCGAAATCGTTCGGTCATTTTGCCGGTGTTGGTGAGTGGACTGCCTTCTACATCGAGCCAGGTGTCGTCCCGAAACCCGTTGGTCTCCACGACCAGGGTGTCTCCGTCCCACCTTCCGATCGAATAGGCGTACCACCAGGGCAGCGCGTCTTTTCCGGGCAGGCTCCGGCCGTCCATGAAGATTTGGCGCACGCCCGCTTGTGCCTCGTACAAAATCACAATCACATTCTTGGCTTGAATGATTTTTCGGGGCTGCGGATGCGTATGCAACTGCATCAGACCGAGAGGAAGGCAGTGCGCGTCGGGATTGTCCTTGTTATTCTCGGCAGCCCGCTGTTTGCGAAGCTCGGCCGCCCATGGGGTAAACGGCAAGCCGTCTTTCAGCGTGGAACCGATATTGAAGAATTGGCTCGGTCCACGCGGACGCGGTCCGAGTCCGGGAATGGACGGGCCTTCGGGCGGCGCACCAGCTCTTCCCCCGGCAGGCGCACCTGCCGGCGCGTCGGCGGGCCTTCCCGCTGCTCCTGGAGCGGGCGGGCCTCCCATGTTTTTGAACTCCCAAATCCCGGAAAGGTCCGGTTTCCCTTCAGGCGTCCTCGGCGGAGGGGCGTCCATTTTGACTTTGCCGTCCGGCGTCCGGGGCGCTCCCGGCGTCGGGTAGTCGGGCCACTGCGCGAATACGCTCGGACACATGGCTGCCAGAACTATCGGTAGTGCGGCTGAAGCAACTAAGGTTCGCATTTTAGGCCATTTTATGTCAGACAAAGGTGCGGGGGGAAAGGCGAACGCCGGTGCCGCGCGGTGGGGTCGCGCTCTAACGTCCGGTCGCTCTATAACTTTACCGACCCAGCCCACATAGTACGATGAACTTAATGCGGGTAGATGTGGCGTTCGGCAAGACCGGCCTTCGAGTGGACTTGCCTCCAGGCTTTCGTTACCAGCTTCGCGAAACCCGCTCGGCACAGCCGCTCGCGGACTGGCCGCGTCGGCTAGAAGCGGCGTTAAACGATCCGATAGGGCGTCCGGCGCTTGCGGATTTAGCGCTCGGTAAACGAACGGCCGCGATTTCGGTTTGCGATATTACCCGGCCCGCTCCCAATCCCCAAACTCTACCTCTGGTTTTACGCGAATTGGAGCGCGCCGGCATTCAGCGCGACGGCATCACGATTCTGATTGCCACGGGCTTGCACCGCGGTGCCACTGAACTAGAGATTCGGCAGATTTGCGGTGAGGCGGTTGCTCAAAACTATCGCGTAGTCAATCACGACGCGCGCAATTTATCGTCGCACCGGCATCTAGGCTCCACGGCTTCCGGCACGCCGGTCTATATCGACGAGCGGTTTCTAGCCGCGGACCTGCACATCACGCTAGGTTTTATCGAGCCCCACCTGATGCTCGGCTTTTCCGGAGGCCGAAAACTGGTAGCGCCGGGCCTGGCGGCACAGGAAACCATTAAGGTCCTGCACAGCCCGCGCTTCATGCGCGATAGCCGCGCCGTGGAGGGCTCGACCGAGGACAATCCTCTGCATCGCGAGCTGCTTGCCATTGCCCGCATGGCCCGCCATGACT
>JAFAWA010000027.1 GCA_019242155.1 Terriglobia bacterium | reverse complement strand
TGGCATAGGCCAGTTCAGCCTTCCGAGCCGGGCCTACGCGAGCGGCACCACGGAACACAACGGCCAGTTGACCGAGACCGCGGTGGTTAGCGCGCAGGCTGTGAACGAGACCAGGTTCCAGTTCGCCCATACGAATACTTTCCAGAACGGCGACAACACCGTTCCCACAACATTGGTCGCGAGCGCGTTTATCGGCGGCGGCGCCGAGATAGGAAGGTCGTACACCGACATTGATCATTTCGAGTTAACCAACTTTACGACCGTCACTCACAAGACGCATACGATTCGGTTCGGCGTGCGCATAAGACGCGATGCGCTTACGAGCGCTTCTCCCGAGAACTTCGGGGGCACGTTCAGTTTTTTCGGTGTGGCCGCCGCCCCGGTTCTGGATGCGAACAATCAGATCGTCCATAGTTCTCCGGGAGTGCCGGAACTGGCTCCGCTCGATTCGATCCAGCAATATCAACGCACCCTGCTCGGAGAGAGCCTGGGGCTTTCCACGCAGATGATCCGGAATCTGGGGGGCGGCGCCAGCCAGTTCTCGATCGCGTCCGGTAATCCCCTGACATCGTTGTCGCAGTTTGATGCGAGCCCGTTTGTTCAGGACGATTGGCGTTTGCGTCCGAACCTCACCATCAGCCTGGGTATGCGTTACGAGGTTCAGACCAATATCCACGATTGGCGCGATTTCGCTCCGCGCCTCGGTGTTGCCTGGTCGCCCCGTGTAGGTTCGGGCCGGCGGCGGACTGTCGTGCGGGCCGGATTCGGCATGTTCTATGACCGAGTCGCGGAAACCCTCACTCTGCAGGCGCTCCGTTTCAACCGCGTTACCGAGCAGCAGTACGTAATCCAGAATCCCGACTTCTTTCCCGATGTTCCTTCGGTAGCCACGCTCGCCTCCCAGAGCCAGCTTCCTAGCTGGTATGAGATGGATCATAACCTCCGTGCGCCATACCTGCTTCAGAGCGTCGTTAGTGTAGAGCGCCAGTTACCCAGGAATACGACGCTCGCCGCAACCTTCGTCAACGTGCATTCGCTGCACTTGCTGCAGCTCGTCAATATCAACTCCCCTATACCTGGTACACAGGAAGTTACCGGCGGCATTACGGTTCCAGGCACTGGTGTGCGCCCGCTGGGCGCGAGTACGGGGAATCTGTTCCTGTACGAATCGGGCGGTTTGTTTAATCAGAACATGTTCGTGCTGACGTTCAACAGCCGCATCAGCCGCGCGTTCTCGTTGTTCGGAAACTACTCGCTCAACCACATGAACAGCAATGTGGATGGCGTGGGTTCACCTCCGGTCCCGGGCTCTCCATCCAACCCCTACGATCTCAACGAAGATTATGGGCGCTCTTCTCTCGAACGGCGGCACCGCTTGCAACTCGTCGGCTCCATGGGCGCGCCTTTTGGGCTGCGCTTGAGTCCCTTTGTGATTCTCTCGTCGGGAGCGCCTTACAATCTGGTGATTGGCCAGGACCTCAACGGAGACACTTTGCCCCTCGACCGTCCTGCGTTTGCGGCCGATCTCACACGGAAAACCGTGAGGCAGACGCCGTTCGGCGCATTTGATGCGGACCCGATTGCGGGTGAAACCATCGTGCCGCGGAACTACCTCACCGGGGCAGCGCTCATTTCTCTCAATCTGCGAGTGGGGCGTTCGTTCGGTTTCGGATCGCGAAGCGGCTCCGGAGCCGGCGGCGTCGGCGCGCTGGGCCGCCTCCCGGCGGGAGCGAGGGTGGGTGATGGAAGCTTACTCGGTATGCTCGACGGCGGCGGCGACCACCGCTTTACCCTCACGGTTTCCGTGATCGGAGCGAACATCATCAACCACACCAATCCGGGCGGCTATGTCGGGACGTTGCTGTCGCCGCTGTTTGGCCAGCCCACGCTGCTCAACGGCGGGTTCGGCGGCGGCATCGGGGGCGGCGCATTCGGTTCCCCGGCAAACAACCGCCGTCTGGAGTTTCAGACCAGGCTGTCGTTTTGAGTGGACGAAAGATAGATTGCGGCCGGACCTGGTGTCTTTTTAAGATTACGGATGGTCGTCCGATGTGCATAAGCACATCGCAAACTTACGCGGCCACGCCTCGCACGGTGAGTATCCCTCCTACATAGAGGCTGGCCGCTTTTTTTACGTGCGTCGCGCCCAGCGGCGCAGCCGCCCAATCTCGATTAGCGACACGAACAGATTCACTACTCCCAGGCCGCTGACGGCGCCGCGCATGTAGTCGCTCGTCCAATATCGATGCCAGCCGGCAATCAGAGTGGAAAAGTAGTTGTGATCCCAATACTCAGTCCACGGGAAGATCACAAGGAAAAAGCCGATCTCAAAGCAGAGCGCGATGATCAAAACCGCCGCAAGCTTTTGATGCCAGCGTAACGGCGAAGGTTCTACATCGACGAGCGCAGGCGCCGCGACCGGTTCCGAGTTTCGGCCGCCCGGCATCATGAAACGCCTGCGGTGTCGAAGAGCGCCAACTGGGAATCGACCGTTACCGGAAAACGCGAATGTGCGCGGACGGGCTCAAAACTCAGACGGTGCAGCGGCGTGGGCCCATGAGCGGCCAAGGCCTCCTGGTGTTCGGGGGTGGAGTAGCCCTTATGTGAGGCCAACCCATATTCGGGGAACACCCCATCCCACACCCGCATGCAAGCATCACGTGTCACTTTCGCCAAAATCGACGCCGCCGCGATCGCATGGCATCGCGCATCGCCTTTAATCAGAGGCCGCTGCGGAATAGCTAAATCCAAAGGCACGGCATCGATGAGCACAAAATCGGGCTGCGGCGCCAACTGCGAGACCGCCATGCGCATCGCCAATCGAGAAGCGTGATAGATATTGATCTGATCGATGGTGGCCGCATCGACCGCCGCCACCGCCCAGGCGACAGCGCGCTCGCGAATACGCCCCGCGAGTACCTCGCGCCGCTCCGGTTCCAATTGTTTACTATCGTTCAGCCCGCGTATGGGCCGATCCGGAGACAAGATCACGGCCCCTGCAAACACCGGGCCGAACAAGGCTCCGCGGCCGACTTCGTCTACCCCGGCCACGGCGCGGAAACCGCGTGCATGCAGTTCGCGCTCGAAAGCCGATTCACACCGGAATTTCCCGACTGCCGCCTCCGGCTTCATGAGTGTGCCCGCGCTGGAATTACTCGCGCTCGCGGAGACGCGCCGCCTTGCCTTTCAGGCCGCGAAGATAGTACAGCTTCGCGCGGCGCACCCGTCCGGTCCGAACTACGTCGATGTGATCAATCACTTTGGCGTGAATGGGGAAGATGCGCTCGACGCCCTGGCCGAAGCTGATTTTCCGCACAGTGATACTTTCGCCCATGCCGGTATTGTTCCGGGCAATGACCACGCCTTCGAATGCCTGCACGCGTTCCTTATCGCCTTCTTTGATTCTGACGTGGACACGAATGGTGTCGCCCGGGCGAAAAGTGGGAATATCGCTTCGCTGATTCTTCTGAATGAACTTACTCATCAACACGTTCTGCATGACAATTCCTTTAAAGTTCCATCTTACCGTGCGGAAGGGGCGAGCCGCCGGGCCGCATCAAATCCGGCCGCAAGCGGGCAGTTTTTTCCTGAGCGATTCGCTTACGGAAACGGCGAATCTCTTCGTGGTTCCCCTGTAGCAGGATTTCGGGCGCGGGCCAACCGCGAAACGTCGCGGGGCGCGTCCAATGAGGACAGTCCAGCAATCCTTCGCTGTGGCCTGAATCTTGAAAGGATTCAAAGGCGGCCGAGGTCTGATTACCAAGCACTCCGGGAAGAAGTCTGCCGACTGCATCGATAACAACCGCGGCCGCCAACTCACCCCCGCTTAACACATAGCTGCCGATCGAAAGCTCCTCATCGGCCAAGTGTTCGGCCACGCGCTCGTCTACTCCTTCATAACGCCCGCAGATCAACAGCAGTTCCGAGGCGGACGCCAACCGGTTGGCCGCGCTTTGATCGAACAGGCTCCCCTGCGCGGAGAGAAGCACAACATGCCGGCCCGCGCGGCGCTCCGGCCAGATGGACTCGACGGCTGCAAAGATCGGCTCCGGCTTCAGGACCATCCCTTCACCGCCGCCGAACGGGCGATCGTCGACCGTCTTGTGGCGATCATACGTCCAATCGCGCAGGTTATGAATCCGAATATCTAATAGACCTGCCTGGCGGGCTCTGGGAACGACTCCATAGGAAAAAGGGCCCTGGAAAAAGTCAGGGAAGATCGTCAAAACGTGAAAGATCACTGCTGGTTCAGTTCCTTCAGGCCCGCGGGCAAATCCACGGCGATGAGCTTTTCCCGCGAATCGATTTCGACACAGATGGAGCGCGCGAAAGGGATCAAAGTTCCGTCATCCAGCACCAGTAACCCGGATCCTCCGCCGTCATCCCAGTCAGCGACCGTGCCCAATGGCCGGGCGGTCCCCCGTTCAACGACGCGGCAGCCGATCAGGTCCGATTGAAAGTATTCTCCGGGTGGGAGCGGCGTTCGTTCGGAGATCGGCAGGCGAACCTCGGCGCCGCGCAGTTTCTCGGCGTCAGAGATGGTATCAATGCCGGCAAACTTGAAGATCAGGGTGTCTTGATGAAACCAGGTGGTCTCGACCCGATAACAGTCACCGGAGCCGAACAGATAAACTTCGTTCAGCGACTCGAAGCGCTCGGGTTTACTGCTCAAAGGCAGGGCGGTAATTTCGCCGGAGTTACCGCGCGTTCTGCCGAGTACGGCGATCGTAACCCATTCCGTGTCGGGCTTTGAAGGCGCTCCGCTATTCAAGAATTTCCAAGGTAAAGCGGCGGTTCAACTTCATACCTGCGGCGCCCAGGATGGTACGGATGGAGCGAGCGGTCCGTCCCTGTTTACCGATCACTTTTCCCAAGTCGC
The DNA here is from genome assembly GCA_019242155.1 of Terriglobia bacterium. Lineage (GTDB taxonomy): Bacteria > Acidobacteriota > Terriglobia > Bryobacterales > Bryobacteraceae > PSRJ01. The sequence continues at coordinate 1,913 of JAFAWA010000027.1, read as the reverse complement.
TGGGAGCGACTCGTAGTTCCAGGACCGTCACCTGCTCTCCTTCCACCATTCGAACGGCGACCTCTTCGGGGATGTCAACGAGAGCTTTCGCAATGTCTTCGATCAACTGTTTCATCGGCCCCGCCTCCCTAATCGCCATAGTAACGCGATCGTGAGTGAGGTCATGTCCGACAATCACTTACGAGGACAGTACTAGTTCGGTTTGTAACAAGTTGCCACGGAGATTTGGATCAGGCAACCGGTTCCGCGGCGGCAGGATGTTTTTCGACCAGCTTTTTGACGGTGTCCGACATCTGCGCGCCGTGTTGCTTCCAGTAGTCGAGCCGGTCATGTTTCAGCAATACTTCGGCCGGGTGCGCGAGAGGATTGAAATGGCCGAGTACCTCCAGGCTGCGCCCGTTGCGCGCCCGCTCCTTCTCGATCACGACGACCCTATAGAACGGCTTCTTTTTGGCGCCGAACCGCGCCAAACGTATCATCAGCATTTTTACTCCAAACGTCCAAATCAGCTTAAGTTTCAGGCTCCGATTTTTCAGCCGGGCAACTGCCCGAACGGAAAACCCGGGGGCAACTTCATCTTCCCGAACTTCTTGCCCATCATTCCTCCGGAGAGGCTCTTCATCATCTTACGCGCTTCGGAATACTGCTTCAGCAGTTGATTGACTTCCTGTACCGAAGTGCCGCTTCCTTTGGCGATGCGCCGACGCCGGCTGCCGTTGATGATCATGTGGTTGGCGCGCTCGTGCGGTGTCATCGAATCGATGATGGCAACCACATGATCGATCTCCTTTTCGTCCACTTTGACGTCCTTCAGCGCCTTGAGCGGGCCGACCTTCGGCATCATATCGAGCAGAGAGCCCAGGGGCCCGAGTTTACGGACCTGGCGCAGTTGATCGCGGAAATCGGCCAGCGTGAAATCGTTTTCGATCAGCTTGCGCTGCATCTCGACGGCTTTTTTCTGATCGATCTGTTCGGTTGCCTTCTCGATCAGAGACAGGACATCTCCCATCCCGAGGATGCGATTGGCGGCTCGATCGGGATGAAACGGTTCGAGTGCATCAAACTTCTCGCCCACCCCGACGAACTTCAGCGGCTGGCCGGTGACGTTGCGAATCGATAACGCCGCGCCGCCGCGGGCATCGCCATCCATTTTGGTCAGGACCACACCGGTGATGCCCAGGCGCTTATGAAACTCGTCCGCCGATTTGACGGCATCCTGCCCGGTCATCGCGTCCGCTACAAACAGGATCTCGACGGGGTTGAGCTGCTCCTTGAGCTGTTGTAGCTCGACCATGAGTTCATCATCGATGTGGAGGCGGCCGGCGGTATCGACCAACAAAACATCACGGCCGCTCTGTGTGGCCTCCCGGCTCGCGCTCAGAGCCAGTTCGAGCGGTTTGTTTTCCTCCGGCGAGCCCTGATAGACGGGCTGATTAATATCACGCGCGATGATTCTCAACTGATCGCGCGCCGCGGGCCGGTAAACGTCTACTGAAACCAATAAGGGCCTGTGCTCGTTTTTCGAAAGCCAGCGCGCGAGCTTTCCGGTCGTGGTCGTCTTACCGGAGCCTTGCAGGCCTACGATGAGATAAATGCTGGGCGGCTCGTTGGCGTAGCGCAGCTTGGATTCGTGGCTGCCGAGGATTTTGATGAGTTCCTCGTGGACAATCTTGACGACCTGCTGTGAAGGCGAAAGCGCGGTAAGCACTTCTTCGCCCATGGCCTTCTGCTTGATGTTTTCGATGAGTTGTTTGACTACGCGGAAATTGACGTCGGCCTCGAGCAACGCCATGCGGATCTCGCGGAGCGCGGCCTCCATGTTTTCCGCCGAGAGCTTGCCTTCACCGCGGAGATTCTTAAAGACGCGCTGCAGTTTTTCCGATAGGTTGTCAAACATGAGAAGAAAAAAGGCC
>JAFAWA010000447.1 GCA_019242155.1 Terriglobia bacterium | reverse complement strand
GCGCCGCGCCTGGGCGCAACGGGTGAAAAAAGCGGCGCTGGCCAATGGGGAACGCCCGCTGCCGCAAGCCGGCCTGCTGTACTTCTCGTACGGCGGCAATGCGAAGGGCATTCGTTCGCTCGAACTCACCTACTCCGGCCCGGCCGGCAAAACGACGCTCGAGCTGCATCCCTAAGCAGTCGCATACCTGATACAGCGAGCTCGGGAGTCTCGCGGCCCTTATAGGTGTAGAATGACTCGGTACGAAAAGGCGGAACGGAAATTTCGGTCAAAAGTTCAACGTCCGCGGACAGAGGGCTAGCGCAGTAATGACAGAACTGGGGGTACACACCATGTCCTTTCGTCGAACCATCATCTGGGTCGCACTCGCAATCGTTTTTGCCGCCGGCGGGCCCTTTAGAGTCGGCGCGCAGGGCCGTGGCGGGGTCCCCGAACCCTATACACCCGCGGCAGACGCCAAAGATCTGAAGGCTGTCCTCTTCCGGTGGATGTGGGGCATGGGCATGCTGAAGGGCCATGATGAGCGCGACATGGTCGCAACGCTCGAATATCAGGGCAAAGGCACACTGCAGGTGAACGGGCAGCCTTGCACCCTCACGAAGTATCGCGCGAGCACGAATTACCAGACCTTCAGCCAGCGGATTCAGTATGCGTGCACAAGGCCGAACGGAGAAATGTACTCGAACATCGAGGTGGTCAGCGGCCTGTACGCCTGGAATGAAGACACTCCAGGCGCGCAAATCGGTCCAACGAAGGGGAAGGTAACTCCGATGCCGGACGTAGTGCAGGAACGGCTCGTACGGATTTGGGCAAGTCCTCAGGGCGCACCCAAAGCGGCGGTGGCCGGGACTACGGAGACATTCTGGCTGGGGGCCAATCCGGGCACTCTGTTCGCCGACGGTCTCGCGAAGGTGGGCCAGACGTCGCTCTCGTGGGAAGCCGGGAAACCCGTGGTCACATTTCCGATTCCGGGGATTCCGGAGGCGACTGCAACAGCAACCCTGGACGCGAAGTATATGACCGAACGGGTGGTGGTTAAGCGGGGCTCGACCACTACCGAGTTCAGCTACGGCGATTATCAAGACTGGAACAACCCGCTGAACAAGATCGGTGTGCTTTACGCAGGAAAGATGATGGAACGGCAGAACGGCGCGGTCCTCCGCGACCTGACCACGAGCATGACGGAGACGGGTAACGTGTATGTGGTCGCGCCGGTTCCGGCAAGCGTGCAGGCGGCCATCAAGGTTACCGGGCAGATTCCGCGAGGCGTGATGGCTAAGACGGAACCTAAACTTAACAAGTCGGCGCCCACGCCGCGTTTGGGCGCACATCCCGACTTGACGGGCAACTGGTCGTTCACAGACTGGATCGGAAACTACATGACCGGTGGAGGACGCCGATGCGGCCCCGGGCAGGGTCCAGACTGTAGCCGGCAGACCAACCAGACCGAAGATTTCGAACTCTACTCGCCGTCGCGGTTCGGCAATACGGGCCGCCCCACATACAAGCCGGAGTATTGGGACAAAGTTCAAGAGCTTGATATGTGGACCAACAAGTATGACCCGGTGATGACCTGCCAGCCCCTGGGAGTTCCGCGGGAAGGCCCTCCGCGGCGGATCTATCAAACGGATAAGGATGTCACGTTTATCTATACCGGAGGCGATGCCGGAGGTGGATACGGCGAGTATCGCGTGATTCCGACCGACGGACGCGCGCACGGTAAAGAAGCGGAGTTCGATATCACCTATTTGGGCGATACGGTGGGACGCTGGGAGGGCGACACGCTCGTGCTTGACGCCGTAGCCTTCACCGATTCCACATGGCTCGGACGCGGCGGTTTCTTCCACTCCGATAAGATGCATGTCATCGAGCGATTCAGGCGCGAAGGCGATGCACTACTGTATGACGTCACGGTGGAAGACCCCGAGGTGCTGGTCGAGCCGTGGGTGCTGCCGACGCGAACCGTAGTCCGCAATCCCAATCCCGACGCCGGTCTGATTCGCGAGCGCGGCAACTGCGAGGTTCAAGAGTTCGGTCACGCCGCGTCCCAGATTCGGCACTAATCAGGCGTACGGCTGGTATAATCGGCTCGCCCAAAGGAGCGTAGAGATGAGAACTTACTGGTTGGCATTCGCGCTGGCTCCGCTGGCCTGCGCACAGACACCGAGCAAGTGCGCGGACCTCACTAAATTCGCCATTCCCGGCGTGCCGATGGTGATCACCAAAGCCACGACGATTGCTGCTTCCTCAGCGCCCCGCACCGCTACTGCTGAGACGTCGGCAACTTCCGCCACCATTCCGTCGCATTGCCAGGCCGACGGCATGATCAACGAACGCACCGGCGCGGACGGAAGAACATACGGCATCGGCTTCTCCATTGCGCTGCCCGAAAACTGGAATAACCGGTTCCTGTTCCAGGGCGGCGGAGGGTACAACGGCAGCGTGCGGCCGCCGGTGGGTGCAGCAGCAGCGGGGGACAACCCTGGACTGGCACGCGGATTTGCGGTCGTCTCTACCGATACCGGCCATAAGGGCAGCACGTTTGACCGCAGTTACGATGTAGATCAGCAGGCCAGTCTCGATTTCGCGCAGGTTGCCGTCGACCGCGTCGCCGAACTCGCCAAACAGATTGTTGCCCACTATTACGGACAGCCGGCCCGATATTCCTACTTCGCGGGTTGCTCCACAGGCGGGCGGGAAGCCATGCTGATGACGCAACGCTATCCCAGCGAATTCGACGGTGTCATCTCCGGAGACCCCGCCATGCGCACCGGGTTTTCACGCATTGGGAATAACTGGTCGGCGGCCGCCTTCAACCAGATTGCACCTAAGGACGACGCGGGAAGGCCGCAACCCAACAAGGTGTTTTCCGAGAGCGACGTTAAGTTGATAGTCAACGGAATCCTGAACGCCTGCGACGCCAAGGACGGATTGAAAGACGGCATGGTGTTCAACACACGCGCCTGCAAGTTTGATCCCGACGTCTTGATGTGCAAAGGCGAAAAGAATGACTCCTGCCTGAGCTCGCAGCAGACGGCAGCGATAAAAAAAGCTTTTGCGGGGCCGCACAATTCGAGAGGCGACCTGGTCTACCCGATGAACGGTTATGACGCGGGCATCGCGAATCTCCTGCCCAGTCCCAAACCGCCCGCGAATGCACCGGCGGCCGGCGCTCCTGCGCCTCCCGTGACGATAGAT
>JAFAWA010000499.1 GCA_019242155.1 Terriglobia bacterium | reverse complement strand
TTGTTACCCGATACGACCATATCGCCCGCATCGATTTCGATCTCGTCAATCTTGGAGTTCTTCACCTGCGTGATCCCGGCGACATTGGCTTGTGAATTGGACAGAATTAAGGAGACTGACGCCGGCGGATCGGGCAGGTCCGCGCCTTCCAACTGATAGGCCGGGTCAGTGCGCCAGACCCGGACATAGACTTTGTTATTCGGATGAAGACCATTCACCAGTCCGATCAACTGCGTCTCATTATGCGGGCTGGTGGTCAGCAGTTGGCGAAAATCGTTAATGTTTGCGACATTGGCGTCGGAGGCCGTGAAGTACAACAGACCCTCCGGCGCACCGGCCGGCACCTGATATTCAACGGTACGGTCCATCTCGACGCGGTTTTCGCCGTTCAGTGTGAGATGGATTTGAAGCTTTTCGCCGGGACGAACGCGGCGCCGCGAAGTCGAAACCGAATCGATCGAGAGAGCCTTCTTCTGATCGAGCGCCTCCACCTGAACAACAATATTTTTCAGTTGGAGTGCGCGAAACCCGCTCTGCAGGACGTAAGCCACGGGAACTGCCGCCGAAAGGGAACCCTGCATTGCAGCGCCGTTGTCCGCCGAAAAAATGTTATTCAGCTTTACCGGGGCGGGCGAGTTCACAAACTCGATCTGGCCGCTTACCCGTATGCTCGAAGCACCCACGCTCCGTTCGGTCGCATCGATGGTCGAAAAGACCGCCATCTGCACGAGCAACGGCGAGAGCAGCGGATCGTTGATCATCTGCATGTGATAGGAATCGACTTGGCGGCCCGCGCGAGCCACGCTGACGGAGACAGGTACCAGCGCCGGGCGGCGGCCCAATTCGCCCGCGATGGCTGTGTCGCGATCCTGATTGATTGTGCCCATCCACTCTTTCGCGGTCGAAAGCTTAAATGAGGTGTTCACATTGGGCAGAAGCGTCAGCACCTCCGCGCGCGCAAAGGGCAGCGTGGTCGGGCCGACCGCCATGAAACGATGCCCGAACGCATAGATGCGGCTGCCGTCCAGGTACGTCACAGTGCCGTCCGCGCCCACACTCAGATCCCCCGACATGAGTTGCACGCTGATCATGGAGCCGGGTTTCAGGTCGGCCGGATTGCCCATCCGCCCATTGATATCTGACCCGGAAGTGATGGCCTGCAACGGCTCGAGACCGAGTTCGCGGAGTTGCGGGCTGAACGCGTCGAGTGTGGCGTGCGTAAAACCGCCGAACGCCATCGGCGTGGCAATGTCGATGAGCCGCGACTCTCCGAATACCGTGGGTCGGGCCTTGGCGAGCACGCGGGTAAGATCGTGATCCCCAATGGCGATTTGAGCGCGCGCTACAGGCGCCGGAGGGTCAGTGCCCACCTTGACCATTTCCTCTATCGGACGAATTCCCGCGATCGGATCTTTGGCCCAAGGAAAAGCCATAGCCACCGCGCCGAGCAGGCGTCCGTCAATGTAAACCGGGCTCCCGCTCATCCCTTGCAAGACGCCTGTATGCTCTAAAGGACCGCCGGAAAGCCGCGCCAGAATCAAAGACTGTTTCGGGCCGGTATTGTCCAGCACCCCCAGAATTTCGACCTGAAACTCTTCGATCTGGTTGCCGCGGAAAATCGTTCGCCCGACACCCTTCATTCCGGGCTTCACATCTTTAACCAGAAAGAAATTAGTCTGCGCGGGGAGTGCGGCGGCGAGCGCGAGCACCGCAGGTACTACGAAACGATACACGTTAACATTGTACTAACGTGATGTTGCCGGCACGGTACTCCTTCGGGCCGGTAGTGTTAGCAACAGCCGTGTTGTTACCAAGACTTGACACCCGCCATGCCGGGCCCCCATAGTGGTGATAATTCCTTGGAATCGGCAAGGGGGAAAACTGCGGCGTACCGCTGCAGCGGTCCGGAACGTCTAAGTTGGAGCAAGGCGCATGAAAATGCCGAAACTCGCAGTGGTTGCCATGGTCGCCGCCCCTCTGGGGCTGGCGTTGTTTTTGATCCCCGGAACCCATGTTCTGGCGGCCGGCGCAGACGATCAACTGAACCAGGGAGTGCGGTCCATGACGGACGCGTTCTCCCTGATTGAAAAGAATTTCGCGGACCCCGTCAATTCCGAGCGTGCCTTCTATGAAGGCGCTATTCCGGGCATGCTGCGGACGCTCGACCCGCACTCCAATTTCCTGGACCCCAATGAATTTCGCGACATGCAGCGGCGCCAGCGTGCCCAGTATTTCGGCGTCGGCATGGAGATTACGGTGGATGACGGTAGAGTCGTCGTGAATCAGCCATTCCCCGGCTCGCCTGCCTGGAACGCCGGGCTGCGGCGCGGCGACGTAATCGCGGCCGTGGATGGGCACGACACCAAAGGTATGGACACGGGCATGGTGGCCAACATGCTGCGCGGACCGCGGGCCACACGCGTCGAAGTGACCATCCTGCGGCAAGGGGGCACCACCTCGGTTGTGATTCCGGTGGTTCGCGGCGAGATCCAGACCAGCGCCGTGGATGCGTTCTGGGTTCGGCCCGGCTTCGCGTACTTAGCTATCAATACGTTTGAATCGGAGAATATTTCGCAAGATGTCGAGGCTGACTTACAGGCCCTGGGCGAAAAGTCGATCACAGGGCTGGTGCTGGACCTTCGGGGCAATCCCGGCGGCCTCTTGAACGAAGCTGTGGCGGTCGCCGGACGATATCTGCGCAACGGCCAGACCGTAGTTTCTCATCGCGGCCGCGCCGAAGAAGAGCAGGTGTTCCGCGCCAAGTCGAAGGAGTTTGGGCAAAACTACCCGATCGTGGTTCTGGTGGACCGGCGCTCGGCCTCCGCCTCGGAGATTGTTTCCGGGGCGCTGCAGGATCACGACCGCGCCTGGGTGATCGGTGAGGCCACTTTCGGCAAGGGACTGGTTCAGGGACAGTTCCCGCTTTCCGAAGGCGCGGC
>JAFAWA010000498.1 GCA_019242155.1 Terriglobia bacterium | reverse complement strand
CGTTCGTGGGCTTTGCGCAGCGTCACCAGCCGATCCCTATCGGTTTGGCTCATTAGTAGTTGTCCTTCCTGCATCCCCAAAGCTTGGGGCTGTCAAGGTGACATTTCTACTTTGCCCAAAGGTGACATTTCTATTTTGCTGCCACATTATCGCGCTCTCCGCTTGCACTTTCGGGCGGAAATCAATATATTCAATGCCACTATGCTGATTCACCGGAAGTGCTCGTGGCTCTGGTTGAGCCTAATCGCAGCGGCTGCTGCTCAGGCCCAGAACACAACCGCAACGGACTGGAGCAAACCGTTTCCGCCACATAAGATTGTCGGCAATCTCTACTTCGTAGGGTCGGAGCAACTCGCCTCATTTTTGATTACGACGCCGGAAGGAAATATTCTCATCAACAGCGATTTCGAACAGACGGTGCCGGTGATCCGCGCGTCCGTGGAGAAACTGGGATTCCGTTTTAGCGACATCAAAATCCTGCTGGGCAGCCATGCTCACGGCGACCATATGGAAGGCGATGCCATGGTAAAGGAACTGACGGGAGCGCGCGTAATGGCCATGGAGCAGGACGTTCCGGCGCTTCGCAACATGAAGCCCGGCGGCAAGCCGCATCCGATCGACCGCATTCTCCATGACGGCGATGAAGTCACTTTGGGAGGCACTACGCTCGTGGCACATCTGACTCCAGGGCATACGAAGGGGTGCACCACCTGGACCATGAAGGCGCAAGAGGGCGGCAAAACATATAACGTCCTGATCTTGGGGAGCATCAACGTGAATCCGGGATTTGTGCTGGTGGGAAACAAAGAGTACCCGCAGATCGCCGATGATTACGCTCGCAGCTTCAAAGTGCTGCGGGGGCTTCCCTGCGACATCTTTTTAGGGTCTCACGGGGCGTTCTACGGTATGACCGAGAAGTATGCCAAATTGCAAAAGGGAGAAGGGAACCCGTTTATCGATCCGGCCGGATACAAGGCTTATATTGACGATCGAGAAAAAGCGTTCCATGCCACGCTAGAACAACAGAAACAGGCAGCAGCTCAAAAATGACAGGGAGGCACCGTCGCGAAGAGCGTGAATTTTTCGGGATCTAATTATCTACGCTCGGCAGCGCTGAAAGCTTGCGGCCGTCCGGCAGAACGACGTAAATAGCGCGTATCTGAAAGCTGTTGTCTTTGGCTCGTCCGCCGGTTACGGAAATCTGGTCGCCCGCTTTGATGGTGTCCTTTTTCCAGCCGAGATGAGTCAGCAGTATAGGACTCTGCAGTTCCACAACCCAGTGCTCGACTTCCGCGTCTTCTCCCATCACATCAAGGTAGATGTGGGCATGCGGATTTTCCCAATCGAACCGCTTGACGTCACCAACAATAATCGTGCCGTGGACAAGATCGTAGAGCGCTGTGGAATGGTGCGCGATAAGCGGTAGGGCGAGGGATAAAAGGAGAACCGTTCGGCGCAACTTGCGGCCTAACTGCTGCCTATCCCGACGAAACACACGCCGACCAGAATCAGAGCAAGGCCGATAAACTTTTGGCCGGTGAAGGGTTCGCGAAAGAAGAGGCGGGACCAGAGGAGAGTCCAGACATAACCTGCCGAAACCATTGGGTAGAGGACAGACAACTCGCCGTGACGGAGCCCCAGGACGAAGAACACCGAGGAGAGCAGAAAGAGCGCTACGCCGAAAGCAAGTTTAGGATTCAGGATGTGCCAAAAACCATGTTTCAGATGAGCTGCGCCGGCTTTCAGAAATACGGCGCCGAACGAACCGATCAGTGATCCGAACATAACCAGGGCCATGGAACTCAGCGGGGTTGTGGTCACTTATTCCGCCCCCGGCCGAGCACTCCAACTCCCAGCACTATGATCGCAATTCCCGCAAGTTTTCCGGGGCTAACCCGGTCGTGGAAGATGACGAGTGACAATGCCGTGACCCAAACGTATGTCAATGCGATGACCGGGTAAAGCATCGACAGTTCGCCGTCGCGCAGTGCGAGAACTAATAACACGGTGCTGACTCCGTACAGGGCCAGCCCTGAGAACAGCGGGAGATTGCTAAATACCGCCAATAATGAGGGATGCGTTAACTGGTTGGCACCAGTTTTCAACAGAATCTGGGCAGCCGCGCCCAGAATCGTACAGCAAAAAACCAGACCGATACTCCTTCGGCGTGAAGAAGAGTCGGCCTCTCTTACGGGTGAAACGGCGACTGTGCTCAAACTGAGATCAGAATAGCAGAGTTTTGGATAGAATACTTGATGGTGGAACCTGACGAGGTAACGCTCGCTGAAGGTGAAAGTACTACAACTTCCGAGCCTATTCAGCAGGAACCACGCCGCGGTCTGATTGCCGAGTGGACCGTCACCGCAGTCCTACTTTTATTCGGAACTACAACCCTCGTTCAGGCTTACGTGATTCCCACCGGGTCGATGGAAAATACGTTGCTTGTGGGCGATCATCTGCTCGTCGATAAACTGGCGTACGCGCCTTCGGGGCCGCATCTGCTGCCGTATGATCCGCTGCGGCGCGGAGACATCATCGTCTTCCAATATCCTGTGGACATTCGGCAGACGTTTGTAAAACGTCTCATCGGCATGCCCGGCGACCATATTCGGCTCGTGAACAAGCAGCTATTTCTTAACGGCAAGCCAGTGAGTGAGCCGTACGTATATCACAGCACCGAATACATCGATGCGTTTCGCGATAACTTTCCGGGAGAGCTGAACATGCGTTTGGCTCCCGCGGCTTTCGATATGCTGCAGAACCACGTGGCGCATGGCGAGGTCGTAGTGCCGCCGAACTTTTACTTCGCCATGGGCGATAACCGGGATTTTTCACTGGACAGCCGCTATTGGGGATTCGTGCCGCGCGACAACATCGTCGGCAAACCGTGGTTCATTTATTGGTCATACGACGCGCCTACCAGCGAACTGACCGAGCCCGGAATCGGCGGCAGGCATCTGGTCGACATGCTTCTGCATTTCCCGCAGAAGACGCGCTGGGACCGCACGTTTCGCGCAATCCGCGGCTATCCATTGAACTGACCGGCAGCCCTTCTTGACATGCCTAATCGCCATTACTACGGACTCATTCTGGCCGGAGGACGCGGCACGCGCTTCTGGCCGCGGAGCCGGAAGCGTTCCGCCAAGCAGGTACTCAACGTCATTGGAGAGCGCTCGCTCATTCAAGCGACGGTAGACCGGTTATCTCCCGTGATCGCCCCGGAGCGGCTCTGGGTGCTCACGAGCCACGAACTGCGCGCGACGATCGTGCAGCAACTTCCCGAGATTCCGAAAGATCAGATCCTGGCAGAGCCGCTGCAGCGCAACACCGCCCCCGCCATCGGCCTCGCGGCCCGAATCCTCGGCGGGATCGACCCCCAAGCCCTGATGGGAGTCTTTCCTGCGGACCATGTGATCGGCGATCTGGCCAGCTATCGCAAGGTGCTCCATGCCGCATTCCGCGGAGCGCAGGCCGACCGTTTGATGGTAGTTGGCATTCAGCCGCGCTGGCCGGAAACGGGCTATGGATATATCGAGTTCCCTCGCGGCACCAAAGCCGGAGGTAGCGAAGC
>JAFAWA010000293.1 GCA_019242155.1 Terriglobia bacterium | reverse complement strand
CACACCCAACGATCCCGTGCGAGACAAAATAGCCGAGGTCAATCGAATCATTTCGAAGCTCGATGACCAGCAGCACGTCTTCTATATGGATATCGGAGCCCAGTTCTTAGACGACACTGGACGTTTTCTGCCGGATAGTTTCCGCCCAGACAACCTTCACCCTCAGGCCAAAGGTTATGACATCTGGGGCGCTGCCGTGAAGGACAAACTCGCCGAGCTTATGAAGTAGCTGCTTTTCGAGCGACAATCCCGGTTCCTCCGGCCTATCCGATGGCGACTACTATGGAAGGACATGAGACGGATACTGCTCGGTCTGATCGGCTCCGGAATTCAGCGCTCGCTCACACCGGCGTTGCAGGAAGCCGAAGCCGCCGCACACGACATCCATTGGTCCGCTGGTAACGATCGGACCTCGAGGAACCGGTGGCGTCGTATGGGCAGCTTAGAGCAGTATCCAAGTTGGCCTCGACCCCCCTACTGTTTGTACGAACGCTTGAGCGCACGTATATACATTTTGTTGACGAATGTTCAGGCGCGTCGGATGCGGCGTCTCTTCCCTGCCCTGGAATGGAACTGCCAAGGGGCCCGGAGGGACACCATGCGTGCATCCGGAAACCGAGGAGATTTCCATCAAGGTTCCGGGCGACTGGCGTCAATTGGCCGAAACCGGTTTTCGGGCTGTGGAGGGACGACCGTGCGTACAAACGTCGGAACGTTCGTACAACTCGAAACGGGCAGCTGCTGTGCGCCGACTTCGCGCTGCCGGCCTTCAAGTTCTCGTGGTTGATGCCGATCCCCAACAGAGCGCTATAGAGTGGCGCGCTGCTACGGAAACATCCAGTCTTCCGTTCCAAGTCCTAGCACTGCCAAGTCCGGCCTTGCATCGGGAGCTGCCCGGCATCGTCGCTCCTCTTACGATGTGATCATTGTTGATTGTCCGCCGGGCGGGGCCCGCAAAGCAGATCTAAAGTTCCGAGCCGATGACATTACTCGTTCGGCGCTCCTCGCGGCTGATGCGGTTGTTATTCCGGTGCAGCCTTCGCCGGTGGACTACCGGGCCGCGGGAACCATGCTGCCGCTCTTGATGGACGTGAGCGCCGTTAAACCGGTACTGAGAATACTCCTGTTCATTAATCGGCGGCCATCCAGCGCCCGACTCGGAAAGGAGGCTCGCCCGGCTGCCGCCAGTTACTTCCAAATTGACGGCCTGAACTTGTCCGTGCTCGAGACTGAGGTGGGCAATCGCACGGCGGTTGCCGAATCCTCCGTTCGAGGACAAACCGTTTTGGACTATGCCCCCGGTAAACGGGCCGCCGAGGAGATTTCTGAACTCACGAAGGAGATTATTGAATGTCTGAAAGAAAAGGGCACGGGAACCGCGGCAGTTTAATGGAACTCGCAAAGCCGCGCTTGCAGTCACTTTGCCCCGCCCTGCTATTGTGGAGGCATGACGTTACGCGTTATCTCGTGCTCCGCTCTTGTCGTCCTGCTTGGCGCCGCCGCAGTTCGGAAACCTACGGCGGAAGAGGCCCGGCAGTTCATCGATGATGCCGAGCAGAAGCTGCTCACTTTGGGGGTGGATGCCCAACGGGCAGATTGGATCAAATCCACCTACATTACCGAAGACAGCGAAGTCGTAGCTGCCCGGCTGGATGAGCGCGTCATTAACGCCACCATCGAATATGCGAAACAGGCCACTCGTTTCGACGGGTTGAAACTCGATCCCGTAACCGAACGCAAGATCAAGCTGCTCAAGCTCTCTTTGACCCTCGCCACGCCCTCCGACCCGAACGAGAGTCAGGAACTCACCCGCATTGCCGCGGGTATGGAAGGGCTCTACGGAAAGGGCAAATACTGCCCCGGCGGTCCCGATACTTGCAAAGATCTCGAAGACCTCAGCAAAATCATGGCGGAGAGCCGCGACCCCAAGCAACTGCTCGATGCCTGGACCGGCTGGCACGCCATCGCGCGCCCGATGCGGAAAGACTTTGTACGGTACGCCGAACTGGCCAACAAAGGCGCCCGTCAGCTTGGCTTCCAGGATAACGGCGCTATGTGGCGCTCGAAATACGACATGCCGCCGGACGCTTTCGCGCGCGAACTCGACCGCTTGTGGGAACAGGTTCGGCCTCTATATCTCTCGCTCCATGCCTATGTGCGGTCGAAACTGCGTGAAAAGTACGGCGACATCGTCCCCGCCGCTGGCCCTATCCCGGCGCATCTATTAGGGAACATGTGGGCCCAGGACTGGGACAACATCTATCCGCTGCTGGCCCCCGCCGATACTGATGCCGGATACGATCTCACGACGCTGCTCAAACAACGCAACACCGATTGGAAGCAGATGGTCAAGTATGGAGAGGGCTTCTTCACCTCGCTTGGTTTTGCTCCGTTGCCCGAAACATTTTGGGAGCGTTCGTTATTCTTGAAGCCGCGCGACCGTGAAGTAGTCTGTCATGCCAGCGCCTGGGATGTCGACAACGTCGATGATCTGCGGCTGAAGATGTGCATCAATATTACCGGTGAAGATTTCCTGACAATTCACCATGAACTCGGTCACAACTTCTATCAGCGCGCCTACAATCGGCTCGCGCCCTCATTTCGTGACAGCGCCAATGACGGCTTTCACGAGGCTATCGGCGACACCATAGCGCTCTCCGTAACCCCCGAATACCTGGTGAAACTCGGCCTGCTCGATAAAGCCCCGGATACGTCCAAAGACATCGGCCTGCTGCTGCACCGCGCTTTGCAGAAGATTGCCTTTCTCCCATTCGGATTGATGATTGATCAGTGGCGCTGGAAGGTCTTCTCCGGAGAGATTCCACCCGACAAATACAACGAGACCTGGTGGCAGCTTCGCGAAAAATACCAAGGCGTGGCGCCTCCGGTAGCTCGCAGTGAAGCCGACTTTGATCCCGGCGCAAAATATCACGTAGCGGCCAACGTACCCTACATGCGGTACTTCCTCGCCCACATTCTGCAGTTCCAGTTTCATAGGGCGCTCTCGCAGGCTGCCGGATGTACAGAACCGCTGAACCGCTGCTCGATTTTCGGAAACAAGGCCGCGGGATCGCGCCTGAATTCCATGCTCGAGATGGGCCTCAGCCGTCCGTGGCAGGAGGCTCTCGACAAGATTGCGGGCACGCGCGAAATGGACGCGAACGCCATTCGGGATTACTTTGCGCCGTTGCAACGGTGGCTCGATCAGCAGAACCAAGGCAAACCGGTCGGTTGGTAGCAGACGCCCTGCAACTATCGGCGCAAATAGCGGTAGACGAGGGCGATCGGCAGACCTACAACGTTGAAGTAGCAGCCCTCGATTTTTTCGATAAATTTCGACGCCAGGCCCTGAATTCCGTACGCGCCCGCTTTATCCATCGGCTCGCCCGAGGCCACATATTCGCTGATTTCCGCGCGGCTCATTGCGGCTACCCAAACGCTGGTACTGGCCCAATCCCGTATACATCCGCTGTTTCCGCGCAGGCAGATCCCGGTCAAGACTTCGTGCCGCCGGCCGGCCAACATTTCCAACATGCGCACTGCGTCATTCTCATCTTCGGGCTTTCCCAACATCTGCCCATCTACCAAGACGGTCGTATCGGCGCCGAGAATGGTCTCCCCCGCTGCCAACGGGACAGCCCGCGCCTTTTCTTCCGCGAGCCGGCACACGTAATCCTGTGGCTTCTCTCCCGCTAGCGGCGTCTCATCGATGACGGCCGGGCGAATTGTGAAAGGCAGCCCCGCCTGGCGTAGGATTTCCGCCCGGCGCGGTGATTGCGAAGCCAGAACAAGCACGTCTCCAGTGTAAAATGAGGGCCGCATGGACCATGCCATTTCTCAATTACTCGTTCCTCCGAATCAAAAAATACGATTGGCGGACATAGATCCAGACGATACGCACGGCGTCAAGAAAGAAGACTCGAAGGAGATACTCAAGCAAAACCTAAAGCGTCTCTCGGTGCTGCAATATCTTCTCTACGCCGAAGCCCGCCGGGCGCTGCTGGTTGTGCTGCAAGGGATCGATGCCGCCGGTAAGGACGGGACCATCCGCCATGTGATGACCGGCCTTAACCCGCAGGGCGTGCGGGTTACTCCATTCAAGGTGCCGGAAGGGGAGGAAAAGCGCCACGACTATCTCTGGAGGGTGCACAACGCGGTACCCGAATACGGCCAGATCGGTATCTTCAACCGGTCGCATTACGAAGATGTGCTGGTGGTGCGAGTGCACAATCTCGTTCCGGAATCGGTGTGGTCCGAACGGTACCGGCAGATCAACGAATTCGAGCGCATATTGGAGGAGAATGGAGTAACCATCGTAAAGTTCTTCCTGTACATCAGCAAAGATGAGCAGGCCAAGCGCTTTCGCGCCCGCCTGGACGACAAACAGAAGAACTGGAAATTTTCTCCGGATGACGTGAAAGAACGGTCGTATTGGGACGCCTACATCAAAGCATTCGAGGACATGCTGCGCGAGTGCAGCACCCGGCGGGCGCCTTGGTACGTGATCCCCGCGAATCATAAGTGGTTTCGAAACCTGGCTGTCTCGCAGATTCTGGTCGAAACTTTAGAAACCATGAAAATCAGCCTGCCGAAGCCCGCGGCCGACGTTTCGAAGATCCGGTTCGAGTGACTCATGACTGACGCATACGGGCGGTGGATCGACCGGTGGGAGCGAAAGCTCGCTACGCGGGATACCAATCGGGTAATCCGGCCATTCGAGTGGGGAACGGGGTCGTTAGCGCGCCTCGAATTTCCGCGGTGTCCGGCCGAGGTAAACGGCGATGCCGCGGCCGTTCTCTCGAGCTTCACAACTCAGGCCCTTGCGGATTCCGATCGCTTCTACTCGTATGCCCCGGTGCGCGATTTTCGCCTCGCGGACGGCCGGTTGACATTTACCAGCCCGGTATGTTCCGAGCACCGCCAGAACGATACCGTCCACGCCCGCTGGTATCCGGCGCCTGAAGACCGGGGGCGCGCCCTGATCGTACTGCCTCAATGGAATTCGGGACCGGAAGGTCACGCCGGTCTCGCGAAGCTGTTAAACAAATTCGGAATCAGCGCCCTGCGGATGACGCTCGCGTATCACGCGGAGCGCAAACCGGAAGAGTTCGAACGCGCCGACTACCACGTTTCGAGCAATATCGGGCGGACCATCCACGTCTCAAGACAATCCGTCATTGACGTGCGCGCGTGTATCGATTGGCTTCAAGCTCAGGGCTATTCGCGAATCGGCATCCTGGGAACCAGTCTGGGCTCCTGTGTGGCGTGCATTGCGGCGGCTCATGACGTCCGCATACGCCTCGGGATCTTCAATCACGTCTCCATGTATTTTTCGGACGTCGTCTGGACCGGGCTATCTACGCAGCACGTCCGCCGGGGCTTCGGCGACGTCGTCAGCCAGGACGATTTACGCAGGTACTGGTCGGTGATCAGTCCCGCGCCGTTTCTTTCCCGTTTCCAGAACCGCGAACTGCGCAGCCTTCTCTTATGGGCACGGTTCGATAGCAGCTTCCTCCCGGTCTACTCCCGCCGTGTGCTCGACACCTTTCGTCAACTGCAACTGCCGCACGAAGTTTTCACGCTGCCCTGCGGCCACTACACCACCGGCCAATTCCCGTTCAACTGGATCGACGGCCTCGCCATGTGCCGGTTCGCTGCCCGGTATTTATAGACCGCGCATCGCCCGATCAAGTGAAGGCGTCAACCTCAGGGCGCGCAGTATTGAGCCGTCGGAACTACGCCCAGAACTTTGATGGGCGCATTTTTGTAAACCACGAACTCACTCTCACCGGTGCGCGCGAACTTGGAGCCCGGCTTCGCGGCTGGTCCCCAATCGAACGTATACCCCAGCGAGGTCCAGGGAAATTCGCCCAAAAGGGATTGTCCGTAGGACGAGTAGTATTGCTGATAAAACCATTGCTGATACGAGGGCACTGCTTTGGACGGCGGCCCGGCTCCGCAGCCGGCATGATCCGTTGCGGGATCAACACATGGCCGGAAGATCGTATCGGGCCCGGGGTGCTCGAGCTCGAGGCGAACGAAATACGACTTGCTGCCGGCCGGTGGGAGTCCGAGATGCTGCTCCATTCGCCTGATCAGTTTCGTTTCATCCGGACCATGGTCGCGAACGAACGCCCGGCAAAACTGTTGCAGATGGTTCTCCACCGTTACCCAGGTTTCAAAAGGAGCGGCCGTCGCCCAACTCCCGTCAGCGGTCTTTAGCTTATCGGCCTGATCCTTGCGCACCCAGGAGACGAGATCCACCGGCTGATCGCGTGAGATCACCAGGAGCGAGCCGTTGCTAACATCAGATATCTGAGGTAAACGCGCCGCATTTACGGCGATCACATACCTGCGCCAGCTTCGCTCCAGATCCCGGGCTTCGGATTTCGAGGGAACACACACGCGCGAGACACCGGTTAAATCGTCGAGACTGGCAATGTACGGGAATCCTTCATCCGTCCTGGCATTGGTTGCCAACGCGATCGCAACGGCGTACCGGGAGCTGCCCAGATAACGCAGCGCCAAGTCGTCAAGGTGCGCGCCATTCGGAACATCGCGCGGTGAAAAGCACGGCGCAGCGCCCGCGAACTGCGCGGCAGACAGGAGCAAAAGCAGCGCGCGAGTCATCATCGAAGTTGCCGGTGAGAGTATTGTAACCGGAACTTGCAATAAACGAGTTTAGCCGGCCTCGGATCTGGTTTGCGGCCGATCGAGAAGCTCGCGGACGCTTTGGATAAGCGATTGGGCTACCAAAGGCTTTTCGAGAAAGGCATGTTCCGCGGTCAGTAGCTGTTGATGGTATGCGGCGTTGTCTGAATAACCGGACATGAAAAGGAGCTTCACATTCTGGCGAATCAGCCCTAATCGCCTGGCTAATTCGACGCCGGTCATTCCCGGCATCACGATGTCGCTAATAATCAGGCTGATTTCGCTTTTGTGCTGCTCGGAAACGACCAAGGCTTCGCGGCCGCCGCTTGCCTGCAACACGTTGTACCCTTGCTTGCGGAGAATGTTCGTGATGAGCCCGCGAACCGCTTCCTCATCTTCGACGACCAGCACGGTTTCCGAGCCGCGGTTGACGCAAGCGGCCGGCGGTTGCCCGGTCGGCGCCGCCGATTCCTCGAGGCGCGGAAGATAGACTTTGAAGGTAGTACCGTGGCCGGGCTCGCTGTAAAGGAGAACCCCGCCCCCGGCGTGCTCCACGATGCCGTATACCGTGGAGAGCCCGAGTCCTGTACCGTCAGCCGACCCCTTAGTTGTGAAGAAGGGCTCAAACGCCTTCTGCTGGGTTTCCATGTCCATGCCAACCCCGGTGTCGGTAATCGCGAGCATCACATAAGAGCCCGGCGGAACGACAAGGCTTCTCACTCGGAGTGAGTCGTCGAGTTGCACATTCGCCGTCTCGATGGTCAGGTGGCCTCCCTTGGACATGGCGTCGCGCGCATTGACCGCGAGGTTCATGATGACCTGTTCCAGTTGACCCGGACCGGCCTTGATAGTCCCTAGCTGCGGCTCGAGCACCGTCGTCAGGTCAATATCTTCTCCGATCACGCGCCTCAGCATCCGATCCATGTCGGCTACGATCGCATTCAGGTCCACCACGCGCGGTTGAAGCATTTGCGGTCTGCTGAAAGCCAGCAACTGACGCGTGAGCGCCGCTGCTTTTTCGGCCGCCTTATTCACTTCGTGGATCTGGTCGTATTCCGGATCTTGCTGCTTGAGTTGGCCAAGGAGAAGGGAACTGTAGCCGGTAATTACGGTCAATAGGTTATTGAAGTCGTGCGCGATTCCGGCGGCCAAGCGTCCCACTGACTGCATCTTCTGGGCCACCAGGAACTGTTGTTCCAGTTGCTTATGCGCCGTGATATCTCGAATGATGGCCGAAGTCCCTCGAAGCTCGCCGCTCGGCGAAAAAACCGGAGAGAGGGTGACGGCTATTTCGATCGCGCCGCCTCCGTTTTTTACGCCCGTAGTTTCGTATCTCTGGATCTGTTCGCCGCGACGCAGCGCCTCCATCGCGGTCTCGAGTTCGCGAACGCGATCGGCCCCGACCAGAAGAGTGTGGGGCTTTTCCTGGATCTCCTCGGCCGAGTACCCGAAAATCTGCGTGGCGCCGCGGTTCCAAGTCAGGATCGCGCCGTCCAGCCTCATTCCGATAATCGCGTCGTCGGAGGAGTGAAGAATACCTGCAAGGCGGGTAGACTCTTCCTGTGCGCGAACGCGTTCCGTAACTTCCCGTTTCAACTCGGCGGCTTGTTGCCGGGCCAGTGCGTACCCTTGACCATTCTCGTACACCCGGCCCACAAGACCGGTTAGAACGGCGGCCAGCCGTTCATCCTCCTCATCGAAGACCGGGGCGCCGAGCCGGTGAAAAAGGGCCAGCCAACCATAAGCGTTCCCGGGCGAAAGAACCGGGGCAACCAGCAGCGATTCGAACCCCCGGAACGAAGCCGGAAAGCCGAGGGAAGTGGGGTCGCCGCCGGGATTAAGAAGAAGTAAGCGGCGGCGCTCCTTAGTCGCTTTAAGCAAAGTGGGATTGTTCAAGAGAGCGTTTCTACGAAATGAACCCATTTCGATCCCGGAAGCGGACAGGTGGGTGAACCCGGTCCCATCCGCGGAAGGGATTCCTAGAAGCGCATAGCGCGAGGTAACCAAATGGCGGGCGGCCGCGCAGAACTTGTCGAGCAAAACCCCCTGATTCGTCTCCGACGCAAGTTGCGCGCTGATATCGACGAGGGATTCCAGCCGTGAACTCGTCTTCGTCAGCTCGGTGGCCTGCTGGGACAGTTTGTCCGTGGCAAGACGCAGCCGCTCCCGGTCGAAATTCTGATCCACGGGAGCGACGGGCAACGCCCGCCCATTCCCGAGACAATCGGCGACGGCTTGGAGAACCGCTTCCGGATTGTAGGGCTTGGCGAGAACGTGCGACACCCCGCACTCCCGAGCCAGGTCCTTGGCTTCGCGCGCATGAAAATGCGCGCTGCAGAGGATCACGGGCGTACGCGCGATGCCGGCCGCCGCGCGCAGTTGGCGAACAAATTCATATCCGTCAATGCTTGGCATAAGAATGTCCGCGATGATTAGATCCGGGTGTTTTGCCGCCACAAAAGCATGAGCTTCAGCACCGTCGGCGGCTTCGGAGAGCGCATATCCGCAATATCCAAGCAGCGTAGTTAGGTAACTACGATTTAGAGGGTTGTGATCCACAACCAGAATGCTTTTAGCCATCCATTTTTCCGGGCCCAAGTTAAATGATAGGCAATCAAAGACCGATAATTAACTAGGTATTTTTACGGATTTTTCGGGTTTTTTTTCGAGGAATTAATTCTAATAATTGCGTACAGTATAGCATTTCCCCCATCAGCCCAAAGCTGGTTGATAGAGAGACGGATAGAGGCAGCGGTGGCGCTGTGGACGGCATTGACTCTCGGCCGGGCCTCAAGCATTTCCGCATAGCTGCCGATGAGAATTCTGGGGGAGCAAGGAGCGTTTGATATCTATTGAAGTGAATGCGGATGAGCAGATGGGTAGACGAAGCGAGCCCTGTGGCGCGTCCCGCCCCGCTCCGGCCCCCAATCCCGCCCAGGATTCTGCCGGAAGGCTTCTTGCCTGGTTCGGACAGCTCGCCGCGCAGGTCTGCGAAGCAGTCCGGATTGCGGATATCCGCACCGGGGCGATGGTCTTCGTCAGCCCGGCTTATGAGCGAGTTTGGGGCCGCTCCTGTGCGAGTCTCTGGCAAAATCCCAAGGCATGGATCGAGGCGATTCACCCCCAAGACCGTTTCCAGGTGGGAGCCGCGTACGAAAGGGGTTGAGCCTGGTAAGCCTCACGGAGGAGAGCGTTCCCGACGGGCTTATCGGCGATGCGGGCCGCCTGCGTCAAATCCTGATCAACCTCGTGGGCAATGCCATGAAGTTTACCGAACAGGGTGAAATCAAACTGGTTGTCACGCCTGAAGAGATGGGGAAAGATCGCGCCCGGATACGATTTTCGGTTAGCGATACAGGTATAGGCATTCCGAAAGACCAGTTGGCGCGAATATTCGGCGCATTTGAGCAGGCCGATCCTTCGATACACCGCAAATATGGCGGCACGGGTCTGGGGCTAGCGATCAGTTCGCGGCTGGTAAGTCTGATGTCTGGAAGAATTTGGGCCGAGAGCGAATTAGGCCGTGGTTCCACCTTCCACTTTCACGCGGAGTTCCCGTACGCCGAGCAAGCCGCGGCGCAACCGGAGAAGATCGAAGCTTCCGGCGAGGGCTCAGTTCGCCAACTCCGGATCCTTGTGGCGGAGGATCATCCGGTGAATCAGCGAGTCATTCAGAAGCTCCTGAACATTAGAGGTCATTCTGTCACCCTCGTCCCCGACGGCGAGGCGGCTGTGGATCAATGGGCGCCCGGCTATTTTGATCTCGTGTTGATGGATCTGCAGATGCCGCGGCTCGATGGCCTCCAGGCGGCCCGCGCCATTCGCGCCCGGGAACAGGATTCCGCCGCGCAGTCACGAGTGCCGATTTATGCCTTGAGCGCCAAAGCGTTCCCCGAAGACGCGCGGGAGTGCCTTTCGGCAGGCATGGACGGCCACTTGACGAAACCGATCACGGCGGATGCTCTCGATAAGGTTCTGGCGTCGGTCGGCTAGAAGCGCAAAGCCCCTGGGCCTATTCAATCTCGCCGCTACTTACCCGCCGACAGGCGGCCCGATGTAGGAGTTCCCGCTCTTCCTTGCGCCGAGGCATCGAATCATAAGTCTGCTGACGTGCCCCTGGGTCCCGCCCCCACGCGGTGCGCTCCTGTGCTCAGAACGTGGCCCGAATCCCCAATTGCACCAGCCTTGGGTTATTGATCTGGCTTGTAATCTGGCCGAAGCTCGAGCTCGTGAACGTCGTGTTGGGGTTTCCGAAATACACTGTGTTGGTCGCATTCAGCGCCTCAAACCGGAACTGCGCTTTGATCCGCTCGCGAATTACCATCGCCTTCGCCAGGGAGAGGTCCCAATTGAACAGGCCCGGCCCACGCACATCGAGGAAGCGGCCGGTGTTGCCGAACGTGAACTGCGGCGCCTGCGAAAAAGCCGCCGGATTCAGCCAGCCCGTGATCCGGTCATCTGTCGATCCGGGCGTCGCCGTGGAAATTCCTGTAGCGTTCGGCCGCTGGTAGCTCGTCCCGAGCACGCTATTGTTATTCGGCTGCGTCACCGATAACGGATATCCAGACTGGATCACGCCGAACGCGTTGAAGCTCCAACCACCTGCCACGTAGTTCAGAACGCGGTTGGATTGGAGCAGCGGCCGGCCGTGCCCGAACGGCAGCTCGTACGTCAGGGCCGTGGTGAACCGGTTCGGCGCGTCCTGCGTGGACAGGCTCCACTCGCCGTTCAAGTTGTATGCGTTCTGGGGGCCCGCGAGCGCCGCCACCTGACTGGCGCCCGCCGTGCTTGATCCTGTCACGTTATCGTTGCTGCGCGACCATGTGTACGAGGCCAGCAGCCCCAGTCCGTTGCGGAACCGCCGTTCGCCGCGTACGTAGAACGAATAATACCGCGCAGCCGCGGTATCGGAATTCGACAAAGCGACGGACGTGTATTGAGGAAACGGCAGCAGCAGTTGCAGCCGGTTCACATTCGCCGTCCCGACTGTCCCCACGCCACCGTTTCCGTAAAACGGATTCGGCACGCTCTGGGTCAGCGCCGATGCCAGTGGATAGTACGACGGGTTCAACTGGTCGATGTTCTGCCCGTTCCGCAGGAGGTGCAGCGAGTGCGAGCCGACCCCTCCGGCCGTGATCACGAACCCGGCCGGCCCCTGCCGTTGCACCTCGAAGGAATACTGCTGAACGTAACCGGCGGAACCTGCGTTGGGGTCGTATACGGTAATTGCCTGCCCGATTCCGGACAACAGCCCGAGCGAATTCCCTGTCGGCTGCAACAGCCCGCTCGGGTAAGGATTATTGAGCGACGCCGCCGGTGTGAAGTTGCCGTTCGTCGACGCCACGATCGACGTCGATTGCGAATACCCGATGGCGTTCTGGAAATTGAAGAAGGTCGGCACCCAGAAGATGCCGTAGCCCGCCCGGATTACCGTCTTGCCATCCGCCGAGTACGCAAGCCCGATACGCGGCCCGGGCTTGACGCCCAACGGGTTTCCCGTCTCGGCCGGAGCGCCGCCCACGCCGGCGTATTGCACACCGCCCCGCACCTGCAGGCCCGTCACGCCCGCCTGTAGTGGGCTCGTCACCGTTGGGTTGAAGCCCGTGATCAGCCTGTTGTTTGCCTCCTGGATGCCCGACTCGTGTTCGAGGCGCAGCCCGAGGTTAAGCGTCAGCTTTGGCGAGATCCGGAAATCGTCCTGTACGAAACCGCCGTAGTAGTGCACGTAATCGTTGAATGACGTAACCAGCGTCATCTGCCCGCTGGTGGGATAGCCCAGCAGCAGCGTCGCCAGGCTGCTCCCGGTCCCCTGCGTCGAAACCTGCGGCGTCGCGCGCGTGAACACGTCCGTAAAGCCGAGGCTTGTCGGTCCTGTGGCGGGCGTCCCGAAGTCGTGGATCGCGCGAAAATCAAAGCCTGCCTTCACGCTGTGCCGCCCGAGAAACTTCGTCGCGGTCGTGTTGAAGCTGCGCGAGTAAAATACGTCCTGGTTGGCGCAGCCTCCGCCAAAGTTGGAGTAATCGTTAGTGGTTCCCGCACCGCAGCCATTCACCGCGCCGCCCATCGTGATGGATGGGAAAGCCGGGTCCGGCGTCAGCGCCGCGAGGCCCGCGGGCAGCCCCAAAGCCGCTACGTTGAATCCCGCGCTCTCTTGCGTCGTCCGCGAGTAGAAGCGGTTGAATCCCCATCGCACGGCGATCACCGTCGTTGCATCGGGCGAGATCGTCGCGTTCGCCTGCGTCGCGTCGATCTTCCGGTCGCAGCACAACGTTTGGTTCGGGGAGGCTACGTTGGGAAAGATATTCGTGGGGTAATCCACCTCGAACGTTTTCTGATGAATATAGGAACCCGAGGCCTGCAGCCAGCTTGCAAACTGGTGGTCCGCCTTCGCCGTATATTGGTCGCCGCGGTTGGGAAAGCTGCCCGTGAAGTTATAGTTCGGCGCCTGGTAATAGGGCGTGGGCGCATTGGGATTCGGGTAGAACGAGGCCAGCGCCCGTCCGATCGGATTGATCGCACTGGCCGGGATCACGTTGCCCGCAAACGGCTGCCGCGCGCCGGTCGAGGACGTGCTTAGCGGGTCGTAGATAACCTGCTGGGTTCCGTTCTTCTGGAATGTTTGAGAGAAATTTCCCGCGCGCTCGAGCGGCGTCGGCACGGCCAGAACTGTGGTGTTTCCATCGCGCTGCCGGTACGCTTCGGTCGACACAAAGAAAAACGTTTTGTTGCGCCCGTTATAGAGCTTCGGGATCAGCAGTGGCCCGCCCAGCGAACCGGCCCAGTCTCGGAACGGTTGGTCCGGCACCGGCTGCCCGGCACGGTTCGCGAAAAAACTGTTCGCGAGCCAACCGGTCTCGCGGATGTGTCCGACCGCGCTGCCGTGCAGGTCGTTGCTGCCCGACCGCAGCAAGGTGTTGAACGTCCCGCCCCCGGTGCGGCTGACCTCGGCGTCATACGTGGCCGCCTGCACCTTCAGTTCCTGTACGGCCTCGGGGGAGGGCAGGA
Source organism: Terriglobia bacterium (assembly GCA_019242155.1). Classification (GTDB taxonomy): domain Bacteria; phylum Acidobacteriota; class Terriglobia; order Bryobacterales; family Bryobacteraceae; genus PSRJ01. The sequence goes on along the minus strand of JAFAWA010000293.1, from coordinate 6,686 downwards.
TCACCGCGCGGTTGTTCGAATCCGCAATAGAAATTCCATCCACCAGGTAATTGTTTGTGCGCAGCGGTCCGCCCGCAATCGACACCTGTGAATTGCCGTTCTGATCCTGCATGCGCGCAAACTTCGGGTTATTCACGAAGACGACAGCTTGCGCCAGCTTGCCGGTGAAGAACGGGTTCCGCCCCAGCAGCGGAAGATCTGTGATTTTTTGGCGATCGAGCAACTGCCCGGTGGAAGCGTCCGCAGTCTGCAGGGTCGGCGGGTCTCCCGTAACGTTCACCTGCTCGCTGACTTGGCCCAGTTCCAGCTTCAGATCGAGCGTCGCTGCCGTCTGCGTCGATACCGCTACGCCCGGGCGCTCCAGCCGCTTGAAACCTTCCGCCTCGGCCGTCACTGAGTACGTTGCCGGCGTCACTGCGGTGAATACATATTCGCCCGCATCGTTCGTTAGGGTTGATCGGCTGACCTTTGTGGCTTCGTCGGTAATCGTCAGCCGCGCAGCAGGCACCGCGGCATCGTTCGGGTCGACTACCCGCCCGCGCAGCGATCCCTGGAAGGACTGGGCCCGCACCACGCTCGCTAAAAGCAATGTGAAAATCAAGAGTCTCATAGACGTTCCCCTTCCGCAAGATTCTTGGATCCGGCTCTGCCGGAAGTGTTCCGGCTCAGGACTCGCGGCTAGGCGCAACAACAGCGCGCCGATGCGAAACTGCCTGCCTCTCGGCGTATTCCGTACTCGGGCTGTGCTGCTGCGCTCATTGCGATCCCGGGATGGACGGCGGTCCCACTTACCTGAGAACCGTCGCTGTCCGGCCTGTTGTCTACTATGTTGATAGATTAATGGATGATTGCGAGAAGGTCAAGAGATTTCGTCGACAGAGATTTCGCCGACAATCTAGGGGGCGCTGCTTATTTGCTCGTTCGCGGCACTGGCGGTGGGAGGGGCGCCGGGTTGTCGTAGCCACGGGTTCCGTCTTTCCGGATCGGCCCGGGCCCCGGCCCTAGATGGCTTCGGTCTACGTTGTTCTCACTGCACGAAAACTCATGCACGGTTTCGCCCGGCTTTCCCGCGATCCATGTCCGCGAGTACGTGAAGGGCTTGGTATAGAACTTCGGATCGTTGATCAGCGTGTCCACATGAATATGATCTGCGTCCGGGCGAGACCAGCGCTCCACCACGTGCAGGGCATCGCTGTGCGGGTTCGCATTTTCGTCGATCCACACCTGCTCGTCCTTAAACCCTACTGAATCGATCACCAGTACATCGCCCTCCCAATGACCGATCTCCTCGCCGAAAAACGTGGGATCCGGGTCTTCCGTGTGCTTCAGGGCGGCGTCGATCGGCACCAGCCGGTAGTAGCTGTATCCGTACAAGAACGCAACCTTTTTGCCGTTCTGCAAGACTTCAAACGGCAGGCCGCTCGCATTGTGCCGCGGAATCCCGCCGAGAATGCACAGACTCTCTGGATCGATGGTTGCGGTCAGATTGTGCTTGAGCGCCGCTTCGCCCGCGGGCGTCAGCGGTAGCTTCAGGCCCGGCAGGTCCTTAGCGATGTTGCCCACCGGCACCGTGTCCCGCGTCCCTCTCCAGTACCCGCTCAGGTCCGGATGTCCGTCTGCGGTGCGCGGCGCCGGTCCGCTCTTGACCGCCTTGTTGTCCACCTCTGAGAGCCGAGTCACATCCTGCGCCGCTCCCAATCCGGCACTCAGAAATCCGGCGAGAATCGCCGCTGCACATTCTTTTCTAATCACGCATCGCCTCCAAATCACTTGACACTACCGCAAACAGTCTATAAAGTCTATAGACATCACCGCGTCAGAGGAGATCATATGATTTTACGTGCTGTTTCTGTCCTTACGATGGCCTCTCTGGCCGTTGCCGCCGCTTGGGCGCACCATTCCTTCGCGGCCGAATTCGACGGCACGAAAGCTATCCGTCTGAAAGGCACCTTATCCAAGATCGAGTGGACGAACCCGCACTCCTACTTCTATGTCGATGTAAAAGACGAGCAGGGCAAAGTCGTCAATTGGGGGTGCGAGGCCGGCGCCCCGGGCGCGCTTTCCCGCCGCGGCTTCAAGCGCGGCGACATCAAGATTGGTGACACGCTGATCATCGACGGCTACCGCGCCAAAGACGGCTCAAACCTCATTGACGCCCGCCGCGTCACGCTTCCCGATGGCCGCATTGTGTCCGGCGGCTCCGCCGGCGACGGCGGCCCCGGCGATAACGCTCAGGCGCAGTAGCACCCTGCATTCCGCGACTGATAGCAGCCGCTCACTTCGGTCGAACCGAAACCTTCACCTTCGCGGTTGTCCAGCAGCACTGGAAGCCGCGGCCGCCTTCGCCTGACCAGTCATTCGCTACCACCAACAGTTCGTACTCCCCCGGCAGCGAGAACAGAGCGGTCACCGCCGTTTTTCCACTGAAAATGGGGCCGGGAGTGACCGAATCGATCCTCTCCACAGGCGGTTTTTCGGGTGTGAACGTGACAATCCCCGGACCGCGATATTTGCTCCAGCTTACAGTCACCGGCGGTGTCTTAGGAGGCATCGCTCCCGCCGCCACTTTAGCGTCGTCGCTGACCCAAACCGTAAGCGAGACCGGCTCCGATACGGTTGCGGATAGCGATTGGGACAGCGTACCAGGTCCCTGTGCGGAGGGCCCTCCGGGGGCGAAGCGGACCACCGGAGGCGTATTGCCGATGCCTACCTCTGAAAAGGGATTGACCTCCCAAAGCGGATTGAGACTGATCGGAATCTCCGCCGTTTCGCCGTTGGCGGCCAGCGTCCAAGTCAATTTGCCGGCGCCGAAATCCCGGGGTACGGTGATGGTAAACACGCCCCATCCGCGGCCCGGAAGGAAGTGAGTCGGCTGGCCCTGGTCCGGACCGCCAGGCTCAATCCGATTGCTCGGCCCGATAGGGATATCAAGCTCCTGCTTGAGGTTCCGATTGAAGTAGCCCAGCAACATCGTAGAGGTGCCGTCTGAATTCTTGAACCAGCCCTCAAACGCGCCGGTGACACCTTGGCCGGCGTTATGCCAGGGCTCTAGAGGCAGTACCTGGCACCGAGCAACCGTCGGTATCAACATCAAAAACAGGACGGGCAGGATCCAGAAACCGCGGTTGCAGTGTCCCGGCTGTCGTCCACCCGTAATACTTCGTCGCTCTTTGATCCCAGCCGAATCACCCGCGGACCGGTCACGGAAGCTGCTTTTTGCTCTCATTCAGCAATGCCGTCTGCCCGGCCTTTTTTGCTTGCCAGGTCCGGTATTCGTCCTCATTGAGGTAAGTCACATTCACCCATGCGTGCGACATCTCATCGATCGTCCGGTCGCCGAATCCCACCCACTGGTTGGGATCGGGATTATTCGGATTCCGGTTGGTGTTGTCATACCAGGCGGTAATTCGGATCATAGTGCCTTTGGGCAGAACCGGCGCGGAGTCGGGCGTGTACATGTAGTTGTTCATCCAGTTGAAATTGAAGTCCTTCACAAAGCTCAGCGTCTCGATCGCGCCGTCCGGAAGAATGGCCTCCATCAGCATGGCCTTGCCACGCAAATGCATATGAGGTTGAAAGTTCTCGAGCCGTGCCGCCTGGCGCAGCAGGGTGGTCCCGGAAGTAACCGTTACCGAGTTTGGCGGGATGTCCAAAACCTGCGAGCCGCCCATGCGGGGAGTGCCCGGAAAGAACGTCAAAACGGTGCGGTTCTTAGGCGTCACTCCTTTCGGATACAACCAGATCGCTAACTCGACGTGGTCCCGAACCTCTTCGCCGACGGCGTGAATGTGCAGTTCCCAGCGTATCTGGGCCCCGGACACGAGCAGTTTGCCGCTATCGGCCGGGTAAACATCGTTCTGCTTCCCCACTGCCCATTCCATCAGTATTCCGGCGGGCCTGATCCCTTTGGCCGAATCGCCGGTCAAGTCGTTGGGGTCATCCTGCTCCAGGTCGGCGCGCGCGTGATGAGTGATTCTGCGTCCCGCCAGGGTCCCCGGCCGAATTTCCACTGCACGCACCCATCGCGGCTCGGTGATAGGCAGGGAGGTCACAGGCTTCCACCAAACGTCCTGTCCATGTGCCGGCATGGTGAACTCCGGAGATTGCACGACCACTTCCGGCTGTCCCAACAATTTAGCCGTTTCCCATGCGTTATCGGCTGGCCACTGCCTTGGTGCCGGCAGATCTTTGGGATTGCCCATTGGGGCCCCGCCATCGACCCACTTCACAATGGTTGCGATCTGCTGGTCACTGAGCGAGCGGTCATTCATGAAGCTTTGGATGCCCACGGTGGGGTCGATCTGCCAGGGCGGCATCTGGCGCTTCAGTACACGCTCCTTAATCGCCTTGGCCCACGGCCGGGTCTCCTCGTAGGTGATCAGGGACATGGGAGCCGCTGTGCCTTTGCGGTGGCACTCCTGACATTTCACTTCGAAAATTCTGGCGATATCTTTGCTGAACGTCACCGGAGCGTTCTGCTCTGTTCCAGCCGCCGTCAAATCTGCGGCAGCCAGGCAAGCCGTTCCCCCAAGCGCCAGGACTGCAAGCGAACTTAGAAATCTCATTGGGCGTCCCCTTAATCTTTCTTATTATGCCTCTACCGGGCTGCGGGGAGTGATGTCTGCACCCGCCGCGGTCGAGTTCGCGCGCGAAAACACGTCCGGACTGACTTACTCTTGACTTACAAAAGATGCATAAATAAACTGCTACCTATGCTCGCGAGCCGATCGATTCTCCCCTGGACGATGCTCTTCTGTTCACTATGTATTATGGGCCAGGATCACGAGTCAACAACTCAAACCGGTGGCTATCAGGACAAGTTCGTGATGGTGAACGGGCTTCGCATCCATTATCTGGACTGGGGCTCGCCGGACAAACCGCCGTTTATTATGCTCCACGGAATCGGCCGCATAGCTCACCAATTCGACCATCTGGCTCCCCACTTTCAATCGAACTATCATGTGATCGCAATCGATATGCGCGGCCACGGGGACTCTTCATGGGCCGCCGATGGAGCGTATCTGGTAGAAGACTACGTGAAGGACCTGGAGGCGTTTGCCGACCAACTGCAACTCAGGCGCATGGTATTACTGGGCAATTCGACCGGCGGACGAGTGGTTCAGGTGTATGCCGGGCTTCATCCCGACCGGGTCGCGCTGCTCGTTTCCGAAGATGTCGGCCCGGAGCGTACCAACGATATCGCTTCCGCATTCACTCGCCAGGTGGAGCGCGAAGCAAGCGGTTGGGCCACGGAGGACGAACTGGTCGCGGCGCTCAAGAAAAGTAGTCCGACCATTCCTGAGCCGATTTTACGGAGCTACGCGCACTTTGGGTCGAAGCCGCGTGACGACGGCAGGATTGTCTGGAAGCGTGATCCCAACCTTGCCAAGGGGTTCATCCCAACAGAATTGTGGCGCTTTGTGCGGCAGATCAAGTGCCCGACGATCTACATTCTGGGCGGCGCGAGCCGCATTGTCCCAGCCGAAACGCAGGAACAATTGAAGAAGACGCTGCCCGATGTTCAGATCGTAGTGATGCCGGGACTGGGCCACTATCCGGACCAGGAGGCGACGGCTGACTTTTTGAGAATACTGGACGCGTTTCTCGCCGGGAAGCGCGCAGCATAGCCCTACGGCAGGCCGTAGACAATTACACGGGAGTTGAGCTTGGGTAAAGGCCAGTTTGCCGCGCTGAAGCCCGCAGCCACGGCCACTCGTTGGCGGCCGCCGGCTTCATAGGAGATCACACCACCAGCTAATGCGGCCCCTGTCGCGTGCTTCCAAAGCACCGACCCGTTAGCTGAGTCGAACGCCATTACGTCGCCGTTCAAGTCGCCGGTGAAAACCACTCCGCCCGCCGTGGGCGTCACCGCGGCAAGCATCGGGGTCGGAGATTTGTATTTCCAGCGGACTGCGCCCGTGTCGGCGTCCACGGCTGTCAACCACCCGCCCCACATCTCCTTCGGGTCGTTACGGCCAAATGCGCGCTGCGGGTCGCCCGATCCCGCCCAAGGCCGGCCCCGAACCCCAGTCAGCGTTGCGGAGTCGGCCAATTTGACGGAAGCGCACCAATCCACAGAGTTCACAAAAAGCAAGTTCTGCTTCGGAGAAAACGCCGGGCCGTTCCATTCGGTGCCACCCTGCGTTCCCGGGCAGAAATGTGTCTCGGTGTTGGTGTTCAGCGGAGTGTAGGTCTGGTCGCGAGTAGTCACTGCGGTCGAGTAAAGAATCTTCAGCGGCTTCTGGGAAGGCTTGGCTCCTGCTTTTACCTGGGAGCGGTCGATTCCGTGAAGTAGCCCATCTTTACCGGCAGCCGCGGCAATGAGGCGGCCCGCGTCCGTTTTGATAAGCGCGGGAGGGGAGGTCATGTCCCAATCATGGAAGTCGTTGGTGATGGGTTGCACATAGCGAAGGAATCTGCCGGTCTTCGCGTCGAGCGCAATGACGGACGAGGTATATAGGTTTTTGCCGGGATGCAGAGCTAATAAGAAATCGGGCGCCACGTTGCCGGTCGCAACCCACAACACGCCGGCATCGGGATCGAGGCTGTAACTCGTCCAGGTCGCGCCGCCCGTGGGAGGATTTCGCTCAGTGACATTTTTCCAAGTGGAGCGCGCCGGCCCCGAATCGGGTACCACATCGAAGCGCCAGACCTGTTTGCCGTCGGCGGCGTTGAAAGCGTAAATT
>JAFAWA010000225.1 GCA_019242155.1 Terriglobia bacterium | reverse complement strand
GAAAGCGCACCTCCTCGATCGAAAGATACAGGCGAAGATACTCGAGTTCACGGCGGAGCGGCACCTCTTGTGCGTTCTCGTCGTCGAGGAGCGAGCGCAGCAGATCGCTGAAGCGGCCCAGGACTTCCTCGGCTTGAGGGGCCTTCTTTTGGCGGACGAGAACCATGATGGCGTTGAGCGTATTGAACAGGAAATGCGGTTGCAGTTGCATTTTCAGCGTGCTTAGTTGCGCGCGCGCCAGTTGCGCTTCGAGTTCGGCGGTTCGCCGTTCCCGGTCCTGGTATCGCCGGTGATAACGAAATGCCGCCTGAACAGCCAGGATCTCCCAATACAGCAGGCAGTTGCTCGAAAGACTATTCCAAAGCAGGTAACGCAGTCCTAAAGAAAGATCGGCGGGTATAAAGGTGGGACCTATGCGCGGCAGAATCGCCGCGGCTAGGAACAGTTCCCCGGCGGACCAAACGACGCATGCCGCGAGATGCAATGCGATGCGGCGCAGCAGGACCGGCGCTCCAACGGAAAATGGCCTCCCAGCCACCATACAGCGGGGACGGTTAGAGCCACCAGGTACATACCGCCGAGCCAGGTGACCAACAGCGGTTGCCAAGGTATGCGGGTGTGGTTTGCGGCGATCTGCCCCGAGGTTTGCAAGAACTCGAGCAGGCCGAGGGCGGTCCAGAACAGGAGATACAGCCCGACCTTGCGGAATCGCGCGGGCTTCAGAGGTCGCATCAGGCCGTAGTCTATCCCGAACCGGACGGCGGCAGCTTCGCATATTGACGAACCGGCCTTTTTGGTACGCGATGCGGCTGGAGCTACGCCGGCTGCGTTTCCGGGTAGGAACAGGCGGCGTCGCGGCGGCTATTCCGGGCGGGTTTGCGGCGGGAGCGCTTTCGGGTGCGGGCGAAGGTTCGGGGTCCCGCGGCCGATTACCAAACGAACCCATTTGGGGCAGGGGAGGGGGTTCGGGCGCCGGGGCCGGGCAGGCGCGGACGCGTTCGGCGCGGAGGATGGCTTGCTGGGCCAGAGCCATGCGCTCGATAGCGAACTGTTCCTGCGACCCGTCGGACCGGTAGGCGGCTACCAGGTCGGCCACAAGGTTTCGAGTTCTTCGGCGTCTTCGAGGCGGATGATGGTGAACTTGGTGGCGGTAAAGCCGTGCTTGCGGGAGTTTTGAGCGGAGCGGGCTTTGCCCGCGGGAGTAACCGGGCCGGTTGATTGGAGCGCGTTGCGCCGGTGGGCGGCGAGCTGCTTTTCGGAGATTGGTTTATCGCTTGGCATCTTAGAACGCGCCGGCCCACAGAAGTGACCGGTGCTAGTTCATGGGTAGCATGCGGATCTGCTCAAGCCTGCGGGCGGTGGTGAAAACAAGGGCGATTAGAGTGAAAACAGGCGTGATCAGACCGTTGCCGCGCGGGCGGCGACGATCCGCAGCGCCTCGGCGAACTTTGTGTCCTGCGTGTTGCGGAAGAGGCGTTCCCGATGCACGCGGGCATAGAGGAGTTTCGTCCGGCTATCGGTAAGAGCGAACTCGCCGGACCAAAAACGCCGGTGGAGATCGGCGTACGCCGGGAGGGGCTCACTTTGGCCGACCGGTCCGCCGGCGGAACCGATCAGCAGGAAGGCCATTGCATAGAACAGGTGGGCCAATTGCCGGGCTAGGAAGAGGCGGGCCCGCTGGTAGGGATTGGGCGGGCAACCGAAGTAAGCTTCAAGACACGCCTGCTCCTCGGCCTCATTGGTGACGACGAGGTTGGCGAAGGCGGCGAGATCGGCGTAGCGGTCATTGAGGAACGCAGCTTCCCAGTCCACGAGCCAGACCCGGACGCCGTCGAAAAGGATGTTATCGGGTTTAAACAGATCGTTATGGCTCGACACCAGGTCCGCTGGATCGCGCGGATAGACGGCGGCGAGTTGACGGCGGCATGCCAGGAGTTGGGCGGTCTCGTCCGGAGCCAGCAGGTTTGCCGACTGAAAGTTCTCAAGAAATGCGTCCAAGGCGGGACCTGGATTTATAAGGAAGAGGCAGGTGGTGTTGAGGTTGCTGGGCACCGTGGCAAAGGGCGGCAGGGCGTGCAATTTGCGCAAGACTGCCGGGACGCGCACAACGGCTTCGGCCGGCGGAAACGGCACCGGCTCGACAAAGTCGGTGATGAAGACTTTGTCTTCTGCATTGGCGTAGCGGACCTGCGGCGCCAGGCCGGCATCTGCCGCGGCGCGCATCGAGGCAATGTGGCGGACGATATCGCCGCGGCGGGTGTGAATTTTGAGCAGGAAGGGCGTTCCGCGCACGACGATGCGAAAGACCGGCGGCGCCGACGGCGTTTTCGCAAGGGCGCGGATGTGTTCGACGGCGGTCACTTGAAAGGCGTCGCGCAGGGCGCGAGTGACCGCAGGATTGTGTTCCGGAGGAATCATAGGTGCAGGTTGATGCTACCTGAGTTTGGGGGCGAGATCCAGGGTAGGTTCTGTCGAGCGCGGGAGGTGCGGCCATAGTGCGGCGCAGATCCTTCATAGAGACCACTTCGAAGCCCGAGCCGCGCTTGCCCGATGCTTGGGATTACGCATAATGTTTGGGCCTCAAGCAGCCGATGTAGGTCTCAGGACGGCTAGCGCGGTGTATGCCGGTACAGTGGCTCGAACCTCGCTGGTAGGACCGGGAAGAGTTCTTCGTCCGCGGGGGCGGGCCGACGATCCGCGGAGGGGAGAAGGCAGGTGAGTCGAATGACTTGGTTGGGCAATTTACGGTATCCACCGCAAACAATGTCGGACTTGAGTGATGCCGAATGGGTGGAAGCGCTCAAAGCGCGCTACGGTGAAGAGAACCTGTGCTTCTATAAGCCGCTGGCGGGAGGCGTTCCCTGGCGCTCCGCGGCGGAGTGGGAGGCGCGCGGCATGATGGGAATTTATCTCAAATAGGGGACTCAGCCCCTATACATGCGCCGTCTCGGATGCGAGGACGTCCGCACGGCGGGGGAAAAACACCAGGCGGCCACCGATGGCTGCGCCTACTAGCGCGAGCGCGGCCATAGCAAACGCGGCCGAATAGCCGAAACGGTTCGCGACCGCTCCGGCGGCGAAGGAACTCGAACCTACAAAGAGGTCATAGAAGGCGCTGAGGATACCCACGGAGGAGCCTCGCGTCCCCGGATGGGTCCGCCTCAGAACCGTGGATAGGATCGACGACCACGGAAACGAGAACCCGAACCCCAGAATGGCGCCGCCGAGAACGGCGACGGCCGGATTTGGGCCCGGCGCGAGAATGATTAGGCCGACGGCCATTAGCGCGATGCCCCCAAAATAAGTGATCGACGGAGGAAAGCGATCGGGCAAACTGCCCAGGAAAAACCGCGAGAGCAGCATCGTAAGCGCATACATGGAAAAAACCGCTGGACCCGAATTGCCGTGCCGTGCCATGTGTAGAACGAGAAAGCCCGCGACTACGGGGTAGTGGACGTTCACGAAGCCGATGGCGATGCCGGGTGTGAGAAGCGACCGGATCAACACGTGGCCCTTGCCCTCGTGAGGCACGGGCCGGTATTCCTCGCGGATGCGGCTGACTACGGCGAGGGCGACCAGGGCTCCGATACTTTGAAACATAGCGGCTCGATTGAAGGTTCCGAGCCACTGGCCGACCATAGGACCGGCGGAGATGCCGCCCCAAATGCCGCTGCTTACATAGCCTAAGGCTTGGCCCCCGCGTTCGACGCCGGCGCATTCAACGGCCCAAATGGCGGCCCCGGTGTACAGGCAGGCTTCTCCCAGTCCTTGCAGGATCCGGCCGAGGTAGGGACCGGCAAGTCCCAGCGGCAGCAGGTATGCGATGCCCGAAAGCCCGCAACTGGCGAGACCGGTAAGGAACGCGATTTTGCGGCCACGGCGGTCGGCTAGTGGACCGGCGAAGAATCGAGCGCCTAGTGCTACAAACGAAAAGACCCCGATTACGAGCCCGACGGTCTGGTCCGAGCCCCCCAGGTCGTACCGGACGTGCGGGCCAAGCTGCGGCAGCACCGTTCCGATTCCTAGGAAGCCGAGAAAAGTTGCTCCAATCAGAGCCCAGAAACGCCCGCTGAAGTTACGGGCGGCATTCCCCATTCATTGATTGTACAAGCGGGCGGGAAGGCTCGAGCCGGGTGCGAATGCTGGTTCGACATGGCCCGCACCGTGAGATGCACGTCTGTTCTCAAGCTGCCGATTCAGTTCTTCGGCAGCGCCGGCTTGGTGGGCACCAGATGCTGAACGTCACGATTGTTTTCGCTGCAGGAATACTCAATGAGCTCGGGCAGTACCGGGTCGAGCTTCAGAGGAGTGTATACCCTTTTCAGCGTCCACGGCTTGGCGTACATGTCCGGATCATCGAGCGTATATTCGTATTCAATGTTGTCCGGGGTTCGCCGGAGGCGTTCCGTCACATGGAGATGGTCGCTATGCTGATGTCCGGCTGTATCCAGCCACGTCCAGGGGGGACCCTTCAATCCCACGGTGTCGACGACAATCGTGTCTCCTTCCCAATGGCCCGTGGAATCACCCATAAAAGCAGGCTCCATGTTCGGGGGATGGGGCCGGCCGTTCAAGGGAATGGAGCGGAAGGTGTGCATGTACTCGAAAAGGATTACCAGGTGTGAGGGCGTCTGTACGAATTGCGAAGGGTATGGTGACTGCATGATGCGAGGAACGCCGGGCAACCAACAGTTCGCCGTAGGGTCGTCTTTGGAATCATGATTGGCGTAAGCGGCTTGGCCGGCGGGGGTGTACGGTACGGAGTCTTCTTTACCCATCGCCATATTGGGCGTGTACTGAATATTGAAGAAACCGGTGAAGTCCGGTTTTCCATCCGCGGTTCGCGGTATAGGCTTCGACTCCGCCTTCGGGACGGGCGTCTGTGCCATTGCCGGAGCCGCGATTAAAACGGCGGCGCTCCAAACGAGTAAAATACGATTCTTCATGGGCGGTTCCCTTTTAAAAAAGAAGTTTCAATGCCAGTTGAACGATCCTAGGATCTCCGGATGATGCCACCAAACCGCCCGCCTGCGGCCCGCTGATATCAGCCGTAACCTGGCCGAAATTGGAACTGTTCAAGGTCGCAACGGGCGGGGCCAAATTAACCCGATTCACAACATTAAAGGCTTCGGCGCGAAGCTGCAGGCTGCGTTTTTCGTTGAATGCGAATGCGCGCACGAGCGCGACATCGAATTGCACTACATTGGGACCGGCCAAGTTAAACGCGCCGAGGTTCCCATAGGTTCCGGCGGCGGGCGATGCGAAAGCGGCCGACGTGGCCCACTGAACGCAGGGAGCCGGAGTGCATCCGGAAGATGCGGCGTACGGGCTTACACCAGGGATCAGGTTGGGCCGTTGGTTGGCCTGTCCCGAGAGCGCGTTATCGACACCGGTGGTTACGGTAAAGAATTGGGCCGACCGGGCGTTGATAATCGCGGAGACCTGCCAGTCACTAGCCATGACGCGCAGAGTCCGCGCGGCAAATTTGGGGGTCTGGGCTACGAGGGAAATATTCGCAACCTGCCGCTGATCCGACAACACGCAATTGCTGCGGTCTATCCGACGCTCGAAGGGCACCATGTAGAGTGGACCGGCAGTGCCCAACTCCGTGTTCTCCAGGTCGCTAATACAGTGCGACCAGGTGTAGTTCGCCTGGACTGTTATGCCGCGATTCAGCCGCCGCAGCAAGGCAAGGTACATGGCCTCGTAACTGCCGGTAGCTCCCGTATCCTGCTGTTGAACAGAACCGAAAAATTGGCCCTGGGCGGGATTTTGCAAATAGAGCAGCCTGCGCTGATTGGTATTGGTGAGCGAGGAGCAAGGGCTGTAAGTAACGCCGTTGATCACGCAAGACGGGCCTGGGATATATATGGCCGGGTTCTCCTGGTTGCCAGTCCATAAGTGTATCGTACTGTTGCCGACATAGTTCGCAGACACTAACCAGTTAGATCCGAATTGCCGCTGGATACTCAGATTCCATTGGTGCAGATAGGTCGGCTTGGCATTCAGTTGATGAGTAACTATACCGGCGGCCAGTGGGAAGCGCGCGCTTTTCGAGAGGATGTAAGGGAAGGGGTTGGGAATGGTGCTCCAGGGGTTCGTAAAATTGACTGCGCCGGTGGTGACACTGTTGCCGTAGGGTGCGTCATTGGCGAATGCGTCGAGGTAGAACAGATGCTGGCGGTCCGTGAACATCCCGTAGGACGCACGAATCGTCATGCGTCCGCTGCCGGTGGGGTCCCAAACTAAGCCGATGCGCGGCACGGTGCGGCTCCAGGTGGAATTCTCAGGGGCCTTGCCGGCGGTGTACTGGGGATCGCCTGGGAAGGTCACTCCCGCGGGAGCGTTGGAGTATACGGTACTGTGAACGTTGGCTGCAAACAGACTCGGGTTGAAGTTTGAAAACCACCCATATTTACTGTACGGGGCAATGTAAGGCTCCCAACGGACGCCGTAGTTGAGTGTCACTCGCGAACTGATGCGCCAGGTATCTTGAGCATACAGACCGATATAGTGTTGGCGGTTGTAGCCTAAGGAAAAACCACCCTGAGTGAAGGCAGAAGCATCACCCAGGAGAAAGTCCGCCATTGATAGGCCGGTGATTTGGCCACTGAAAGTGAAACCTCCCGGGGTATTCAACCCGGAGACAAAATTCATCATTTCACGGATGTAGTTCGCACCGAATCCGATCTGGTGCGCGCCTCGCACCAGGCTGATGTCGTCGCCCGCTTGAAAGGTAGGCCCGGTATTGAACTTACTGGGAGTCTCGTTGGCCGAACCAAACGCGAAACCCGCGCCGGACACGGTCACTCGCGCGAAATCAGGAATCAGTTGCGTGATGGCCGGGACTCCGAGGGCAGACCAGGAGTAGAACTTGTCGGATGTCTTCTCTACGCGAGTCCGGGTCACGGTGGTACGGAAGGAACTGATCATGTTGGGCGTAATCAAATAGGTATCGCCCAGTGTTACGGCCGCGGCACGATCGAGAGTAGCGGCGTTGTTGAACGTCAAGGCATTGTTTCCGTCATAAGCGCCCGGACCCTCTAAGTCGGCGATCACGGCACGGCCGAAGAAGGAATGCTTTGGAGTTATCTGATAGTCGATTCGCGATACTCCGATGCGTTCGTTACTGTTCCCCAGGATGCCATAGGTGACGCTGCCGCACGGATTGGTGGAGGCGGGCAAGAGACTGGTGATTTTCAGAGCCACCGGACTCAGGGCGGATGCGGGAATCTGGTTGTTTACAAAGCCGAGCGACTGGGGCAAGGTGATCGATCGATTGGTGTTGCAGACAGGCGAAGCCGCCACCGTGAAGTCGCCCGCCAATTCCCTGGACGTTGGAACGAAAGCGATGGTTTGGGGCGGGGTTGATTTAATCACCGTGCCTTGGTAGCCGGCGAAGTAAAACAGCTTGTTCTTGAGAATGGGCCCGCCTACGGTTCCGCCGAATTGGTTGCGCTTCAGCGTATCGCGCGCGGAAGCAAAATAATCGCGCGCGTTCAGGTCACCATTGCGAAAGAACTCGAACACATCGCCGTGAAGTTCGTTGCTTCCCGACTTGGTGACCGCGTTAATGGCCGCCGAGGCATGCAGTCCGTACTGTGCAGGCAGCGCATTGCTCTCGACCTTGAACTCCTGCAACGCGTCGGGGAAAGGCAGGGGCAGGTTGAGGTTGTTCATCACGTCATTGTGAGTGCCCCCGTCCAGTAAATAAGTTATTCCGTTGCCCTGACCCCCGGCGACCGAGATCAGCTGCGTGGGGTAATTGCGGATGGTATTCAGATTCGTACCATTGCCCGTAGTAGCCATGCCCGAGAGAAAGATTAACTGGGTTGCTTCGCGGCCGTTTAAAGGCAGGTCTACCACGCGTTGTTGATCGACTACGGTTCCGACGCCTGTGCTATGCGTTTCTACCATGCCGGCGTCCGCTTGCACCAACACCTGTTCGTTCACGGATCCGACCTTCAATACCACGTCGACGGTCGGGTTGCTGTCGACCTGCAGAACGATGCCTGTTTGCACGTACCTTGTGAAACCCTGCTTGGTGACCTCCAGTGTGTAGGGTCCGATGGGCAGATTTGGGAGGACGTAACTGCCGTCGGGAGTGGAGTTGACCGTGCGCACTAAACCGGTGGCATTTTGAGTGACCTTCATTTCGGCGCCCGGAATGGCAAGCCCGGTGGGGTCGCGGACGGTGCCGGTGATTTGTGCGGTTGAGGCCGCCTGTCCCCAAACTGAACCACTGCTCAATGCGGCGATTCCGACCGCGCGCAATAAAGTAAGATTTATGCGTGCCATGCCCCCTCCTCCGCTTCCGAGTGGAAAGAGTCTATCCCAGCAGGAACACGGCGTCAAACGGGGACTAACAACGGGGACTGACAACATAGATGAGCATTTCGCGCCAATCGTTATTGGTATTCGCCGCCAGCAGTTTCATCTAGTAACTGGAGCTTTCCTTTGGCGGGCTGACGTTGGCTGCTACGATAAGAATCATCAGCGAAGACCTCCGCTCCGACCTGCGCGTGGTTCTGGTGGCCACCCGCAACCCCCTGAATATCGGCGCAGCCGCGCGCGCCATGGCGAACTTCGGTTTTGCGCGCTTGCGGGTTGTGAATCCCTATGATGTCGCCTTTCGAGAGGCCCGCTCGGCTGTAGGCGCCGCGGCCCTGCTGCATAGCGCGGAGCAGTGTGGTTCTGTGGCGGAAGCAGTCGCGGACTGCCACCTGGTGGTGGGCACGACGTCAGTGGGGCACAGGCAGTTGCAGCATTCGATCCGGCGCCTGGAATACGGAGCGCGGCTCATCCTGCGAAATCTCCGGCACTGGCCGGTGGCGCTGCTGTTCGGGTCCGAAAAATTCGGCCTCTCCAACGACGACTTAAGCCACTGCCACTGGCTGATGCGGATACCTACCGTGAGCCGGGAGCTTTCGATGAACCTGGGTCAGGCAGTGGCATTGTGTCTCTATGAGCTGGCTCGGGATGCGAAGGCAGTACCTGCGCGGCCTGAGAAGCTGAAGTCCGCATCGGCGGGCGAAACGGAGCAGATTACGCGGCTTCTAATCGATGCGTTGGAGCGCAGCGGGTACGTTAATCCGGTTACCGCCACGTCGACGGAGGAAAAGGTACGGCGGCTGGTGCGACGGCTGCAAATCAGCGGGCGCGACGCGCCGGTGCTGTTAGGAATGCTCCGCCAGATTTTGTGGAAAGTGGAGCGTCAGTAGAATTGCCGCTACTGCTCCGGCGGCAGATCGAGAGCCGGATTATGCGAGAAAAACCCCCAGGGAATCAGCTCGAACCGCGCGGTGTGCACGGGCATCACGGGCCAATCCTCGGGGCGGGGATTATGGGTAACTCCCATGGTGTACCACAGCACTACATCGCGGTCTTCGATTGACCGGTTGGCCGCGGCCCATTTCGCGAGTCCATCCCCGCCCCGGCTTTGGTTGGGGTAGTCACCGCCGGCGTACATTTCGGCGGGGTCGTATGGAGTTACCCAAATGTGCGCGTTTAGGAAACCGGCGCGCTTGCGAATCCAGGAATCAGCGGCGGCGAATGCCTCTGCATTTTCGCCGGGCAAGAGAGCGTAGCCGACCGGGTGGCCGAGATCGTTCTTTGCCGACGCGCTTTGCACTATCCAACGGCGGCTGGATGCGAGGCTCAGCTTGCGCTCGGCGTCATGTTCGGAGCGCAGCGGCGTCTCTCTCATAAAAAACGCGCCGCCATAGGGATTCTTCGGTCCGCTCGCCGCGGCGACATTGTTCAGCTCCACCACTCGATTCGGAAGGCCGTCCACATCCATGTCGAGGCGAAACGTGAAGAAGTGCTGATGATGCGGAGCGGCAATATTGGGCGCTACCATGTGGCTGTATACGTCCTCTTGACCGGTGGCCATTCCCTTCACGGCCATGATTCCGGTAAGCCCAACTTGCATTTCGAGCGTTCCGTCCTGGTGAAATATCCAATCGAACGCGTAGTCGTAGTTGCCGACGGTGGCAACGTAAGAGAGGACCAGTTCTCGCGCGCGGCGCGCCTCTTCGCCATGCTTCCATGCGATGCCGCCATCGCGTTCATACAACGCTACCGCACCTGGGATGACACGAGCCACACCCGTGGTGTCGGCGATGGCCGCATCGTAGACGAAGCAATTGGCCGGGCAATCGACGCCGGGCCGGAGCGAACTGGCACTCGAGCCGAGGCCAAGCTCACCCGCGTCGAAGCTGTTGCGGAAGAACCAGGCGCCGGCCGGATCACCATAGGGAACCACCATTTCCGAAAGCGAGCCGCGGTAGAGGATCGATCGCACGCGGCCGCCGTCTTCATATCCCACTGTGTAAAGCACGAGACCTTCGCGCGGATGAAGGGCATAACGAAACCGCCACTTCTGCCAACGCACCTCGCCGTCTTCGACCTCGAAGCCGCGTTGCGGCTGGGTGATCGTTAACGGGACGGGCGCCGCGCGCCACGGGCGCGTATTCGAGGGGTCCAATTCGAAGTTGTCACGCGAAACCGGCGCATTGCGATCCACGTTGAGAAACTCGAGGATCTTTCCGCTGGTGAGGTTGACTTCACAGACAATCCCTTCGACGGGATGGGTATCGATGTTGCGGCCGGCGGCGGTGTAGTAAGTCAGAGCCCTTACGATCCGGCCCTTGTCCGCGTTGGGCAGTGCGAAGTACCCGGCCGACCAGGAGACGACCTCGACATTCGTCAGGTCGGTAATGCCGCGCTCGCGTATGGCTTGACGCCAGCGGGGATCGGCTCGCACGATCCGGTCCACCTCTTCGGAATCGCGATAGCCGATGGCAGGCTGTACTCCCGCAATCTCTTTTAGCGACTCCAGACGATACTCTGAGAGGTTGGCGACGGCCTCCCAGGTGCGGTTCGCGGGCGCGTCATAGAGGACTGCGAACGCCTTGCGCGGCACCGGCGCACCACGCAGGACCAGATCCTTCGGCGGCTCAGCGGTCGCGAGCATGCTGAAGCGGATGCCGGGCGAGAGCCGCGAGGAGGCCCGGATCAGGCGCACGGCCGAACGGATCTCGCCGGCGCTCAGGGGAGCAAATGGGTTGGCGACGCAGCATCGGATCCCGGCAATCAGAAGCAGGGTTATTGCGCGCCGCATAAGCTTAGAGGACGTCTTCGGACCAACCCTCGAGTACCTGTTTTACGCGGGTCATAAACTGATCGGCGAGGGCGCCATCGACTAGCCGGTGATCGAAGCTCAGCGACAAATAACTGATCGAGCGGATGGCGATGGCATCATCGATCACCACCGGCGTCTTGTCCACCGTCCCGACGCCGAGAATGGCTACCTGGGGCTGATTGATCACGGGCGTGCCCATGACGCTTCCAAAGCTGCCGAAATTGGTAATGGAGAATGTGCCCCCTTGCACTTCCTCCGGCTTGAGTTGGCGGGAGCGGGCGCGCGTTGCGAGGTCGACGATCGAGTGCTGCAATCCGAGAACATTTTTCTCGTCGGCGCCTCGAATCACGGGAACGATCAGCCCGTTTTCGAGCGCCACTGCGATGCCGATGTTGATGTCGTTGTGATACAGGATGTTGTTCCCATCCAGGGAGGCATTGAGCAGCGGAAATTGGCGCAAGGCGACCACGGAGGCCCGCGTAATAAACGGCAGATACGTGAGCGAGAAACCGTAGCGCGCCTGCGCGTCGGCTTTGTGGCGCTCGCGCAGCTTCGCGACTTGCGTCATATCGACGCGGTGCACGGTTGTAACATGCGGCGAAGTACGTTTGGAAAGCACCATGTGCTCGGCGATCTTCAGCCGCATGGCGCTCAGAGGTTCGACTCGGGTCTTGGCTCCCGCAGCCGCAGGCAACGCTGGCATTGGTGCGGCGGGTGGAGCCGGAGCAGCGGCCTGAGGCGGCGCGGCAGGCGGCGGAGCGGAAACCGGCGGTGGTGCTGCAGCAGCCGGGGGCGGGGAAGCGGGGGACACCGCCGGACGCGACGGTGGGGCTTCGGGCGAAGCAGGGGCCGCGCCGCCGCGATTGCGCTGCGCAACGTATGCTTCTACATCTTGTTTGGTGATGCGGGCGCCGGCGCCGGTGCCGCGCACCTGCGCCAGATCCACATTGTTCTCACGGGCCAGACGGCGCACCAGAGGCGAAATGGGGCCGGCCGGCTCGGCCTGCGGTGTGTCTTCTATCTGTTCGGGAGCCGCGGGCGTCGGTTCAAACACGTCCTGCGCGGGAGGCTCCAGCGTGGACGCAGAGGGGGGTGGCGCCGCGGCTGCGCGTTCCGGCTGTGCAGGAGCCGCCGGTTTGGCCGCCGGCGCTCCGGCGCCATTGCTATCCGTAATTCGCGCGACGACGGTATTGATGCCCACCGTGGCGCCTTCTTCGACCAGCACCTCGGCCAAGGTGCCGGCCGAGGGGGAAGGAATCTCGGTATCGACTTTGTCGGTCGAGATTTCAAAAAGCGGCTCGTCCCGCTCGATCTGGTCGCCGGGCTTCTTCAGCCACTTGGTTAGCGTTCCTTCAACGATGCTTTCCCCCATCTGGGGCATTACGACGTCGGTCATATCAGTTCACCTTGTAGATAACGCTGCTGGCATCTCTTCCATCAGCATCTCGCAGTCAAACACTCGGCCGAAATGAGCGGCCACAATTCGAGAAACGGTAGGCAGGTCGACTGTAGCGCCCAGTTGCGCCATAGAAGTGACCGGCTTTGTCAATCCGCAGGGGACGATGTACTGGAAATAGCTCAGATCCGTATGGACGTTAAGCGCGAAGCCGTGAGACGTGACCCAGCGGCTGATGTGGACGCCGATGGCTGCGATCTTCCGGTCGCCTACCCATACGCCGGTAAGTTTGGGAACGCGGCCGGCCGCGATGCCGAACTCAGCCAGGCTGTCGATAAGCACCTGTTCCACGCCGCGAACATAGGCGCCAACGTCGCGTTTCCAGTCCCGGAGATCCATGATCGGATAACCGACGAGTTGCCCCGGCCCGTGGTAGGTGATGTCGCCGCCGCGATCGGTAGGGAAGAATCCGATACCGGCGCGGCCGAGCACAGCTTCACCGGCGAGCAGGTGCTCTATGTGCCCGTTGCGGCCCAGAGTGATTACATGCGGATGCTCTACGAGCAGAAGTTGATCCGGAATCAGCCCGTCTTTGCGCTCACGCTCGAACTGCTTCTGCAGCGCGAGCGCCGCGCCGTACTCCATTCGCCCGAGTTCCCGCAACCGGCAGTTACGCATTGATGGATAGGCCGTACACCGCGTTGAAGGCCTCTCCCACCGCTTCATAGAGAGTGGGGTGCGCATGAATGGTCTGCATCATGGTTTCGACGGTCGCCTCCGCATTCATTGCCGCAACGGGTTCTGAGATCAGCTCGAAGGCTTCCGGTCCAATGATGTGGACGCCCAGAATCTCCCCGTACCCTTCGTCGGCCACGACTTTGATGAAGCCTTCATGTTTGCCGAGGATTGTGGCGCGGCTGTTGCCCGCAAAGGGGAAGCGCCCGATTTTGACTTGACGGCCCTGGGCGCGGGCCTGCGCCTCGGTGAGGCCGACGCTGCCGATGCCCGGGTCGGTATAGGTGCAGGCGGGGATGCGTGATCTGTTCAGCGGCACCGCCGGCTTTCCGGCCATGTGCGCCACGGCGATCATGCCTTCCATGGTGGCAACATGCGCCAGTTGCGGCGTTCCGGCGACTACGTCGCCGATCGCGTATACGCCGGGCTCGCCTGTTCGCTGATATTCGTCGGTCTTGATAAAGCCGCGGTCGAGTTCGATGCGGGTGTTCTCGATGCCGATGTTGTCGGTGTTCGGTTTTCGTCCGACCGCTACTAACAGTTTTTCGGCATCGAGCTGTTCCTGCTTCCCATCTTTAGTGGTGAGCTGCAGGCGGACGCATTGGCCCACCTTCTGAATGTTGTCGGCGCGCGCGCCGGTCTCGACCCGAATCTTCTGTTTGCGGAAGGCCCGCTCGAGCTCTTTGGAGATGTCTTCATCCTCTAGCGGCACAATGCGCGGCAGCATCTCGACTACGGTCACCTCGGTACCGAAGCGCCGGAAAATCGAGGCGAACTCAACTCCGACGGCACCCGCGCCGATGATGATCAAGCTCCGGGGCACGGCTGTGAGATTGAGAATCTCCACGTTGGTCAGAATGGAATCGGCATCGGGTGAGAGCCCCGGTATCATGCGAGCTTCGGAGCCGGCCGCCACTAATATGTTTTTCGCCTCGAGTGTCTGAGCCCCGCTCTCGCCGGCGACTTCCACCTGGCCCTTACCCTTCAATTTGGCGAATCCCGTGATGCGCTCCACCTTGGCGCGCTTGAGCAGCAGCCCGACACCGTTGGAATGCTTGTTTACGATGCCGTCCTTGCGCTCTTTCACTTTCGGATAATCCAGCCTCGGGTTTTCGCACTGGATGCCCTCTTTGTCCGAGTGCACGAAGCGCTCCCAGACGTCGGCGGTCTGGAGCAGTGCCTTGGTGGGTATGCACCCCACCAACAGACAAGTACCGCCCAACTTGGGCTGTTTTTCGACGAGGGCGGTTTTCAGACCGTACTGTCCGGCGCGAATGGCCGCGGAGTAGCCGCCCGGACCACTCCCAATCACAATCAAATCGTATGGCACTTTTTCCATTCTACAGGGTCACCGGCCGGTGACCCCGTGCGTCTAACATGAAGCTATGCAACGGCTGCTGATTATTCTGATGCTGGCATCCGTGGCCGGATTCGGCCAGGCCCGGCCGTCAGTGTCCAAGAGCGGCGCGCCGAAAAAGGCGGCTGCCGCCACGGGTGCTACTGAGCCGAATAAGTGGCCCATTATCAGCATTCAGGTGGAGGGCAACCACCACTACACACGGGAGCAGATCCTGGCGGTGGCGGGCTTGAAAACGGGGCAAGTTGCGGGGAAAGAGGAGTTCGATGCCGCGCGCGACCGGCTGGTAGCAAGCGGCTTTTTCGAAATGGTGGCCTACCGTTTCGATCCGGCTCCCGGCCAAAACGGAGAGATCGGCAGCTTCCAGGTGACTGAAGTCGAGCCCGCATATCCGGTGCGCTTCGAAGCCCTCGGTGTGTCTTCGACGGAATTGGAAGCTCTGCTCAAAAGCAAAGACCCGCTTTTTTCCCTTGGCGGCCTGCCGCCCAACAAACCGGTACTTGACCGATACGTGGTTTGGCTTCAGGAATTCCTAAATACCAAGGGGTCCACAGAGAAGATCGCTGCGCGCGTACAGCCCGCGGCGTCCGAAAACTTCGAGATCGTCTTTCGGCCTGCCCGGAACTATCCATCGGTGGCCCAAGTGACTTTCGAGGGCAACCGCGCGGTGCCGCAGAATGTCTTGCGCGATGCGATTTCCGGTGTTGCCGTGGGCGTGCCCTATACGGAATCGCACTTCCGCGAATTGCTGGACACGGCCGTACGGCCCGTCTATGAAGCGCGCGGCCGCTTGCGGGTGAGCTTCCCCAAAGTACGAACCGAGGCTGCCGGCGACGTCGAAGGCCTGCACGTCTTTGTCACGGTGGATGAAGGCGAAAGCTACGAGCTTAAGAAATTTGAAATCGCCGGCCCGACCCCATTGCGGCCTGAGGAGTTATTGAGGGCCGCGAAGATTCCAATCGGGGAAATGGTCAACTTCGACCGGATCAATGAAGGACTGGAGCAGATGCGTAAAGCCCTCTTGCATGCCGGGTACAAGGACGCGAAACTCACAACCAGCCGCAGCCTGGATGATGAAAATAAAACCGTCGACGTTGCGGTCCATGTGGAACCCGGGCCGCTCTTCCTGATGGGCAAGCTCACCATTGCGGGATTGGATCTGGATGGCGAAGCGGAAATCCGGCGCATTTTCGGAATCAAAGAAGGCAAGCCGTTCGACGCCGATTATCCCGATATGTTTCTCAAAAGCGTCCGCGAGCAGGGCCTGTTTGACAACCTGGGCGACACCAAAGCGGGCGTGACGTTTACCGATAACCATACGGCAGATGTCACACTAACGTTCGGCGGCGCGAAACCCCAGACGAAGCAGAGACGGGGGCACGGGGGATTCTGACCACTGAAATAAAGATGCGCCCGCGATAGAAAGCGCATAAAGTTTTAACGGGGAAGTCAGCTTGCGAATACTTCATTCGTTCGCTTTACTAGTGGCAGGTATGAGCCTGATGCAAGCAGCCATTTCTCGGGCCGATTTCGGCAAGACCCGCGACGGGCTACCGGTTTCCATCTACACCCTGACTAACAAGAACCGGCTCGCCGCTAAAATTACAAATTACGGAGGGACTCTGGTCTCGTTGCAGGCGCCGGGCCGCGACGGGACAATGGCCGACATTGTGCTCGGCTTCGATTCTCTGGAAGGTTATCTGGCGAATCCCGGCCCATTCTTCGGAGCGCTTATAGGCCGCTACGGGAACCGCATCGGCAACGCCCGGTTCACGCTCGATGGGGTCGAATACAAGTTAAGTAAGAACGATGGAGCCAACTCTTTGCATGGCGGAGCCGAGGGTTTTAATAAGCGCGTCTGGACGCCGAGGGAACTGCCGGATGGGGGCTTGGAACTCACTTATCACAGCAAAGACGGCGAAGAAGGTTACCCGGGTAATCTTACAGTGACGGTGGTTTATCATCTTACCGACGCGAATGAGCTACGGCTCGATTACAGCGCAACCACAGATAAACCGACTGTCCTAAACTTAACGAATCATTCCTATTTCAATCTAAAAGGCGCGGGGGAAGGGGATATTCTCGGCCACCAGGTTACTTTGAACGCAGACGCGTTCACTCCGGTGGACGCAGGTCTAATTCCCACCGGCGAATTGCGCAGCGTGGTGGATACGCCCTTCAATTTCCGCCAGAGCACAGCCATAGGCGCACGGATCGATCAACCCGGCGAGCAACTGAAGATCGCAGGCGGGTACGATCACAATTGGATACTCAACCGCCCCCGAGCAGGCTTAATTCTGGCAGCGCGGGTAACTGAACCGGGGAGCGGGCGGACGCTTGAGGTTCACACCACCGAACCCGGGATTCAGTTTTACACCGGCAATTTCTTGGACGGGAAGATTCGCGGGAAAGGCGGCAAAGTGTACCCGCGTCGCGGCGGCTTCTGTCTCGAGACGCAGCATTTTCCGGATTCCCCGAATCATCGCACGTTTCCTTCGACTGAGCTGCGGCCGGGACAGCAATTCCATAGCACGACGGTTTTCCGGATGCTCACGGAGTGAACGTGCCCGCGTGCCGCTGCCGGGCTCGAGTTAGCTTTCCCGTTTTCCGTGCAGTAGCATCTCGACGGCGTGTTCCATGGAACCCGCTTGAGTAATCTCGCCCGAGTTAACGAAGAAGATCTGGTCTACATTGGCAATTGTGTTCAGCCGGTGGGCAATGATGACTTTGGTCGTATCCGCGGGCAGCCGCTCCAGAATCTCTTCCAAAAGCTGCTCGGTTACAGTATCTATGTTAGCGGTGGCTTCATCGAGGATGAGTAACTCCGGCTCCCGCAGGGTCGCCCTCATAAACGCAATCAGTTGTTTCTGCCCCAGGCTCAGGGTATTTCCGCTGGTCGCAACGCTAGTGTCCAGTCCCTCCGGAAAACGCGCCAGTAACTGGGAAAGGTTCGCTCGTGCCAACTCGTTTTCTAACTCGGCATTGGAGTAATTTGTGTACTTCCCGCTGCCATACAGGATGTTATCCCGCACGGTTCCGGTAAACAGGTAGGGGTCTTGCAGAATAAAGCCGATCTTTCGAGTACGCTCCTCCGAGCTATAGGAGCGGATGTCGCGGCCGCTCAGCAAAACCGAACCCTTTCCGGGATCGTAAAGGCGGGCCATCAACGAGGCGGTAGTTGTCTTACCGCCGCCGGTGGGGCCTACCAACGCGTAAGCCTTTCCCTTTTCCAGCTCAAAGCTGATGTCGCGCAATACTTCCCGGCTGTCCGGATAGTGAAAAGAGACGCCGCGAAAGGCCAGTAAGGACTCGGCCTCGGGGATGCCATCGCTAATCACCGGCATGTCGGATTCGAGAGCCAGAACTTCGGAGATCCGGTCTAAACCGGCTACCGCCATTTGGAAAGACGACCACACAGTGGCCAATTGGCGCAGCGGGAAATAGAAGCTATTCACGTATAATAAGAAGCCGATTAGTAAACCCACGGTGAGCTGTCCGGCTTCAATTAGATAGATCCCGTACGCGATTACGATCAACTGCGCCAGGTTAGAAGCCAGTCCATATAAGGGCATGAACAGATTGTTAGCAAGGCCGGCCTTGATGGATGCTGCAAAATTCCGTTCATTGGCCGCGTTGAATTTTGACCGAAAATAATCTACGCGGTTGAAGGCCACGATTACTTTGAAGTTGTTAAGGTTCTCCTGTACTTCCGAGCTCAGTCCTCCCAGCGCTTGCAAGCTTGCGACGTTCTTGTTTTTCACCCAGGCGGAAGTTACTCGCGTCAGTAACATAACGCCGGCGGCGGGCACTAAGGCTGCGAGGCCCAGGCGCGGATCGAGCGATACCAGAAACAGTCCGGCGCCTGTGATCATTACGACGTTACCTACAAACTGCATAAGCGCCTGTGAGACGAACTGGTTCAATTTGTCTGTATCATTATTCAGGCGGGATATCAGATCGCCGGCCTTATTCTGGTTGAAGAAGGCTACGGGCAGCTCCTGAAGCTTGGTAAATAGTGCGTTGCGAAGCTGAAACAGTACTCTGCGGCCCACGCCGCCCATAGTACGGATTTGGATATAACTCGCGGCGACGCCCGTCAGATAGACGAGCATCAACAGCAACGAGTGTTGTGCCAAGCCCGGGCTGTCTCTGGTAGCTACGTACCGGTCCACGGTGCGTCCGATGATCACGGGCGCCAGTAGCTGGGCCGTGGAGCTGACCAGGATTCCCACTGCCGCCGCGATCACGTTACTCCGTTCTCCGGCCATCAGCGGGACGAACTTCTTCACCCCGGAAGAGAGTGTCCCCTTTGCCCTCGGTCCACGGCTGGTGCTAAGCGTGTACTTCATAGTGGCTCGTGCTTAGCTGCGAGTTATAAATCTGCACATACTCGGGCGATGTTTCCATCAGCTCCCGGTGTGTCCCCGCGGCAAGGACTTCACCTTCCATTAACACGATGATGTGGTCGTACTGCTCGACGGAAGCGATCTTCTGAGTTACAGAGATGAGCGTGATGCCTGGGTACTCCCTTTCGATATTTGCCAGAATCGCGCTCTCGGTGCTGGCATCCACGCGCGCCGTGAAGTCGTCGAGCAGGAGTACCTTAGGATTGAGAACCAGCGCACGGGCCAGCATTACCCGCTGCTTCTGGCCGCCGGAAAGGCTCGTGCCCCGTTCCGACACGGCCGTATCGAGCCCTTGCGGAAGTGTCGCGATAAAGTCCTGCAGTTCCGCGGCGGCGATGGCTCTCTCCAGATCCTGCGGCTGCGCGGTGTTGCTGAACGCAATATTCTCGCGCAAGCTCAAGTTGAACAGCACGCTATCCTGAAATACGAACCCTACATGCCGGTGAAGCGCCTCTTTATCGTAATCGTCGATGGGATTTCCGTCGTAGGTTACAGCGCCCGATGTCGGCTTGAGCAAACCGATTAACAGGTACAACAACTGTGTCTTCCCGGCCGCCGTCGGTCCGATAATTGCCGTTCGTGTGCCGGCGCGCACGGAGAAGGTAACATTCTTGAGCGCGGGTTTGTCGCCAAATAACAGCGTGACGTCTTGCATGGCAACGTCGCCTTTAAGGGCTGCCGTGGATTTGCCTTGCTCCTGTGTGTCTGAGGCGGCGAGTAAGTAACTCAGCCGCTGGTAGGAAGCGCTGGATTGTCCGATCACGTTACTCATGAAACCGATCATCATGATGGGAAAGATCAGGATGGAAAGATATGAGTTGAATGCCGTGAAGTCACCCAGCGTCATGTTCCCGGCGATTACGAAATGCCCGCCGAGCCACAGGATAATCACCGTCGCCGCGTTGGCCGCCAGCGTGATGGCGGGTATGAGTCCGGCGAACAGCCGCAGGATGGTGAGGCCGATATCCCTTGCTTCCGTGTTGGCGGCGAGGAATTTATTGTACTCTAGCGCCTGCGTATTCAGGATACGGATGAGTGCCGAGCCCAGGATGCTCTCGTTGATGACCCGATTCAACTTGTCAACGGCTTCTTGCGATTTTTTGAAAAGGGGCCTTACCTTACGAAGCGCCACTGAGAAGGTAATCGCGATGACGGGTACAATGCCCAGCATGCTCAGAGCAAGGCGCCAGTTGATCGAAAGCAGCAGCGCGCTCGCCCCGATGATGGTAAAAAATGATGCGATGAGTGTAGCGACCGCCTGAGATACAAATAGCTTGACGGCATCTACATCGGACGTAAGATTGGTGAGTAACTTGGCGGCCGTGGCCTGTTCTACGAATGCGTAAGATTGGACCGAAAGCTTGCCGGCTAACTTCGTGCGCAGGTCTTTGGCCACCCGCTCGGAAGCTACGGTTTGCACCACGCTTTGGAGATAGGTAAACAGGAAAATCAAAACCCCGGCGCCTAGGAACTCCAGGATGACGTTTTGATAAATGAA
This sequence comes from Terriglobia bacterium, assembly GCA_019242155.1. GTDB lineage: Bacteria > Acidobacteriota > Terriglobia > Bryobacterales > Bryobacteraceae > PSRJ01. The sequence goes on along the minus strand of JAFAWA010000225.1, from coordinate 24,645 downwards.
CGCCCGCCTGGTGTAACTATCGATCGCAGTCGCGATGAGCTTGGGGATGACTAAGTTCAGGCTATTAGCCGCGAGCGTCAATATGGTGAGCAACGCCACCAGGCCCTTATGAGGTTTGAGCAACCCCGTAAGCCCGCTCTTCGGCTTCGATTCCCTTTTCCGCATTCCTAGGCCGTTGCCCCCGCACTACCGGCCAGGTGCCGCAGCACGTACGGCAGGATTCCACCGTAGCGGTAGTATTCCACCTCTTGCGGCGTATCCACGCGCACATCCACTAGAAAGCACTTTTCGCGCCCGTCCGGAGCTACAGCCGTGACCGTCGCCTCGCGGCGGCCATTGCGAAGCGCTGCCTGTAGACCGCTAATCTGGTACGTCTCATGCCCGTTCAACTTCAAACTGGCCGCGTTCTCTCCATCGCGGAATTGCAGCGGCAACACACCCATCCCGACCAGATTAGTGCGGTGAATGCGCTCGAAACTCTCCGCAATCACGGCCTTGACGCCCAGCAGCATGACTCCTTTGGCCGCCCAGTCGCGGGAAGAGCCTGAGCCGTACTCCTTGCCAGCAATGATCAGCAGCGGCACGGCCTCCTTGTCATACAGCAGCGAAGCATCGTAGATATACATCTGCGTGCCTTCCGGCAGATGTTGCGTCCAGCCGCCTTCCGTTCCGGGAGCCAATTGGTTTCGCAGCCTGATGTTCGCCAGAGTCCCACGCACCATCACTTCGTGATTGCCCCGGCGCGCGCCATACGAGTTGAAGTCCTTCGGATCTACCCCTTGTGCGATCAGGTAGCGCCCGGCGGGGCTGTCTTTCGGAATCGACCCCGCGGGCGAGATGTGGTCCGTTGTCACGGAATCGCCCAATAGCGCCAGCACACGCATCGCGCTAAGGTCAGTGACTGAGGTCTCCGGATTGACCATACGATCGAAATAGGGCGGCTTCTTGATATAAGTGGAGCGCTCGTCCCACTGGTAGATGTCGCCCGTGGGTACGGGCATCGTCTTCCAATTCTCGTCGCCGTCAAATACGCGTTCGTACTCCTGCCGGAACATCTCACGGTTCACGGCTGAGCGGACGGTGCTCTGTACCTCTTCGTTGCTTGGCCAGATATCGCGTAGATAGACAGGCTGCCCTTGTTGATCTTCGCCTAGAGGCTCCGAAGAGAGATCGATATCGATACGCCCGGCCACCGCGTACGCCACGACGAGCGGCGGCGAAGCCAGATAGTTCGCCCTGACCTGAGCATTGATGCGGCCTTCAAAATTGCGATTGCCGCTCAGTACGGCGGCCACGACGAGGTTTTCCTTCTGCACCGCTTCAGCTACAGGATCGGGCAGCGGACCGCTGTTGCCGATGCAAGTGGTACAGCCGAAGCCCACCAGATGAAACTTCAACTGTTCCAGGTAAGGCAGCAGGCCGGCCTCCCTGTAATAATCGATCACCACTTTCGATCCGGGCGCGAGGCTGGTCTTCACCCAAGGCTTTGTCTTGAGTCCGCGCTCCACCGCCTTCCGCGCGAGCAGCCCGGCGGCCAGCATTACCGAGGGATTCGAAGTATTGGTGCAGCTTGTGATGGCTGCAATGACAACGGAACCGTTTTTTAAAGTAACCTGCTCCCCGTCCAGTTCCGTTTTGGCGCTTTTGGATGAGCTGCCAAACGCGTCGGTGAAATTCTTCTTCACCGCCGGCAGTTCCACGCGATCTTGCGGCCGCTTCGGACCTGCCATGGAAGGCGTCACTGCGCTGAGGTCCAGTTCCAAGGTTTCGTTGTATAGCGGGTCCACCGTGTCGTCCGTGCGGAAGAGCCCTTGCTCTTTCGTGTAGGCCTCCACTAAGGCGATCAGTTCCGGGTCGCGGTTGCTGAATTTCAGATATTCGAGGGTCTCCTGATCCACAGGGAAGAAACCCATCGTCGCGCCATATTCGGGCGCCATGTTGGCCACGGTGGCCCGATCGGCCAGGCTGAGCGCGCTCAAACCCGCACCGTAGAATTCCACGAATTTCCCCACCACGCCGCGCTTCCGCAGAATTTGTGTGATGGTCAGAACGAGATCGGTAGCAGTCGCTCCCTCGCGCAGCTTGCCGTGCAGTTTGAATCCAACTACGGGCGGCAGCAGCATCGAGATAGGCTGGCCCAGCATGCAGGCCTCGGCCTCAATCCCGCCTACGCCCCAGCCCAACACGCCGAGGCCGTTAATCATCGTAGTGTGCGAATCAGTTCCGACCACCGAATCGGGATAGGCCTGCCCGTCGCGGCGGAACACCACCGGCGCCAGGTACTCCAGATTCACCTGGTGCACGATGCCGGTATCCGGAGGCACGGCCCGGAAATTTTCAAATGCCGTCTGCCCCCAACGCAACAGCACGTAGCGCTCACGGTTTCTCTGAAATTCCAATAACGCATTCAAGTGGAAGGCATCGAAGGACCCGAAGCTATCCACCTGTACTGAGTGATCAATCACCAGGTCCGCGGGCAGCAGCGGATTGGCGCGTTTCGGGTCTGCTCCCAACTCGCGCAGCGCATCGCGCATGGCGGCCAGATCCACCACGGCCGGCACGCCGGTGAAATCCTGCAACAGAACCCGCGCCGGCATGAAGCTGATCTCTTTGGGCTCCGGCCCGCCTACGCCGCGGGCTACGTAGTCGATATCTTGGGCAGTCACGCGCCGCCCGTCTTCGTGGCGCAACAGATTCTCCAGCAAAATTCGCGTGGAAACCGGTAGTCGCGACACATTGGCCGCGCCCGTCTCTTCGAGACGCATCAGGCGGTAAAACTCGTAACCCTGATCTCCTACCTGTAGCTTCGCCTGCGCGCCGAAACTGTTTTGTGGCATCACATTGATTATATTGTCAAAGCGGGCGGACACCCGGCCGGTACGAAGCCCGCGGACTCGGCGGACAGGGCTTCAGCCGACGCTGAAATACACGCAATCGGGGTGATGAAACACGAGCGCGCTCACACTGGCCTCCGGGTCCATCATCATCCCCTCGGTCAGCCGCACGCCGATGTCGTCCGGCTTGAGGAGCTCCCACAGACCGGCCTGATCCTCCAGTTTAGGGCACGCCGGGTAGCCGAAGCTATAACGTTTCCCGCGATATCTCGAAGCAAACCGGTCCTGCATGGTGGTGGCCGGGGGGTCCGGGAAACCCCAGTCTTCGCGGATTCGCCGGTGCAGCCACTCAGCGGAGGCTTCGGCGGTTTCGAGCGCCAACGCCTGTAACGCATGCGCTTTGAAGAACTCGCCGGCGCTCTTCCACTCCTCGGCCTTTTCCCGAATACCTGCGCCGGCGGTCACGACAAATAGGGCCAGATGATCCGAGCGGCCATCCTCCGCATCCAGAATGTAATCGCTGAGGCAAAGGCCGTCGCCCGCGGCTTGCCGCTCGAAGTGGAATGTGTGCAGCCGCGTGTTGCGCGCGTCGTCGCCTGGGGCAAACAAGTGGATTGCATTGCCATCGCGCTCGGCCGGAAAGAACTGCCAGACCGCGCGAACCTCGAGGAATCCCGCTGCTTCCTCCTTCACTTCTTCCACTCGGTTAAACAGCTCCAGGGCTTTCGGCTGATGCTCGGCCAGATCTTTGGTGAAGCTGCTCTTGTAACCGAGATGCCGGCCATAGAGCATCTGCGGGTTAATATAACTCCAGACCTCGGCCAGTTGGGGCACGCGCCGGATTCGTCGTTCGCTATATGGGGCGGCCGGAATCGCCAGGTCCACGCGAACCTTGCCGCTCCGTTCCAGACGCACGCATCGGGTGGCGGGTTCCGCAGACTCGATGGGGATGGACGAATCCGCGGCCCGGTGCCGCGTCAGCACCTCGTCTCGTTCCGCGGGGTCCATGAGGCGGTTCATTAAATCGAGCCCGGCCATCGCGTCCTTCGCATAGCAGACCGCTTCGCCGTAAGCCGGAGCGATCCGGGTTTCGGTGAACTTTCGCGATAACGCCGCGCCGCCTACCAGAAGCGGAATTTGGATGCCTGCGGCGCGCAGATCGCCCGCGGTGACGACCATCTGCTGTGCACTTTTCACAAGCAATCCGGAAAGGCCGATCACGTCGGGCTGGTGCTCCAGTGCGGCTGCGATAATCACCTCGGGCGGAACCTTGATGCCGAGGTTGATCACGCGATATCCGTTATTGGCCAGGATGATTTCCACGAGGTTCTTGCCGATATCGTGAACATCGCCCTTCACGGTAGCGAGAATGACTCTACCGCGCGTGGCGGAGTCCACCTTCTCCATCGATTTTTCCAGGTGGCTCACGGCCGTCTTCATGGCCTCGGCCGATTGCAACACCTCCGCGACAATCAGTTCATTGTTATTGAACAGCCGCCCGACTTCCGCCATGCCGGCCATCAACGGGCCGTTGATGATCTCGAGCGGGGCCGCGCCGTCAGCGAGCTTTCGGTCCAAGTCGGCAATTAAGCCTTCTTTCGTGCCTTCGATAATGCATTGCGCCAATCGCTCGTCGATGGGCAGATCCTCCGGGCGCGGCTTGCTGCGGCGCGCGGTTTTGCGGAAGTGTTCCGTGATCGCGCCGATATGGTGCTGGTTAATCACCATTCGCTGTTTCGGATTCTGTTCGCGCCAGTCCTCGGGAGCAGTGCGCAGCGAGGGCTCGAGCGAATCGGCCGGCGGAGTGTTGAATAACAGGCTTTCCGCCAGCCGCCGTTCCGACTCGGGGATGGAAGGGAAGCGCTCCAGCCGCTCCGCGTTTACGATTGCCAGGTCCAGCCCCGCTTTGGTTGCGTGATATAGAAAGACCGAGTTCAACACTTCGCGCGCGGCCGGCGGCAGTCCAAAGGAGATGTTCGAAATTCCGAGAATGGTTTTCGCGTGCGGCAAGGCGGCCTTGATGAGCCGGATCGCCTCGATAGTTTCGACCGCGCCGCCTACATAATTGGCATCGCCTGTGGCGCAAGGAAACACGAGTGGATCGATGATGACGTCTTCCGGCGGTATACCGTATTTGTCAGTCAGTAACTGATACGAACGGGATGCCACCTCTAATTTGCGCTCGCGGGTGAACGCCTGCGCCTGGAGCTTATCCTCATCAATGCAGCCCACTACAATGGCTGCGCCATAGCGCCGCGCGATGGGGCAGATGCGCTCGAACTTCTCTTCGCCGTCCTCAAGGTTGATCGAGTTTATGATGCTCTTGCCCTGGCAGTACGTCAGCGCCAGTTCCACCGAGCGTGCGTCCGTGGTGTCGATCATGAGCGGCGCCTTGATTTTGCGAATCAGCTTCTCGTAAAAGGGCGGAATATCGGCCGCTTCGTCGCGTTCCGTGCTTTGCAGGCAGACGTCGACGATGTGCGCGCCATTGCGCACCTGCACCCGCGCGATTTCGGAAGCCTCCTCCCACTTCTCCTCGGCGACCATCTTTTTGAAAAGCTGCGAACCGATCACATTGGTCCGCTCGGCGACGATCAAAGGCCGGTTGCTCTCCTCCGCTTCCAGCAGTTCCATGCCCGCATACCAGGCCTGGTGTGAGAACTTCGGCGGACGGCGTGGGGCTTTGCCTTCGAGCATTTGGGCAATGGTGCGGATATGAGCTTCGGTCGTGCCGCAGCAGCCGCCTATGATGTTGACCCAGCCGCGATCCACGAAGCGCTCCAGCTCACGCGCTAGAGACTCCGGTGTCTCCAGATACTTTCCTTCTTCGTTCGGCAGCCCGGCGTTGGGATAACAGGAAACGCGTACGGGAGCCAAGGTACTGAGCGTCCGCAGGTGGTCCGTCATGAATTCCGGACCCGTCGCGCAGTTGAGGCCGATCGAAAGCAGGTCTCCATGCAAAACGGAAGCACAAAATGCCTCGGCGGTTTGGCCGCCCAACATCGTCCCTGTAGGCTCGATCGTGCCGGAGATCATCACCGGAATAGGCCGGCCGAGTTCCCGTCGCAGCCGTTCGATGGCCACCAGCGCCGCCTTCACGTTGCGCGTGTCCTGGCATGTTTCCACGAGTAATAGGTCGGCTCCTCCTTCAAGGAGCGCCGCCGCCTGCTGGTAGAAGTTAGTTTCTAACTGGGCAAACGTTACACCGCCGGTCACGCTGATCGCCTTAGTGGTGGGGCCAATAGCGCCCGCTACGAACCGCGGCTTTTTCGGGCTCGAAAACTCCTCGGCCGCCTCGCGCGCCAATCGCGCAGCCGCAACGTTCAACTGGTGCGCGTGATCCTGTAGACCGTACTCGGCTAGCACCAGAGGCGTGCCGCCGAAGGAATTGGTTTCGATCACATCCGAGCCGGCGGCAAGGTAAGCGCGGTGAATGTCGAGCACCACGTCGGGCCGGGTTCGCACCAGGTTCTCATTGCAGCCCTCGAGCGCCGCTCCGCCGAAATCAGTGGCGGTGAGGTGCCGCTCCTGGAGCATCGTGCCCATCGCCCCGTCGAGTAGCAGGATGCGCTCGTCCAGAATGGTCTCCAGCGCGCGCAGGCGCTCTTCAGGCGAGGTCATGGTGGACTATTCGCCCATTTTAGCAATGCGTCGCGCCGCTATCCGAAAACCGGCCCCGAAGGCGGCGCGTTAATACCGGAACCCGAGCTTTTCCTTAAAAGTTTCGAGCGAGTTGTACACGATCGGGCAGTAACTGGCGCGGTCTACGAGCTGCCACATGCGGCTCGCAATCGAACCGGAGCCGCGCACCAGGTGTGGGAAGCGTTGGCAGGCGTCCGGGCGCGCGTCATACACTGTGCAGGCGGCGCCGTCCAGGAAGACGCAGCCGGTCTCGGGCGAGCGCCGCAGAATACGGCCTTCTTCAGCATCCTCGACCGTGTACTCGGCCAGGAACCGCGCCACAGGAATCCGCAAGTAACGTGCCAGACGCTCCGCGTCGCGTGTGGTCACCGTTGCCGTAGCCACGCGGCAACAGTTCGCGCATTCGGTGCAATCGATCTGATCTTCAATTTGCTGCGCGACTCGGCGCAGAATACGGTCGGAGTGATCATGCGATTTCATGTACCGGCGAAAACGGAAGTTTTCATCGCGTTTCTTGTCGCCCAGTAAGCGGATCTGTATCAGATCGGTGACCACTCTGGTTACAGCTTATCAAGTGCCCGAGACGCCTCGCGGTCGCGGGACCTGAGACGGACGCACCAGGCCCGGACATGAGATCGCGCCAGCTTACACTGAGAAAATGGAATGGCAGTTAAGTGCCGCGGAGGTGCGCGTCTTAGGTGCTCTACTCGAAAAGGAGACGACGACTCCGGAATATTATCCGCTGTCGTTAAATGCTTTGGTGAATGCGTGTAACCAAAAATCGAACCGCGAACCGGTGGTTAACTATGACGAGGATACTGTGGAGGACGCTCTGGCCGGCTTACGATCCAAATCGTTGGCGGCGCGGATTACAGGCGACGGGCGCGTACCCAAGCACGGGCAGCGTTTCACAGAGACTCTGAACCTCGGCCGCCGGGAGGCCGCGGTGATGTGCATGCTGATGCTGCGCGGACCACAAACGGTTGGAGAGTTGCGCGGGCGGGGGGAGCGCCTGTATCCATTCGACGATCTGGAGGCGGTCGAGAGCACTCTAACCCGGCTGGCCGAAATGGGCATGGTGCAAAAGCTGGCCCGGCAAGCGGGATCGCGTGAGTCGCGCTATGCGCAACTGCTATCCGGAGAGCCTGCGGTCGGAGCAGAACCCGTGGAAGTGATATCGTCCGCGCCGGGCCAGGAAGAACGCATCGCTTCTCTCGAGCAACAACTAACCGAACTGAGACGCGAGTTCGAAGATTTCCGCCGGAGGTTCGAATGAGGTTCCTACTTTTCCTGCTGCTCGCACTCTCGGCTCCCGCCGCTACGCTGCGCTACTGGATACAGCCTTGCGCCCCACCGGTAACCGGCTGCCACGCACAAGATCCGGAACTGGCGGAATGGGCTTTGAGCGCGTGGCAGGAAGCCACCTCGGGTAAGCTTCGTTTTGAGAAGTCGGCCGATCGCGATCGAGCGCAGATTCGCGTTTACTGGGCTAACGGTAATCAGGGCTTATACGGCGAGGCCCGACCGATTCTAGTGGATGGCCTGCGCGGCGCGGAGGTCTACGTCCTTCCGCCGGCCGATACACCGCAGGATCCGCTCGCGCGAGAGACGATTGTGTATCTCACGTGCCTGCATGAAACGGGGCATGCCCTCGGCCTGGCGCATACCGCGGCGTTCGCGGATATCATGTACAGCTTTCAATACGGCGGCGATATTCCGGAGTACTTCGGCCGCTACCGCCGCCAACTCTCGGTGCGGGACGATATCCGGAAGTTTCCCGGCATGTCCGCGGACGATCGCAAGCGGATTGTGCAGCTTTACCGCTAAGCTGTCCCCGGCCGGCGGTGCTATGCTCAGAGCAGACATATGCGCATGAGGCGGGCACTCTGCGGATTAGGATGCGGTCTAACCTTCCTCGGCGTGCTGTACGCCTTTCAACGCCCGTTTCGCGAGTTCGCAGGGACTGAGTATTACAATTTTCCCCTGCCGCCCGACTACGCAGAGAAGACCGAGTGGGTGTTTGCGCGCCTGATGTATCCGCCCGGACCTTTGGATGGCTACAGCAACACGGGCCGCTTTACGGGGGACTTCCGTCAGGGCCTCTCTCTTTGGACTCAGGACTACCCGCGAGCCGATCGGCACTTCTCCATGGCCCTGCGCCGCCTGACGCGCGTTCATGCGCGTTCGGTGGAACAGCCGGTGCTTCTCGAAGACGGCGATGCCTACGAATGGCCTTGGCTCTATGCGGTTCAAGCCGGCGAGTGGGGCTTGACCGAGCAGGAAGGCAAGCTGCTCCGCGAATATATTCTACGCGGCGGCTTTTTCTTCGCTGACGATTTCCATGGGCCCGACGAATTGGCTGAGTTCGTGAAGCGCATCAAATTCGCTTTCCCCGACCGGCCGCTGGTAGAGATTGCGAACGATGATCAGATTTTTCATACCGTGTACGATGTGAACGAAAGATACGTGATTGTGGGCGCCGATCATCTTCGCGAAGGATCGAAAAACGGCGGCACGGTGGGCCACTGGTTCGGGATCTATGACGATAAGGGCCGCATAATGGTGGTCGCTAATTTCAACCAAGATACCGGGGACGCATGGGAGTGGGCGGACTCGCCTCGCTATCCGATAAAGTACTCCGACCTGGCGATTCGGCTCGGCGTGAACTACGTCACCTACGCCATGACTCACTGAACCGCACTGTCCCAACGGTGCGGTTACTTGCTCACACTCGCGGTCTCCTGCACCCGCCGCAGGTCCGGAAACAGCCATGTCCACAGCACGACCACCAGAATTGTTCCAACGCCTCCCAGCACCACTGCCGGAACTGTGCCGAACCATTGCGCCGTAATTCCCGACTCGAACTGCCCCACTTCGTTTGAGGCGCCGATAAAAACCATGTTCACCGCGCTCACACGCCCGCGCATGTGATCGGGCGTCCGCAGTTGCACCATGGTGGAACGCACCACCACGCTAACCGTGTCGCAAGCCCCTAGAATCGCGAGCGCCGCAAGCGAAAGCGTCAGGTTCCTCGAGAGCCCAAACACGATCGTAAACAGGCCGAATCCGAACACGCACCACAGCATCACAGTTCCCTGGCGCCGGCCTAGCGGGCGATGCGCCAGCAAAACTCCGGTCGAAATCGCTCCCAAGCCGGGCGCGCTGCGCAGAATGCCTAAGCCGGGCGCGCCCACGTGGAGAATCTCGCGGGCATAGACGGGAAGCAGCGCTACCGCGCCGCCCAACAGCACAGCGAACAGATCGAGCGAGATCGCTCCCAGAACAAATTTGTGGTTCCAGATATATCGCAGGCCCTCAAACACCATTTCACCGGAATGGCGCGGGGGCTCGACGGTTTTGACCCGAATCCGCGAGTACAGCAGCAGACCGGCCAAGTAAAACAGCGCGGCCAGCCCATATACCGGCAGCGGATTCCCGGTCGCGCCATAAATCAGGCCTCCCGCCACCGGTCCTAGAATCGTGGCCACCTGAAACCAGGAGGAGCCCCAAGCTACCGCAATCGGGAAATGCTCCTGCGCTACTAGCGTCGGTAAGAGAGCCTGGCTTGCGGGCATGGAGAACGCGCGCCCGGTTCCGTTCAGCAGCAGTACCGCGTAAATGGGAAGCACGCTGTGAAGGCCCCGAACGGTGAAGACAAACAACAGCACCGAGACCAGCGCATACACGCCCATGCAGGTCTGCAGAATGCGCTTGCGCGGGACCCGGTCCGCGGTGTGACCGGCCACCAGAAACAGCAGAATACCAGGCAGGAACTGAGCTAGTCCGACCAATCCCAGATCGAGCGGCCGGTGCGTCAGGCCGTAGATCTGCCAGCCCACGGCAACCGCCTGCATCTCCGAGCCGAGTACGGAAACCACACGCGCACCCGCATGGTAGAGGAAATTCGGGTACCGAAACACTACCCGCGCATCAGACGAAGGTTTTCCCATTCGGGGTTAAGAGTCAGTGTCCCACAGCCTTGTGTTACGCTCGAAACTATGTTGTCCGAGTCCGACAAAGTGATGTTCGAGATCTATCGGGAAACGGGGTATACCGGCCAATACAGAGTGGTCTACTTTACCGAACTCGGAGACCACAACAAGGAATCGGAAATCAACCACGCACTGGCCGGAGAGCACTATTTCGACGGCTTCATCAAAGATTTCGGCAAAGACGAAGCCAAAGAAATCATCAACGGCATTCTGGGAAGACTGAACAACGGCGAAACAGTGCCGCCCGGCGAAGTGGAACGCGCTCTGGGCGCATACATGGCGTAATTTGCTTAGCCGTCAGGCGCCGACGAAGGAGCCCCATTGCGTGCAATCGTCTGCGCCTAAAGCGGTGACAACGGTCAGCAGCGCAGGCCCGCCGGATTAACGGGCCAGATCCTTCAGCTTCTGATCGAACACCTGGTACGGCATCGCCCCCACGACCAGTTCGCCATCCACGCCATCCGCCGTGCTCTTGCCCAAAACGAATGATGGTGTACCGTTCGCGCCGATCTTTTGCGCGAGCGTCAGATCGCTTTGAATCGCGTTCTTGTACTTCTGGTTCTCTACGCACGACCGGAAGGAAGCGACGTTGAGCTTCAGTTCCTGCGCCCAGGTTACGAGATTATTGATGTCCAGCTTGTCGGGGTTGGAATTCATGCGGTCGCGCATGCTCCAGAATTGGCCCTGCTCGCCGGCGCAACGTCCCGCTTCGGCGGCCTGCATCGCGTTCGGGTGAAAGTCGAGCGGCATATCGCGGCTTATAAATCGCAGCTTGCCGGTATCGATGTAATCCTTCTTCAATTCCGCGAACGTATTCACATGGAAGCGCTGGCAGTAAGGACATTGGAAGTCGGTGAACTCGACCATCGTGAGCGGCGCGTCTTTTGAACCCATGGAATAGGCGCCTTCGATGCTGATCTTGGCCTTGGTGATCTGCTCGCCCGCCTGCTGTGGTCCGGCAGCAGCCTGTTTTTCCAGCAACTGCCGGATCTGTTTCAGCTCGGACAGGATTTCGTCCGCCTGCTGCTTTGTGATGCCGTCTTCTTTATCTTTTGCGCCGAGCGGCATCAAAAGCACCAGTGGAACTGCCAACCACTTCGCGTATCGGAATAAATTCGTCATTTGCTACCTAGTTCTTCTCCAGGATCAGCATGTACTGGCTGTTCCTAATGTGTTCCCGTTCCGAGACAAGCCGGAAATGGTTCGCCTCGATCTCTTTAATCACCTCCGGCTTATTCAAGCGGATGTGATTCACGGCATCCCCGTTGGGCATGGCCCCCGCAGTCTTATAGTATTCGACCACCACCAGTTTGCCGTCCGGTTTGAGCGCCTTGTGAATACCCGCGAGCATCGCCTCGGGGTAATCGAAGTGATGGTAGACATCGAGCACAAGCACCCGGTCGGCAACCGCCGTCCCAAGCGCGGGATCTTTATCCGTGCCTTTTACGAAAACGACGTTACCCAATTGCTGGTTGACGGCCTGCACTTTGGCGGCTGACAGGAAGTCGTCGAAGATGTCCTCTGCGATTACCTTACCATCCGGCCAGACGGCCCGGCTCAGCAACGGCAGCATATACCCGATCCCGGTGCCCACATCCACGACTGTCATCCCCGGCAGGATGCCCATGGCTTCCACCAGCACACGCGGCTTTTGCTGCTGGTCACGATCAGGCGCGGCCAGGTTACCGGCTACGGCGTTGCGGCCTTCGGCCGTCTGGTAGCGCGCGTTCGCCTCGCCGGCCACCTGGGCCGTTACGGGGAGCACCGACGTCAGGGCCAGTAGGAGCGGCCACAATTTCGCCGATTTCACAGCCCGGTCTCCATGGGCAGGGCGAGCGGCGGTTCACGCAGGAAATCGAGCTGCGCCATTTCGGCCACCGCGTCACAGACCGATTGCTCGCTGGTCGGCTCCACGGTAATTACAAACGGCAGGTCGTGCTTGGTATCGCAGGGTTCCTGCAACACGGATTCGAGGCTGATGTGCTTGCTTGCCAGAATTCCGGCGAGCAAAGCCAAAATGCCGGGGCGGTCGCTCACGCGGAATCGCAGGTAATAGGCGCTTTTCTGCAGCGTCACCGAAACCGGCTTGTACTCACCCAGCCGCTCATGAGCAAACGGGGACACGCGCTCCGGACTTCCGAAGCGGATCTCGCGCGCCACGCGCATCAAATCACTCACCACCGCAACCCCGGTCGGCTTCGGCCCTGCTCCGCGCCCGTAGTAGAAGGTATCCTGGCCAAAAGCGCCCTTGACCCAAACGGCGTTATAGGCGCCCTGCACACTCGCAAGAATCGTGGACTGGGGAATCAACGCCGGCCGCACGGAAAGAATCAGCCCATCGTGTGTCTGCCGCGCGGTGCAGACCAGGCGGATGGTGTGCTCGAGCGTATGCGCGTAACGGAAGTCCATGGGTGAGATGCGGCGGATACCTTCCACGAAGATATCGGACGGCAGTATCTTTTCGCCGAACGCCAGTGCCGCGAGCAGCGCCAACTTCGAGCGTGCATCAAACCCGTCGATATCGGCGCTGGGGTCGGCCTCCGCATACCCGAGCTTTTGAGCCTCGGCGAGTATGGTGTCGAGCGGATCGCCGCGCTTTTCCATCTCCGTGAGGATGTAGTTGCTTGTCCCGTTAAGAATTCCGTGAAGAGCCGTGACCCGGTCGCCCGAGATTCCTTCGCGGAGCACGGCGTGGATCGGAATTCCCCCGCATACGCTGGCCTCCATGGCAAGGTTGATGCCTGCCCGGATGGCGCGGTCCCAAATCTCCGGGCCGCACGAACCCATCAGCTCTTTATTGGCAGTGACTACAGATTTTCGGTGCGCGATCGCGGCATCGATGATGTCGCCCGCCACGCCGTTCCCGCCCACTAATTCCGCCACGATCTGCACGCCCGGGTCGGTAACCAAATCGCGCCAGTTGGTGGTTCTTCTCGCGGCTGCAAACGCCTGCGGAATGGCTCTTTCCTGCACGCTCCGGCTGCACACCGCCGCCACGCGCAAACGAAACCCCAGCTTGAGTGCGATCTGATCGGCGTTTTCCGCAAGAATGGCCAGCGTGCCCGAGCCCACATTGCCCAGGCCCACAATTCCGACGTTCACTTCCTCCATCAGCAACTTATGATATCAAGCGTCATCGTCCCGGAGGCTGTTTGGGGCCGGTAAGGTGAGCGGGGCCGTGGCACGTGCGCAATTGCCGGACCCGCCGCCTGCAATTGAATTTGTGTTTAAATCGATTCCTATAACTTACATGCTGCAACGCTGGGCTAATGTGCTCTCTCGGCCGGAGTTTTACCACGCCTATCAGTCCTTCGGCGGATTTTTTCAGGCGCGGCTCAAGGCCTTTGGCGACTACCTAGATTTCACTACGATACACAGGATCTTCGACATCGGCTGCGGGCCTGGACACATCTCCGCCAAGATCCCTCCATCGGTTGACTACATCGGCTTCGACTCCGATGAGCGATATATCCAGTTTGCCAATGCCCGCTTCGGCGGCCCTAAGCGGCGCTTCGTCAAAAGGCTGTTCGACCAGACGGCGGCTGACGACTTCGGCCATCCCGATCTCATCATGCTTAACGGCCTGCTTCATCACCTTGATGACGGCGCCGTCCGAACACTCCTGCTCGATGCGTTTAACGTCCTCGCTCCCGGTGGAGTCGTGTTCACTCTCGATGGATGCTTCGTCGAACGCCAGAACCCCATCGGGCGCTACCTGCTGAAGAACGACCGCGGCGAATTTGTCCGGACCGAACAGGGCTACCGTGCCCTTATACCCTCTGAATTCGGCAAAATCGATGTCTATGTAAGAAGCAATATGTCCCGTGTTCCCTACACGTTCATTATTAATCGGCTGGAGAAGCTGCGATGAGTATGAAGTATAAAGTCAGCAACGAAATCCTGGCCGGCCGCGCTCCTTCGACTACTGAGGAAGCTAATCCGTTTCGACGTTTCCGTCGTTTAGCTCCTTTCCTGATCGCCCTCGTGGTTGCGTTCGTATTTAATTATCCCGCCTTGCGCAACCGCTCTTACAATGCAGGGTACATGTTCACGGGTGATATTCTGGGCTTCTATTGGCCTTCTCTCTTTAAGATTCGTAATCTCATCGCGCACGGCCATTTCACCGCTATCGATTTTTCTCATTACAACGGTAGCGCCGCGTTTTTTCTTGCTCCGAATCTCTTTTCCGTCTATCCCGTCTTTGTCGTCGGTTCGCTGCTTTCTGCGTTCTTCAAGGTCAACGCCAACCACATAGAGCGCCTGCTCACCTGGACCATAGCTTTGAATTTCTTCCTCGCCATATACTTCTCCATCCGCCTTACGATGCGCTTTCTCGATTGGGACGTGTGGCAGGCGTCCTTGGCCGGCGTGTTCTTCGGCTGCAGTATCTATTTCGTTGTTAGTCTCGGCGAACCCACCTTCCTCTTCTGCGCCGCGCCGATTCCGTGGATCGCGTACGCCGGGCTTAGGTTTGTGCAATCGCCTTCCAAAAGCGCATTTCTGCTCGCCAGCGTGCCGGTGGTCTTCTCGCTGCTTGGCGGCTACTTGCCGTTGGGTATCGCCGCTACGGCATTTGGTCTGATGACCGCGCTTCTGGTCTTCTGGATAGGCAGCGGCAGTCTCCAAGCCTTCCAGTTCAGCAGTTTGCTTCGGCTTGTGGCTCCCGCCATAGGGGCAATCGCGCTCACGAGCCCGTTCCTCGCCGACTCCTACCGGTTTCTGAAGGACTCGCCCAGCGACCAAACCCCCAACCTCTTCTATAGCGCCCATCAACTTTCCGACCTTCCGCAGGCCATCCTTCGCATGTTTTCCTACCGCTATAAAGTCCCCGGCCCGATTACGGAAATGTCGGCCTGGGTCGGTGTGATCGGTCTCATGATCCTGGTCCTGTTCTTTTTTCGAAAGGACATTGCGGAAGGTTTGGAACGGGCAGAAGTCCATGCCATCGCCGTCTGCATCGGCCTTTATAGCCTGTTTGTGCTCATCACCTACGGGGAGTTCAGCCCGTTGAGCGACGCCTTCTTCTACTTCGTTCCCCAGCTCGGTAACATGCACATATATCAGCGATTCCTCATGATGAGCCACATCTTTCTGGCGCTGGCCTTGGCCATCATGCTGAACGGTCTCACCCGCTCACACCGGCCGGAAAGCGGCCGCACGGCGCTCATCCTCACCGGCATCGGCCTGTTTGCGGCCGCTTTTGCGGTTGCCCGATATACCGAGAATGCCAAGACGGCCGGTCTCACCGGTTACATAGTTTTTGAACTGCTTGGCCTCTTCCTCTTCCTGGCCCTTTATCGCACCGGGAATCGGAGCGTAATCTTCCTTTCCGCGTTAGTGCTCATGAACCTTCCCGCCCTCAGCGTCATGTACGACTGGTCGCTCGAGACTCAAGATCGTGGCCATATTGCCCGCCGAAACCCTGT
This sequence comes from Terriglobia bacterium, assembly GCA_019242155.1. Classification (GTDB taxonomy): domain Bacteria; phylum Acidobacteriota; class Terriglobia; order Bryobacterales; family Bryobacteraceae; genus PSRJ01. Next base: position 8,751 of record JAFAWA010000225.1, on the reverse strand, counting down.
CGACCTGGACGAACAACTCCAATCCCGTATCGTCCAGTTCATGCGCAAATACTCCAAAAAGGATCTTGTCAAATACGTCGATCTTTCACCCATGTGGAACGCCGGAAGCCTCCCTCCGTTCCCCAAATCGTTCCCATATTGGGTCGAGAATCAGATCTCTCTTTCGTCCTATCACGGCTTCAACTTCTATCTTTCGGGCCGCAGCGACTACGAGTCGTTCATGCCTATTGGTGCCGACCCCGCCACACACTATCCCATCCTGGCGCCCAATTGGCAGTGGCTCGAAAGCACCGGCGCTGACTTTGCCATAGTTGATGCAGCCGCGCTCGGCCAAGGCGCAATCCCTGACAGTCTTCTGGCTGCCGACCCCGCCGCTCGTCTCCCCATACCCAATAACCTGGTCATCGTTCCGCTCGCACAGGAGTTCATGGAGCCTGCGGCAGTGTACTTCGATAACGGCGTTTTCCGTGTCCATCGCCCCGGCGCGATCGCCGGCAGTTCCGCCCGGCTCATCGGTTCCGCGGCAAACCTTGCTCTCGGAAAGCCGACCCGCCAGAGCAGCCAGATGGGCAACGCCGGCTCAGCTCTTGCGGTCGACGGCAATCACAACGGGAATTTTAACCTTGGTTCGGTGTTCCACACGCAGTCTGAAAAGAGCCCCTGGTTCGAAGTCGACCTGGGTCAGCGGGAAACCGTAAATACGATCCGAATTTGGAACCGCACGGACTGCTGCGCGGATCGCCTTAGCGATTATTGGATTTTCTTATCTGATGCCCCTTTTCCCCAAGACGCCACGGCCGCTACTCTCGCACAGAACTCCCGAATCTGGCGTAAGCATGTGCTCCTTGCGGCCAATCCCAACACGGTTGTCACCACAGACGATGCCCATGGCAGGTATGTGCGCGTTCAGGCGGATGCACCCACGGGAGACCGCATCCTGCACTTCGCTGAATTGGAGGTCTTTGGACCACCCCGTGAAACCGGCGCAGCGCAGGCCTCGGCCGCGCCGGCCGTCCGCGCAACCGCGAGCGGCAACTTCGCCAACCAGTTTAGTGTCAGCATCCAAAACGAAGGCCCGGTTACGCTCGAATACCTCATGTTCTACAACCCGAAGCTGCGTTTCTATGTTAACGGCGAGGAAGCCTTTCCGCGCCGTGCCCCCGGCACGCTCGTCACCTTCGACCTCCCGCCGGGTAAGAATCGGGTGGAGGTCCGGTACCGTGATGTGCTGCTTTCTCTCTTCTGGTTGTTCTACGCTATATACGGCGCGGCCGTCGCTGTTGTAGTGCTTGTTAGCATCCCATGGATCAGCCGCCGAAGGGCGCGCTCGTGAGTAGGTCAGCCGTCCGTACGGATGATCTCGTTATGCGGCGGACGGGCTTCGGTACTCTCTTCAGCCGACTCATAGACGCGGGCGACCATGTACAGGGGCCGGTCCTTGGCCTCTTCATATACGTGGGCGAGGTACTCGCCGACGATACCGATGCTAATCAGCGTCATACTGCCGATCAGGCTGGTGACAACCATCAGCGAACTCCAGCCAGGTACGGTGTACCAGCCAAACAGCCAGGCGGCCATGGCGCGTAAGGCTTCTTCAATACCCAAGAGGCCTACGAGCACGCCCGCAAAAATGCTGGCGCGAAGGGGTACAGCGGAAAACGACGTAGCGGCCGTCCATGCGAAAGAGAGCATCTTCAGCAGCGAGTATTTCGTAGTGCCCGCGGCACGAGCGTGGCGGTGATACGGCACATCAATCTGCGGCCATCCGACCCACGCGATCATGCCTCGCAGAAACCGGTGGGTTTCCCGCATGGTGTTCAGGGCATCCAGGCACTCCCTGGAGATGAGACGGAAATCACCGGTATCGATCGGCAGGTCGCGATAGACCAGCGTTCGCATCACGCGGTAGAAGACCCACGCCGTAAAGCGCTTGTGGGCTGTCTCCCCGGCCCGTGATTCACGGCGGCCATAGATTACGTCGTATCCCTCGCAATACCGCATGATCATCTGATGAATCACCGGCAGCGGATCCTGCAGATCGGCGTCAATCAACACAACGGCATCGCCTGTCGCGTGGTCCAAACCGGCGGTCGCGGCAATCTGATGGCCGAAATTCCGCGAAAGGTGCAGCACCTTCACGCGCGGGTCGGCGGCACTCCATTCCACCAACTGGGAGATCGTGGAGTCCGTGCTGCCGTCGTTGACGAGAACCACTTCGCAGGGACAGGCAACTTCAGAAAAAAACGCCGTTACCGCGGCCCGAAATGCTCCTGCTACTTCTTCCTCGTTGTACATAGGCACAACGATCGAGAGCTTGGCTGGATAAGGGCGGGCCCGCAGAAGGTGACGTGTCCGGCTTCCCGAGTTCTCCATGTTCCCTCTCTCCAGGCGTCCTTTATTGCATTTACCGCAGCGGAATGATGGACTAAGAACCCCACATCCCGGTAGCATAATATACCATCGATAGAAGACAAACAGCGTGTTTCATCCACATTTGAGGTAATTCGGCGTTACGTCTGGACTGACCAACGGACCTATGGCCCCTCGCTTCGACGATCTCTCATCCTCCTACCACGATCTCTTGCGAGATCCCATTCGTGATCGCTTTGGGGGCGGAGATTCAGCCTTCTTTCATCTACGAAAAAGCACTTTGATACGTGACTATTTTCGTGCCGCTGGTGTGGACACGCGAAGGCTGGCGTATCTTGACGTAGGTTGTGGGAAGGGCGAGCTTCTGGAATGCCTGCGTCCGCATTTTGCGCGAGTCGCCGGTTGTGATGTTTCGGCGGAAATGATGCAGGGCATCCGAGGCGTCGAGACACGTGTCCAGAAAGATCCCGTGAGCATTCCGTATTCGGAGGACCGGTTCGATTTCATCACCGCGGTTTGCGTCTACCATCACATAGCGCCCTCGTTGCGGCTCGCGCTCTCACGCGAAATCGCGCGTGTACTCCGGCCGGGTGGCGTGTTTGCGATTGTGGAGCACAATCCCTTCAATCCGGTTACACGGCTCATCGTCCGAAGAACTCCGATTGACTCGGACGCGATTCTATTGAAGCCCTCGGAAGTGGGAAGACTCATGGCCGGTTGCGGTCTCTTCGCCCCGCCGCCCAAATATTTCCTGTATTTTCCTCGAAGGCTCTTCCGGCTGACCGGCAACATCGAAAGCCTGCTTAGCGTAGTCCCGCTAGGTGGTCAGTATGTTGTGTTCGCCACTAAGCGGCCCGGCTTGCGCGAATAAATCCAGGTATTCAGAGCCGTTTCCGGTATACTCGTACCTACTCTTCTGACATGCCCACTCGACTTCTCGCCCTGGCCTTCCTCAGCATCGTTTATTTCCCGTACGTAGCGGCCGCCGGCACGCTGGTTACGGAAACATCGTCGCCTGTAAGCCTGGCGGTGCGGCTTCTCACTCCCTTGTCCTCCTATACCTCGAAAGCGGGCGAACCGGTCACGGCGCTGATTGCGACTCCGGTTTGTGCGGGCCGCGAGTCATGGCCGGCCGGCGTTATCGTTCGCGGGGTACTGAAGCGTATTCACGGAGTGGGATTAGGATTGGCTCACGAGACCGCCGCCATGGAACTGGAATTCCGGACGGTCAACTTTCCAGATACCCGAAGCTATCCTGTGGACGCCCGGATCACATCGGTCGACAATGCGCGGGAGAGAGTTGACCGCCACGGCATCATTCACGGCATCCGCGCTACGGATACTTTATCCAGCCGCTTCAGTTCGCACCTGTTTTTTGCGGTCCATGCTCACCCGGCGCTTGCGCTGCCGTCTCTGCTCGTCGAGAGTTGGCTATTCCGGTTCCCCGATCCCGAGATCACCTATTCCGCCGGAACCGCAATGTGGCTCGAGGTTCGGTTTCCACCCGAATTGGGAACCGCGTCCGCATGCTCCATAATTCCGCCGGAGCAGGAGCATTCCGAGGAGTTAGAACGGCTGGCGTCCAACTTGCCTTTATGGAGCTACTCAAAACAACACCGTGCGATGGATCGAGTCAACCTGGTGTTCGTCGGTTCTCGCGACCAGGTGGAGCATGCGTTTCGCGCGGCCGGCTGGCTCGGGTCGCAACCCAACTCCTGGTCGAGCGGTTTTCAGGCGGTGCGAGCCATAGTCGAGGGCCAGCGTTATGCCGACGCACCGATGCGCACCCTGTTGCTTGACGGCGCAGAACCGGACCTGCGCTTCCAAAGGAGTCTCAATACATTCGATAAGCGCGACCACCTGCGTATCTGGCAGCGCCCCGAAGAGTGGCAGGGCCAAACCGTGTGGGCATCCGCGGCGACGCAGGATATTGCCGCCACCTTCGGCGTCAAGCCCCTGGGTTTCACACACCGCATTCAAAACAAGTTGGATCTGGAACGCGGAAAGGTGGTGAGCGATCTGGAACTGACCGGCTGTGTCGATTCCGTGCTCTTCAGCGGACCCACGATCGCCCAGCCGCTTCGTAAGGGACTCGAGACAGATGAACGCATCGCGATTGTCCTCTTGAACGCCTGCGAAGCGCCCCGCGAATGGCCGGCGGAGTCCGCTGAGGGGCCGCAACCTCCCTTGCAGAAACGAGCCCTGCGCCGCGTCATCCTGACGGCCCGCAACCACTTTCTACGCGATAACTACTGGTGGCGCGCAGGCGAATCGTTGAAAGTCGGGTGGCATGCCTTTCGAACCTGGGAACAGCGGAGGCACTCCGGCTCGGGCCTCTAACCACGCTTGCTACGCTGGAGAATGCTGACCAGGTCATCCCGTACAGCACCCCCACGCCCGCAAACACTACCGCGAAGCCGCCCAGCCCAATTCGGAATCCTCGGCGCGCCGGCGGCGATGCTCCTCTTCATAAGCGGGTGCGGCTACTTGGGTGAGCCGTTGCCTCCGCTGGCCAACATTCCCGAACGGGTAACCGGCTTGTCAGTTGTCCAGCGAGGATCGGACCTGGTTGTCCAATTCGCCGTGCCGCAACTGACCACCGAGGGAATGCCGATCAAGCCCCCGCTAGAGCTCGACCTTCGCGTCGGCCCAGTGAACGAACCGTTCAACGAAGCCGAGTGGGCGGCCCATGCGCGACGAGTCTACCAGGGCTCGAGTGGTGCACCCCCGTTTCAGGTGCCCGCCGCGGAATGGGCAGGCAAGGACGTCGCAGTAGGCGCGCGCGAGACTGGCAGTAACGGCAAATCGTCCGTCTGGGCGCTGGAGCGGCTACCGGTGGTGGCTCCTCTTCCAACTCCTATGGCCGTGAGCGCCGCTAATACGGAACCGGGCGTACGCCTTGCGTGGAGCGGTTCCGGCACCAGTTTTCGGGTGTTCCGCCGGTCGGGAGAAGCGCCTTACATGGTGGTTGCCGAGCCACCAGCGCCGCCATGGGTGGACAACACCTCGCAGTTCGGGCAGCCGTACAGTTACAAAGTGCAGGCGGTTCGAAAGCTTTCCGACAACCATGAGGCGGAGAGTGAGATCTCGGCAGAGGTTACGATTACGCCTAGGGATGAATTCGCACCCGCAACGCCATCAGGCCTGCGCGCCGCGCCTTCGCCCAATTCGATAGAGGTCTCCTGGAACGGCAATACCGAATCCGACCTCGCTTTCTATCGCGTTTACCGCTCCGTTAACGGCGGTCAGTTCGAGAGCCTGAGCGAGGTGACGATTCCCACCTACTCGGATCGCGATGTAGCGGCGGGCAAATCGTACCGTTATGCGGTGACCGCAGTCGACCGCTCGGGGAATGAGAGTTCCCGTTCGAACCCGGCCGAAGTTCGTCTGGAGTAGGGTTTACACCGCACTCACGTGGTGTGGCAAATACCCAACAATGCGGGTGTTGGTTGCCCTTTGCACTTTTGGCCGGTTATACTGAGTTCTGCGCATCCTCAGGTCCACGCCAGTGTATTTCTTTTCCGGTTCTGTTGATTCCATGCGCTAGGTTCGGGTAAATCAAATGATCATTTCCATGCGGCCCCATGCCAGCAAAGTCGAGATAGAGCACGTTTGCGAGCGTATCCGCGAATTCGGGTACAAAGTACACTCCATCGAGGGCGAGGAGCGGGTGGTCATCGGCGTCGTCGGAGTAGGAGACGTCACGGCCTGCCTGGAGTCGCTCGAAGCCACTCCGGGTGTGGAGAGCGCAGTTCGCATTTCGGCTCCATACAAATTCGTCAGCCGCGAATTCAAGCGGGAGCATTCGACCATTCACGTGAGCGGTCTCGAAGTTGGCGGGGAAGAGTTCATTGTGATGGCCGGGCCGTGCTCGGTCGAGAACGAAAAGCAGATCATGGAGACGGCCGAAGGCGTGGCCGCCGCCGGAGCCCGCATGTTGCGCGGTGGCGCGTTCAAACCCCGGACATCGCCGTACGATTTTCAGGGACTGGAGCTTGAAGGACTGAAGCTGCTCCGGAAGGCCAAAGAGGCTACCGGCCTGGCAATTATTACGGAAGTGATGAGCGATCGCGACGTAGAAATGGTCGCCGAGTATGCGGACTGCATGCAGGTGGGCGCGCGCAACGTACAGAACTTCTCTTTGCTGAAGTGCCTCGGAGCTTGTAACCGTCCGGTGCTTCTCAAACGCGGGCTCAGTTGTACCGTGAAGGAACTGCTCATGTCAGCCGAGTACATTGTGGCTCACGGGAACCCTAACGTGATTTTATGCGAGCGCGGGATTCGCACGTTTGAAACTGCTACACGGAACACCTGCGACATCGCGGCGATTCCGGTTTTGAACGAACTGACACACTTGCCGGTGATCCTCGATCCTAGCCATGCCACGGGCAAGCGCAGCCTGGTGCCTGCGATCTCTCGCGCGGGCGTGGCTGTGGGAGCGGATGGATTGATTGTGGAAGTCCATCCCTGTCCGGAAAAGGCCATCAGCGACGGCGCGCAATCGCTGACGTTGAGTGACTTTCGCAAAATGATGCGCGATCTCCAACCGTACATCGAATTGTGGAAAGAAGCTCGTTTTCAGGCAGCAGTAGCGATGGCCTAACCCCCCGTCGGCCTTCGATCATCGCCCGCCCGTGAACTCAGGAAGTGAACGTGCAAGTACGATAGCGGGCACGGACGTGTGCCGCTAATCATGGACCCTTCAAAACCCTTGGAGATTCTGTTCTCCGAAAAGAGAAGCCTGATCTTACGCACGCTGTTCCGCGAGCCGGAACGATGGTGGTCCGTTTCCGACCTGGCGGGGAGCGCCGGGCTCGAGAGCGGCAGCCTCCGCCGCTTGATGAAAGGTTTTCTCGGGTGCGGGATCATACGGGAAAAACAGGAATCCGGGATTTCCCTATTGCAGCCTAATCCCGTCAGTCCCATCTTCACGGACCTGCTTTCGTTAGTTGCCAAATTGACTGTGTTCCCTAACGTGGAAACCATCCTGGTGGTCGAAGACCAGCCCGCCACCGCGCAGATCACGAGGATCTTGCTTGAAAGCTGGGGTTACCGGGTACTCGAAGCGCACGGCGGCCACGAAGCTATCCGCATTTTCGAAAATGACCGCGAAACTATTCGGCTACTGTTGACCGATGTCCTAATGCCGGAGATGACTGGCACCGAACTTGCCAATGAGTTGGTGGGAAGAAGGCCGCAGCTGCGCGTGATTTTCATGTCCGGATGCTCACCGAGCGAGGTGAGTTTCGGCGGAGTACCATTTCTGTCGAAGCCGTTTAATCCGGCCAGCCTCTCGCGGATCGTCCGTAAAGAGCTTGACCGCTCAAACCTCATGAAGCGTTCCACAAATTCGCGCGCAGATTAAGTTGTGGTTTAGACTGCAACCGATTGCCAGTGCCATCCGGTCCAAATCTCAGGAGAGCGCGATGAAGAGGAAATTGCTCGCAGGAGTTTTCGTTTTGGCAGGCGCTGTGTTCACGGGATGCGCGGGCGGCTATAGCTATGGCTATGTATCCTACGCCCCGCCCGCCCCGCAGTATGGCGTGGTGGGCGTTGCACCCGGCCCTGGGTTTGTTTGGACGGAGGGTTATTGGGGATGGCAAGGAGGCCGCTACGCGTGGGTGCCCGGCCGCTGGGCGCGCCCGCCGCGTGCACGCGCCGCTTGGGTGGCACCGGAATGGCGGCACGAAGGCAGAGGCTGGCGTTTCCACCAAGGCCACTGGCGTTAACTTCAGAAAATCCCCAATAGTTGCGGAGCACTTTGCTCGCGATGGTTGGTGTCGACGTAAAGCCGCCAGCCGTCACTGCGGATCGTGATCAGACCTTCCTGATCCGTCCGGAATACTGAGGCATGGTGCTCCGCCAGGCGGTTGAGCACGTCCCGGTTGGGATGGCCGTAACTATTACCCGCTCCCACGGAGATCAGCGCGAAGTCCGGGCGGACTGCATCGAGGAAATCTTCAGTCGATGAGGTCCGGCTGCCGTGGTGCGCCACTTTGAGAACGTCCACTTTCGTAAGCTCATTGTCTTCGACCATGCGCCGTTCAATCGGACGCTCCACGTCGCCCGTCAGCAGAAACGTATGCCGTCCGCAGTGAAGCCGGAGAACCAACGAATCATTATTCTTCGGCGTATCGGCCGGAACATAGTCTGCCGCGGGCGCAAGCACTTCGATCCGGTTGCTTCCCAGTTGTATCTGCCCCCCGGCGAGCAGCGGCCGGATCCTGGTTCCGTTTTTGGCCGCTTTCTCGCAGACCAGGTTCCATGAAGGATAGGGCGGCGTTGCGCCGGTCCAAAGTTCCCGCGGGTGAAAGTCATCGATCAGAGCCGGAAGGCCGCCGATGTGGTCTTCGTGCGCGTGCGAAAGCGCGATCACGTCGA
>JAFAWA010000327.1 GCA_019242155.1 Terriglobia bacterium | reverse complement strand
GTTTAACTCACCATAGGTCTCGTACGCTACATCCACGGGCGCAAGCGTGGCGCCGTTGTCCAACTGGATGCAATCGAACCGCACAACGTTAGATTCGACGATCATTACGAAGTTTGTTCTCAATCATAGCAAAGCCCACTTGCGCTAGTTCCCAAGGTTGCAGTAGCATAGGCGCGGTGCGATCTCGAAAGGGAGAGGTTGGTATGAGATACCGGTTTCCTTTATTTGTTGCTGGGACGGCCGCTACTGCTCTGTTGCTGGTAACAGATCCGGCAGTCGCGCAAACAACTCATTCTTCTTCTGCAGCCAAGAGCTGGACACAGCCGAAGACCCCCTGGGGCGATCCGGATCTGCAAGGTACCTGGACCAGCGATGACTGCATCGGCGCGCCCATGGACCGCCCGGCGAAGTTCGGCAACCGCCTGTACTATACCGAGCAGGAGCTAGCGGACCGGGAGAAGCAAATTGAGAAGCAGCGGGAAAACGATCTCGTGGAGACGGTCACGGCCGAGGCGCGCGTAGGCACCGGCCCACCCAGCCATTGGGGCGAGCGAGCGCGCCGGCCTTGTAAGCAGACCTCCCTCGTGATAGATCCGCCCGACGGCCGCACACCCGCGTTGGTTCCGGAGGCGCAAAACAGACCCAGAGGCGAAGCCGCCACCAACAACAATCCCAAAGCCGACTCTTGGGAAGATTTCAGCTACTATATCCGCTGCATCACGCGCGGGGTGGTGGGTTCCATATACCCGGTCGTCTATGGGAACGGACAAGAGATCGTACAGGCGCCCGGCTATGTAGCGATCATGCAGGAAATGGTTCATGAAGCCCGGGTGATTCCGCTCGACGGCCGTCCTCACGCGAGCGCGAACATTCGAACGTATATGGGTGATCCGCGAGGCCATTGGGAAGGGAACACTCTGGTGGTCGAGACGACGAATTTTCTGGGTAACAAGACATCCGCCAGCGCGAACGGCTGGGGCACGCCCCTGACCGACGCCCTGAAACTGGTGGAACGTTACACGCGCGTTGGACCGAACGAGATGCGGTATGAGGTCACGGTGGACGATCCGAAGACGTATGTGCGGCCGTTCAAGCTCGGATTCCCGCTAACGCAGGAACCCGGTTACCAGAATTTCGAGTATGCGTGCCACGAGGGCAACTACGCCATGTTCGACTCCCTGAGCGGCGCGCGTGCGAAAGAGAAAGCCGCAGCAGCAGCCGCGAAAAAGCAATAGGCAGAGCGATGTAGGCGGCGGTCGGAGCTACGAAATTCGTATCCGCCTGGAGAACTTACTGGTGGGCGCCGGCCTCACGCGGCACGGGCCGGCCGTAGACCTCGATCGAGGCGACGTCAGACCAGCCGCCGTTGCCATGACCGCTGCCCGGCAACAGGTCTACAAACCCGACTTCATCCACTCTTGTTAAATCGGGGTTGGTAACCCAGCCCGCTTGTGCGCCGGTCATCGGCACGACCTTTTCGGGATCGAGCCGCCGCCAGCGCAGGTCGAACAGAGTGAATTCGCTGACGTGCCAATCGGGTGTGTAGCCGTCTGAGTGATCGCCTACGAGATACGTTCCGTCCGCAAGTTTGATCAGGGGACGCAGGACGTGAAAGCCTTCTGTTTTGACGCGCCAGACGATTTTGGCAAAACCGGTGAGGTCGACGTAATTGCTTTTATCGCGCAGAGCCAGGCCGCAGGGGCGCGTGCAGGTGCCTGTAAAGGTGTGAGCGGGGTCGTCGAGCGGCTGGTTACGCTTGTTCTCCCAGATGCCGCCGAAATTGGGGTCTGGCCGCGGTTGTTCGCCGTAGAGCTTCAGCTCGAGATTGGGGTTGGAGACCGAATCCTGGTTGATAGGGTGCTCCGGTGTCCCGGAATGCCTCCAGGCCTCGCGAAAGAACAAGGGCGGCCGGTGGTTTTCCGGCGCGTCCCGCTGCTGCGAAAAGGCGGCGCCGGCCAGTATCAGCGCAAAAAGCAATGGATCAGTTAGGGTCTTCATCAGAACAGGTATTTGAGCGCAAATTGCACCACGCGGTAGTCGCCCGAAGTCAGTCCGCTGGTGCCGCTGATGTCGCTGGTGATGGTTCCGAACGTACCGCCGTTCATGGCCGAGTTGGGAACCGCGAAGTTCGGATGGTTCGGCAGATTGAACGCCTCGCCCCGAACCTGAATGGAGTGATGCTCGCCGATGCGGAACAGGCGCGAAGCGGCCATATCCAGTTGGACCACCCCAGGCCCTTTCAAATTGCCGATCCCGAGCGTACCCAGGCTGCCCGGCGCGGGAACCGAGAACGCGGCTGAGTTGTTCCAGGGCACGCAAAACGTGCCGGGGCAAGGAAGGCCGGAGGTATTGTACGGATTGACGCCAGGCACCAGGTTGGGCCGCTGCTGCGCCGTCTCTCCGTTCAGGGCTACGTCTTGCCCGAGAGTAACGGTGTAGAACTGCGCGGACTTGATATTTAGAATAGGCGCGAGCTGCCAATTACTGGCAAGAACACGCAGCACCTTTCCGGAGAACTGGGGTGTCTGGTACACCATGGATAGGTTGAATAACTGACGTTGATCGGAAGATACCAGGTTCGGCGCGCAGTTGCTGCGGTCGTTGCGCCGATTGCCGGGAGTCACCGAGGATATGCCGTTGTTACCCGGCTGTCCATTCCATTCGTCGCTGATGCAGTGCGACCAGGTGTAATTCGCCAGGATCGTCATCCCGTGGCTCAGGCGTTTCTGCAAAGAAAGGTATAACGCGTTATAGCTTCCGGTTCCAAACGGCGCACCTTCTGAAATAATCCCGTAGTATTGACCGATGGCCGGATTCTGTAGATAAAGCGGCCGGCGCTGATTCGTGTTGGCCGTAGTGGAGCAGACCTTGTAACTGACGTTATTGATCGTGCATGGCCCGGTTCCCAGGAAGATCGCCGGATTCAACTGATCTTCCGTAACCAGGTGGAACGTATTGTTCCCGAGGTAATTCGCCGTCACCAGCCAGTTCTGGCCGATCTGCCTCTGCACACTCAGGTTCCACTGATTGACCCAAAGCGGCTTCCAGTTGAACGGGTAAGTGATGTATGCACCCGGAACGGGGAACGGCTCGGTTTTACTTAACACGATCGGCAGCGGATTCCCGCCGGGGTAGTTGGCCCACGGGTTGGAGAGGTTCACGTTATTCAGCGTGATCACGTTCCCGATCGGCGGATCCTGGCCGAAGGAACTGAGCGCATACAGGCCGGAACGGTCGGTAAAACTGCCGAACGAGGTGCGAATCGTCATTTTGCCGTCGCCCTTCGGATCCCATACTAAGCCGAAACGGGGCACGAATACGTTATACCTTTTATTTGCGATCGAGTTCCCCGACGGCCATTGGGAATCTCCCGGAAAGATCAATCCGGGCGGAGCGTTCACGTGCACCGTGCTGACAACGCCCTGGTTAAAGAGGTTCTGGTCGAAGTGCATGAACAGACCTTGCTTGCTCCAGATGGGCAGCCAGGGTTCCCACCGAACGCCATAGCTGATCGTAAGGCGCGGAGTGACTTTCCAGGTGTCCTGTGCGTATAGACCAATGTAAGTCTGGCGATTGTAGAAGTACGAGATATTGCCTTGGGTCCAAGTAGCTGCCTGGCCGATCAGAAAATCGGCCATCGGGACGCCCGTCACTGATCCGTTGAATGTCGGCAGGCCGGTGGCATTGATTCCGGATTCATAGTTGATCAGCGTCCGGAGATAGTTGGCGCCAAATCCAAACTGATGGTTGCCCTTCACCCAACTGATATCTTCCGCAATATTCGTATTAGGTCCGGTCATGTCGTGGTTGATGATCGAGTTACCAGTTCCGATACCAAAGCCCAGGCCGGTTACAGAGACGCGCGGATCGGGCGCCGGGTTATAGGGAGCGTTCACTCCAAGCTGGGGCCAGGTAGCGAAATTATCCACGATCTTCGGAATCTCGGCGCGATTCTCGCCGACATGGAAGGAACTTACCACGTTCGCACTTATCAGGTAGGTATCGCCCAAAGTCAGCGAGTATACCCGGTCTTGCTGTGCATTCGAATTCAGAGTGAGAGCGTCGTGGCCGTCGAAGGTCGAAGGCTGCTCGAAGTTAGTGGCATAGAATCGCGTGTAAATCGAATTCTTCTCGCTCTGCTGATAATCGATTCTTGTCACACCCATGTGCTCGGTCTGATTTGAGAGCAGACCGAAATTTACCTGGCCGCAAGGAGTCGCCGGAACGGGCAAGTAACTGTCGATCTTCAGGGCTGCCGGATTGAGTAGCGATGGAGAGATCTGATTATTGTTAAATCCTACAGAGCTTGGCAGAGTGATCGCTTTGCCGGAGTTACATTGGGGCGAAGCCGCGACGGAGAAATCGCCCTGGAGCTCCAAAGGCGTCGGCACATACGCCGTATTTTGTGTTCCGTCCGATTTAAGAATGGTTCCCTGGTAGCCAAGAAAAAAGAATAGCTTGTCTTTGACAATTCGGCCCCCGAGTGTCCCTCCAAACTGATTGCGTTTGAGAGTGTCGCGGGTGGGCGCGAAGAAATCGCGCGCGTTCAGATCGCCGTTGCGGAAAAATTCGAAGGCATCCCCGTGAAAACCGTTCGTCCCCGATTTCGTCACTGCGTTCACAGCCGCGGTAGAATGCAAACCGTACTGGGCAGGTAGAGCGCTGGTCTCCACTTTAAACTCCTGCAGCGCGTCCGGAAAGGGAAGCGGCAGATTCAAACCGTTATACGCATCGTTGTGGTTGGCGCCATCGAGCAGGTAGGTCTGCTGGTTCGCAACGCCTCCCGCGACCGAAATCATCACGGTCGGGTAGTTTCGGACAGAATTGAGGAAACCGCCGTTGGTGCCGCCAACGGTTGCCATCCCCGCCAGGAAGACGAGTTCCGTTACGTTGCGCCCGTTGAGCGGCATCTCGACGACGCGCTGGTTGTCCACCACTGTACCTACCCCGGTGCTATGCGTCTCCACCAGGTTGGCGTCCGCCTGCACCGTCACCTGTTCGTTCACCGAGCCGACTTTGAGCGCCGCGTCAATGGTCGGGTTGCTGTCCACCTGAAGTACAATTCCCGACTGCGCGTATTTGGTGAAGCCCTCTTTTGTCACTTCCAGCAGATAAGGCCCAATGGGAAGATTCGGCAAAATGTACGCGCCATCTGCCTCGCAAGTGGTCGAACGGACCAGCCCGGTCGCGGTCTGTGTGACTTTCACGACCGCACCCGCAACGGGTAAACCCGTGCTGTCGCGGACGGTGCCGTTGATCTGGGCTGTAGACCCCTGCGCCCAAATCGTCGCGCAACTGAACAAGCCGGCGACTAAAGCATTGATAACACTGTTCCTCAATCGTGCCTCCTGAGCCGAACTCGCGGACCCGGCGCACCTGGAGCCCTCAACACGCCACTCGCCTCCAAACCCCTGAATCCAATGGAAATTTTACGTTACGGCTGGGTGCGATGCTATGCCGAAAGGCAGGTGAGTGTCAAGACGGACCGAGCTTCTCAAGGTTTGGCCCGCCTCGATGGTCGTTTTGTTTTCAGTGATTTAACAAATGCCAAGTACGGTGAGTCACCGTGTCAATCTACCGGTAACCGCGGACGCAGGAATCTGTTAAGCTATTCAAACCAAATGACCAAGCTGGATGAGCCCGGAGAGTCACCAAAAACTGCTGCTTGGCCGGGGGGGTGCGTACGCACTTGGCGGCGGCCCGATCGCGGCGCCGGTGGGGCAACCGGTGACTCACCATCACTCTTAGGCTGTCCGAAGATCCGGCCGGGAATAATGCCCCATAATCGCAGTTACGCTCAACAAGGAAAACGGATGACATTTACCCAGAAGGCGGGACTTCTTCTCTCGGTGGCAGCATGCACTAGCTATGCCCAACAGGCCCGGCCGACCTCCCCTTCTACCACGCGGCAGATTCTGGACGGTTACTGCGTCAGTTGCCACAACTCGAAACTAAAGACCGGAGGCCTTTCGCTCGATTCTGTCGACACTGCGAAAGTAGGGGAGAATCCGCAGGTATGGGAGAAGGTCGTCAGGAAGCTTCGCGCCGGGATGATGCCGCCGCTCGGCATGCGCCGGCCCGATCCCGCGGCGTATGAAGGCCTGACCGCTTGGCTCGAATCCGAACTGGATCGGGCAGCCGCCTCGAAGCCCAACTTCTTGGCCCCTGGGATCCACCGCATGAACCGGACCGAGTACGCCAATGCCGTGCGTGACGTAACGGGTCTGGACGTCGACCCCGCGGAATTCCTCCCCGTAGACGATGCCAGCTCCGGGTTTGACAATGTGGCCGGAAGCCTCGGAATCTCGCCCGCGCTGGTCGAAGGCTACATGTCGGCTGCGGGTAAGATCAGCCGGGTTGCCATCGGCCACGAAACGGCTCCGAGCCAAAAGAAGTACATCGCTCCACAGGATTACTCGCAGGAGGAGCATGTGGAGGGACTGCCCTTCGGTACCCGGGGCGGCATGCTCATCAATCATTACTTCTCCGCCGACGGCGAATATGTGATTTCCTGGTTTCCCGTCCGCGGCAACACCGGCGAACTGTTTGGTTCGGAGAAAAAGGATGAGCACCTCGAAGTTCTGATCGATGGCGCGCGTGTCAAGATGTTCGACATTGCGAAGATCCCGAACGGCACCGACAATGATAAGAACGAAGTTCGCGTGACGGTCAAAGCGGGAATGCACAAGGTAGGCTTGGCCTTTCTAAATACGACCGACGTCCCCGGCGACGATCTCAACCAGCACTATCTCCGTAGCGTGCTCGACACCAACCCGATCCCAGGCTACGTTTTTTCACCGCAAGTCAGCCAGGCGATTATTATGGGCCCTTACAATGCCGCCCGGCCTAAGGACACCCCGAGCCGCCGCAAGATTCTGGTTTGCCAGCCCGCGAACGAAACAGAAGAAGTAGGGTGCGCGAGGAAAATTGTGGCGTCTCTAGCGACGCGCGCGTACCGCCGGCCGTTGAATGACACCGATCTCGAAAACCTGCTCAGCGTGTACCAGAAGGGCCGGAATAAAGGCGGCTTCGAAGACGGCATTGAACTGGCGCTCCAAAACGTTTTGGCCGATCCGGAGTTTCTCTTCCGCGGTGAAATCGATCCACAGGATGTAAAACCGGGGCAGCCATATCGAATTTCGGACCTCGAGCTGGCATCGCGCCTCGCTTTCTTTCTCTGGAGCGCGCCGCCCGATGCGGACCTGATCAATGTTGCGAGCCAGGGGAAGTTACACGAGCCAAAAGTGCTCGAGGAACAGACCAGGCGCATGCTGTCCGACTCGCGGGCGCATGAGTTAGTAAAGAACTTCGCCGGGCAGTGGCTCCAGTTGCGGAACCTGCCGAGCACCGCTCCAATCACGCAGATGTTCCCCGATTTCGACGACAACCTGCGCCAGGCATTCCGCACCGAAGCGGAAATGTTCTTTGAAAGCATCCTGCGCGAGGACCGTAGCGTGTTGGATCTGTTGAACGCCAATTACACCTTCGTAAACGAGCGTCTGGCACGGCATTACGGAATCCCCAACATCTACGGCAGCCGTTTCCGGCGTGTGACTCTCACGGGGGACTTGGATGTGCGCCGCGGTTTGCTCGGCAAAGGCGCCATTGAACTGGTCACTTCGGAGCCGGACCGGACGTCGCCCGTGCAGCGCGGCAAATGGGTGCTCATGAACCTGCTGGGTGTGATTCCGCCGGATCCGCCGCCCAACGTGCCGCCTCTGCGGCAGAGTGACAAAATGGCGAACGGCCAGCCGGTGCCGCTCGAAATCTCTATGCGGGAGCGAATGGAAGAGCACCGCGCCAACGCTGCGTGCGCAAGCTGCCATAAGATGATGGATCCGATCGGTTTCTCAATGGAGAACTTCGACGCAGTAGGCAAGTGGCGCACCACGGAGTTCGGCAAGAAGCTGGACGTCGTGGGCCAACTGACCGACGGCGGCAAAACCGACGGGCCGGCGGGTTTGCGCGATGGCCTGATACGCTATTCGCCGCAATTCGTGCGAGTGGTTACCGAGAAGCTTTTGACTTACGCTCTGGGGCGCGGGGCAGAGTATTATGACATGCCGGTGGTCCGCTCGGTGGTTCGCGAAGCGGCTCCGGGAAATTATCGTTTGAGTTCGCTGATTGCCGGGATCGTGAAGAGCGCGCCTTTCCAGATGAACACGAAGGCGGAAGAGGCAAGCGCTACGCGGCAAACCGCCAGCGCTCAGGTTGGACATTAGAATAGGCGAGGAGGCCGAATTACCGTGGTATTAACCAGAAAGCATATCGATCGACGTACATTTCTTCGCGGCGCCGGAGTCACGCTGAGCTTGCCGTTGCTCGAATCCATGGTGCCGGCCTTCAGGCCGGCCAGAGCAGCCGAGGCGGGCAAAACGCGTTTCTTAACTATCTTCTCGCCGCATGGCTGGTCCCCGACCTATTGGGCGGATGGCCGTCCGGATGTTCCACCCACCGAGGGCCGCAACGTCGGCTTAGGCTTGATACACAAGCCGCTCGAACCATGGAAGGATAAGCTCACGATTGTCAGCGGGGTGGACGCCACGTCTTCCATGCCGCCCCCGGGATCGAGCGGCGGCGATCACTCGCGCGCTTCGGCGACCTTCACTGGTGTGGCTCCCAAGAAGACGGCCGGCGCCGACATCAATTCCGGCACAAGCGTCGACCAGATCGTGGCGCAGAAATTTGGACAGGAGACACTGCTGCCTTCGATTCAGTTGGCGATCGAAGATCCTGGAGCCAACACCGGCATCTGCGGATGGGGCTATAGCTGCGCCTATTCAAACTCTATCTCGTGGGCGGCGCCTACCAAGCCTCTGCCGCATGAGATCAACCCCATGGTCGTCTTTGAACACCTGTTTGGGGACGGCAGCACCGCGGAAGAACGCGTAGCGCGACGTCAGGCCACCGGCAGCATTCTCGACGCGGTAACTGCCAAGATCACCAGGCTCCAAAAGGTACTGCCGCCCGCCGACCGTGCCCGCCTCGGAGAATATTTAGAGTCGATCCGCGAAATGGAGCGCAGGCTGCAGATCGCGGCGAAGCGGTCAGCCGAGGCCCCTGCTCTCGATGTTCCGTTTGGCGTGCCCGATTCTTTCGATGAACATATTAAGCTTCACTTCGACCTCACCGCGTTGGCGTTCCAAGGTGACATTACGCGCGTAGCGTCGCTGATGTTTGCGCGCGATGTAAGTCTGCGCAGCTATCCGGAGTCCGGCATCACCACCGCGAACCACCCGGCTTCTCATCACGGCGAAGATCCGAAACGGCGCGAGGAGTGGGCTAAGATCAACCAGTACCACATGCGATGCTTCGCACGTTTCTTGAAAAAATTGCAGGACACGCCCGACGGCGACAGCAATCTCTTTGAACGCACCCTCATCGTATGGGGAAGCAACATGGGCAACGCTAACCAGCATAGCCATGTGAACGTCGGCTACTTGATGGCCGGCGGGGCCTCCGGCAGGCACAAGGGCAAACTGAACGTCAACACCAAGGGTCCGACTGCAAACGTTCTGCTCACCTCACTGCGCCTGATGGGGATCGAAAGGGACAGCATCGGCGATAGCACCGGGACGATCGCCATCTAACGAGGAGGATGCGAATGAAACGAATTGCCGGATGCGCGATGGCGCTGCTGTCGGCTGTGGCCGCGGCCGCTGGAACGAGCGACGTGGCCGACGCCGTGATGAACAGGAATCAGGATCTGGCGCTGTCGCTTTTAGCGAAAAAGGCGGACGTGAATGCGGCTCAGCCCGACGGCACCACCGCGCTTCTTTGGGCCGTGCGCCAGGATGACCTCAAGCTCGCCGATGCATTGATCGCTTCCGGCGCCGATGTGAACGCCAAAAACCAGGATGGCGCCACAGCGATGTATCTTGCCTGCGTCAATGGCGATCCGGCCATGGTGGAAAGGCTTCTCAAAGCCGGAGTGGACCCCAACGCCACCTTTCTGATGCATGGTGAAACTGCGTTGATGGAAGCGTCGCGGACCGGCAATCTCGAAGCAGTCAAACTTCTGCTCGAGCATGGCGCGGCGGTGAATGCCAAGGAGACGCTGCGGCAGACTACCGCGGCGATGTGGGCGTCGGAACAGGATCACGCGGATGTGGTCAAACTGCTCGCCGGGCGCGGCGCGGACCTGAGTCTCCGCTCCGGTATTAACGAGCCCAAGAAACGGTATGGCGTCAACTACAAGGGCACCGAATACAAGACGGGTGGCTTAACCGCCCTGGTCTTAGCGGCCCGGGAAGGCGCTCTCACCGCGGTGCAGGCTCTGGTTGAGGCGAAGGCGGATGTCAATCAGGCGGCGGGCGATGGCAGCACGGCAATGCTGGTCGCGATTCAGAACGGCCACTACGATGTCGCTACGTTCCTGCTGAATCATGGAGCCGATCCGAATCTCGCCAACGAGAAGGGCTGGAATCCGCTCTACCTGGCCGTAAAACATCGCAACATCGAGACCGGTACCATTCCCGTGCCGAATGCGAACCAGGCAATGGATTTCATTCAGCTTTTGCTGGATAAAGGAGCCAATCCGAATCTCCGCCTGAAGGCCAATACGGAGATCCGCAACGGGCAGCGCGCAACCTGGTTGAATGAAGCGGGCGCGACTCCCTTTCTGCGCGCGGCATTGTGCGGCGATATCGAAGTCATGAAGCTGCTGCTCAAACACGGGGCCGATCCGAAAATCACCACCGACGATCACACGACGCCGCTGATGGCGGCCGCGGGCGTCGGCTACACCGACGGCTTCATTCACGACCGGTCCGAAGAAGAGACGATCGAAGCCATGAAGATGATTCTCGACCTCGGCGCCAGTGTGAACGATAAGAACGACGCCGGGCTCACTGCTTTGCACGGCGCCGCGCATAAGGCTTCTCTCGCAGAGATCAAATTGCTCGTCGGCCGCGGCGCGGACCTCTCCGCAAAAGACAACGGCGGTTCGGAAAGCAGCAAGCGCTACGGACAAAAGAGCGAGGGCCTGCTCCCGCTCGATTGGGCCGAAGGAGTCACCATCGGCGTGCAGTCGGCCATCTACCATGCCGAGGCAGTCGAACTCATCTCCTCGCTGATGAAAGAACAGGGTATCCCAATGCCGGTGAGGACCAGGACCATTGGAGGCAATGCCGTCGCGAAAAAGTAAGTTGGTGAATACTTGTTTCGGGGCTCGGCCTCCCTTGCGCGGTATGGGCCCCCTTCTTCTGGTAGCCGCGCTCAGTTGCGGCCGGCTCCACTCGTCTCCAACAGCCACGGTCCTGGCCGGTGTGTATACGCCGGCTCAGGCGCGTCGTGGCCGGCAGATCTTCAAAGACCAATGTGCAAGCTGCCATGGCGTCGATCTCGCCGGTTTTTCCGGTCCTCCCCTTAAAGGCACTATATTCCTCGACCGCTGGCGTGAATTTCCTCTCGAGGTGCTCTTCGATCTCATCAAAACCACCATGCCGGCCAATAATGCCGGCGGTCTCTCGCACGCCGCCTATCTCGATGTACTGGCCTACCTGCTCGAAAGCAACGAAATTCCGGCGGGGTCAAAGGAATTGACGGATCAGGTTGCCGCCGGCACCCGATTGGTCGGCAAAGATGGCCCGCAGCCGTTACCGACCAGCGCGCAAGTGAGCGCGGTCGGCTGTCTCACGCTAGACACGGGGAACGGCTGGTTCCTGACTCACGCGAGCGAACCTGAGCGGACCTTCGATACCTTTGAAGCCACTCCCGAAGAACTGAAAGAAGCCGCGGCCACGCCGTTCGGAGATGAGCTATTCCGCCTCGCGAACATAGACGACCTGCCCCATTTCGATCGGGACGGCTTAGTGGACAACAAAGTAGAAGCCAAGGGCATTCTGGTGAGACAACCGAACAATGCGCGCATCAATGTCAATTCACTAGTAAAGGTGGGCTCCGGCTGTGACCAGTAGATGGACCGCCGCTTCTGCCGCGCTGCTGGTCTCTATAGCTGCGCCGGCCGCGACTGTGCTCGACGGCGTGTATAGCGATGCGCAGGCCGGCCGCGGTGCCGCTCTGTACCAGGCCCGCTGCGCCGGCTGCCACGACGGGGCAGACGTAGACGGTCCGCCTCTCACGGGCGATCCCTTCATCGATCGCTGGCGGGAAGACAGCCTGGCGAGCCTATTCGACTTTATTCGAACCAACATGCCGCAGGACGCGCCGGGCAAGCTGGATGATGCCGCGTACCGCGACCTGCTTGCTTATCTGCTGCAGGCCAACAAGTATTCTTCCGGAAAAGAACTGACCCCCGAGTCACTGCCCGCTATCGACCTCGTAGGCCATAGTGGACCGCAGCCGCTGCCTACCAACGCCGTTATCCGCGCAACAGGATGTCTCTCGC
>JAFAWA010000236.1 GCA_019242155.1 Terriglobia bacterium | reverse complement strand
TCCCTTTACGCTGTTATTCCGCGGCGCCGGCGGGTTTCTGCGGCTGCTTGTTTTTGTCCTGCTGCACCTGTTCGGTGAGCAGCCCTACCTGATCCACGCCCGCGGCGCGCAGGTTGTCCACGACATCGACCACTTTTTCGTATTTGGCGCGCTGGTCCGCCTTGATGTAGACGGTCTTGTCCAGCCGATTGGTCAGCAAGTCCTTGACTTTGGGAGCGAGATCTTCGGGCAGCAGTTGATTGGTCATCAGGTATGTGCGTCCGTCCCGAGTGACCGAGACCAGAATGGCGTCGCTTTTATCGGCGGCCTGCATGGGTATCGGATTCTTGGTCTTCACCAGGTTGACCTGAACGCCGTGCTGCAACATTGGGGTGATGACCATGAAGATGATGAGCAGCACCAGCATCACGTCGACCATGGGGGTGACGTTGATGTCCGAAACGGGGTTCTGCGCTTCTTTCCTCTTAAACTCGACTTTCATTCTTATTCTCCAGGGAACCCAGGCACGAAGGGGAGACTCTAACCCGCTTCCTCGCGGTTGCGGCTCAGAACTCCCCCACTAATCAACTCGCCGGATTCCGGTGACTCGTTACTTACGGGGGGTCGTCACGCCGCGCTGCGACCGCTTCAGGAAGTAGTCGATCAGCTCGGAGCTGGAGTTGCCCATCTCGACGTCGAAGGCTTCAATTCTGCTGGTGAAGTAGTTGAAGACGACGACGGCCGGGATGGCGACGAACAGTCCGATAGCGGTGGTCACAAGGGCTTCGGAAATACCACCGGCGACGGCGCCGAGACCGGTCGACTTTTCGGTCGAAATACCTTTGAACGCGTTGATGATGCCGACGACCGTTCCAAACAGTCCCACGAAGGGCGCGGTGGAACCGATGGTGGCGAGGCCGCTAACGCCGCGCTTCAGTTCGGCGCGCACAATAGCTTCGGCGCGATCCAAGGCGCGTTTGGAGGCGTCAATCTCTTCACCTGGAATATCGGTGCTGATCTGATGAGCCTGAAATTCCTGGAGACCGGCCACCACGACTTTGGCGAGGTGGCTCTTCTTGTAACGGTCCGCAATCTTCACGGCCTCATCGAGTTTGCCCTCGCGCAGCGCGCCGGCTACAGCGGGTGCGAACTGGCGGGACTGTTTGCGGGCAGCGCTATACGCCATAAAACGGTCGATCATGACGCCGATGGAATAGGCGGACATCATGAACAACAGGATGACGACGGCTTTGGCCAGCGTTCCCATCTGATTCCACATGGAACGCGGGTCGAATGCGACGCCTCCGCCTTCCTGCAGCAAATAAAGCGACCAGAGTTGCAATTGCACGAGCATTTTGTTTTTCTCTCTCTCCTGCGAGTTGTTTTTTTTGTAGCGCCCGGCTTTCAGTTATCGGCTTCCAGCCCTGGATACCGCCGGTGCCGCGGGAGCAACCGCCAGAGCCGATCGCCGATAGCTAGATCCGAGAGCTTATTTATTGACTCAACGTGAAATTGACGTCAATCTCGGTTTCTACAGCGACCGCGTCACCATTGAGCAGAGTCGGCTGGTAGACCCACTGTTTCACCGCTTCGAGAGCGGCCGGCACCAGCAGCGGATGGCCGCTGATGACCGTAAGATTTTCAATCGATCCGTCCTTGGAGATGTTGGCATGGAGCTTGACCACGCCTTGGATGCGGGCGGACTTGGCCAGAGCAGGGTAGACCGGCCGGGGCTGCTTGACCAGCTTCGCCGACTGGACATTGCCGCCAACCCGGATACGCGAGGGCGGAGGCGGCGCTTTCTTCTCCACGGGTGGGGGCGGCGGCGGGGGAGCCGCGGACGGGATTCCGCCTAGAATGCCGCCCAACACACCGGCAGCGCTGCCGCCGGCAATACCGCCGACCACACCACCGCCTGAGGAGGGCGGCGGCAGCTCGTCTTCTTTAATAATGGCGATCTGTTTGGGGACCTCTTTGGGCGCCATCAGTTTTCCTGCGTCGAACTGGCGCGGAATCACCTTTACGACCTTGGGAGCTTCGGGAGGAGGCGGCGGCGGGGGCGGAGGTGGGGGTGGAGGAGCCACCAGGAAACTCGTCAACTGGCTTTTCGGCAAGGCATCGAAATAGATCATCGGGATGATGACCAGAACGATAACCAGGCCGATTTGCGCCATGAACGACACCGCAACCGTCCATGATTTGCTGGTCTTTCCAGTTTGTACAAATGTCTGTTCAAACATGCTGCTTTCCTTTCCCACTAACCGCCGCAGGGCTCGCCGAGCGGCCTCACTTCTCTCACTTCGCTACTTTCGTCGGGCTGCCTGCTTTGGCCGGAGCCTTACGAACTCCTTCAACTCGCGCCGCCGGAGCCGGAACCATGGCCGGCACCCTCTTCTTGCGCTCGTCTACGTAATTATGCCAGAACAGCACGATCGGGCTCGCAACGAATACGGACGAATACGTTCCTACAATGATGCCGCAAACCAGGGCGAATGAGAAGCCGTGCAACACCGGACCGCCCCAGATGAAGAGCGCCACCACGGTAAGGAACGTCAACCCCGAAGTCATCACGGTCCGGCTTAACGTCTGGTTCACGCTGCGGTTCATGACGACTTCGAGAGAATCGCGCCGCATGAACTTCAGATTTTCGCGGATGCGATCGAAAATGACGATGGTATCGTTCATCGAATAGCCCACCAGTGTCAAGAGGGCCGCGATGACCGTCATCGAGATCTCTTTATTGAAAATCGAAAATAGCCCGATGGTGATGATGGTGTCGTGAAAGCATGCGATCACCGCGCCCAAACCATAGATCCACTCGAAGCGGAACGCAATGTAGACCAGCATTCCCGCCAGGGCGTACAGCGTAGCGAGCACAGCCTTATTGCGCAGCTCGGCGCCGACGCGCGGACCCACGATTTCGACGTTGCGGATATTAAAGGGCGAAAGATAGCACTCCTGGCGAATGACGTTGATGAGCGCGGGCGTGGCCCCGGGAACGGCGGATAGCTGATTGAAATCCGTAACCAACCCCGAACGCGGGGGCGTGTTCCGGAAATTCAGCAGGGCGGCCGCGACAGTCTGGAGCTGCTGGTCAGCCATAGGCACACCGGCTCGGGCCAGTGGATCGCGCAACCGGCTCACGAGCTCCTGCTGGCCGGCGTTATTAAAATCGAGTTTTCCGGAGGCGGGCTGACCGAAGGTGGCGGTAAGCGCATCCGCCATGGCCTGCCGGTTGATGTTCAACTGGCGCTCTTCTTCGAGTTCAGTCGCGATGACGACTTCATTGTGGGCGGCAACATCGGTAAAGTTCTGTACACTGATATCGCCCTTAACCTTCTGCGCGAGCGCCGTGCGGATCTTATCGAGCGGCGGCTGATAGGCGAACTTCACCGTCATTTGCGCGCCGCCTTTAAAATCGATGCCGTACTTGAGGCCGCCGTGGATGACAATGCTGATCAACCCTGCCGCGCTCAACACTAGGGACGCGGCGATGAACGGCCATTTCCAGCGTAAGAAGTCGAAGTTAGTCTGCTTGAATAATTCCATCGAGCTTTGCCAAACTGGCGCCGACTACAACCTTGGACACCAGGGTTTTCCAAATTGTTCCCAGGAGTTACCGTTCCCTTGCCTAGCGGCCTGGTTAGTTCGTGACGGCCGCGGCCGAAGAACCGTTTCCATTAAATACTTAACTCCTGCATCCGCCGCCGCCCGGACAATTCATAGTCGAAAATTGTGCGGGAGACGAACACGGCCGTAAATACATTGGCGATGAGGCCGATTACCAGGGTCACGGCAAATCCGCGAACCGGGCCTTCGCCGAACAGAAAAAGAAAGGCGCAGGACACAACCGTGGTCACGTGAGTATCGACGATCGTCCACCAGGCCTTGCTAAAACCGGCATCGACCGCCGCCACCACCGCTTTGCCCGAGCGAAGCTCCTCCCGAATACGTTCGAAAATCAGTACGTTCGAATCCACGGCCATACCGATGGTAAGAATGATACCGGCAATGCCGGGCAGCGTGAGGACGGCGTGGAAATACGAGATGGCGGCCAGCAGCACCACGGTGTTCAGCAGCAGAGCCAGAACGGCATTGACGCCGCTGCGCTTGTAGTAGACCAGCATCACCACGATTACCGCCAACAGCCCCGCGATACCGGCCAGAAAACCTTCATGAATGGAATCGGCCCCCAGAGACGGGCCGACGGAGCGCTCTTCGAGATACACAACGCCCGCCGGGAGCGAACCGGAGCGCAGGTAACGGCTAAGGTCCACGGATTCCTCTTCGCTGCCAAGACCGGTGATCCGTCCGGAATCCTCAATCTTACTTTGAATTGTTGCTACGCTTACGATGTTGTTGTCAAGCACCACCGCGAGACGGTTGCCCACATTGGCCTCGGTAAAACGGCCGAAGCGCTGGCCCCCATCCTGCGATAGAGTGAAGTTCGTCTCCCAACCGCCGCGGCCGAGCGAAGTGTCCTGGCTCGCGCGCGCATTGCGCATGTCGCGCCCGTAGATTACGGGGTTCTTGTTGATCAGGTACCACTCATCCCCTGCGCTATTACCGCGAGGAATGGCCTTCACAAGCTTGGTATTGAGCGGAAGCACGCCTCCATGCTGCGACTGCGCGGCTTCACGGCTGGCGAAGGGCCCCTCTTTCACTTCGGCGATTTCCAAAACCGCCGTGGTGCCGATCAGTTCCTTCACCCGGAGGGGATCGTCCACGCCGGGAAGCTGTACCAGTATCTGATACTGGTCTCCCGCATTTCCGTACTGCTGGACGGAAGGCTCCGTGAGCCCGAGCTGATTGATGCGGTTACTGATCGTCTGAATTTCGCGCTCGACCGTATCGCGCTTCAATGCCACGAGCTCCGAAGGCTTCATGCGCAGGTTATAGTCGGTGGAGTTCTCTGTGGTCAGCACCCAATCGGTGTAACGCTCATTGACAATATTGCGAAACGCGCTGGTCTGGGTGGCGGGAACACCTTTAATAGTGACCTGGATATTATCGGCGTCCTGAACCTGCTGCGGATCATTGCGGTCGATGCTGGACCACATGATGTTCTGCTTCTTGAGGTCGTCCTTCAGCCGCTCAATCACCTGATCGGCTTCGGCTTTTACCGCATCCTGTACCTGGACCTGCAGGACCAGGTGGCTGCCGCCCTTGAGATCGAGGCCGAGCCGGATATTGTTATCCCAATTCCGCTTCAGATCCGCCAAGGACTTGGGGAACCCGATGATGCCGATGACGCAGGCCAGGATCACCACAAGGATGACAATGCTGCGCACTTTAATATTTTTATCCATGGGAGCTAAACCTGTTCAATCAGAATACTACGACTTACTCTTTGCCTCACCCGAGACCAGACTTGAGACCGCACTGCGAGCCACCTGGAGCTTGACGTTATCCGGCTTTACGCGCAAAACCAGGGTATCATCGGCCTCAATGGCAATGATGGTCCCGACAATTCCGCCGCTGGTCAGCACCACATTGCCGTTCTGCAAGCCCGCGAGCATTTTCTGCTGCTGCTTTTTCTGCCGCTGCATGGGCATAAAAAGCAGAAAGTAGAAGATTCCGAAGATGAGAAGAATGGGAAGAAATCCGCCGAACGCCCCCAAAGGGGAGCCGGGTTGCGCCGCTTGCAAAACGATACTAAAGAACATTGATTACCAAACGGGATCACTCAGCATCCTCGGAGGCCGAGCAGGCGGTTTTCAGGTATTCAGGGTATGAACCTGACAATATAGCCTGCCTGATCTCACGCATGATGTCAAGATACCGGCGGACGTTGTGCCGGGTGGCCAGCGCCGCGTACAAAATCTCCCCGGAAAGGAACAGATG
>JAFAWA010000062.1 GCA_019242155.1 Terriglobia bacterium | reverse complement strand
AACTTCCGTGATGTGGAAGACATAATGGCTGCCCGCGGCGTGCTGGTCAGCTACGAAACGGTACGACGCTGGTGCGACAAGTTCGGCAAACGGTATGCTGACGGGCTGAGAAGACGGCGTGCCCAGACGGGAACAAATGGCATCTGGACGAGGTCTTTCTCAAGATCAATGGCATTACGCACTATCTTTGGCGAGCGGTCGATCAGAACGGGGTGGTCCTCGACATCCTGGTGTAACCGAAGCGGGATCGGTTTGCGGCGAAGCGGTTCTTTCGCAGGATTTTGGGCGTAACTGGGCGCCCGCCGCGCGTCATTGTAACGGACAAGCTGCGCAGTTATGGTGCGGCGAAACGCGTGGTGATGCCCGGCGTTACGCACCGCCAACACCGCTACCTAAACAACCGTGCTGAGAAACTCACACCAACCTACGCGGGAGAGGGAGAGACGAATGCGACGGTTCAAATCTGCTCAGCATGCCCAGCGGTTCGTTGAGATACACGGGGTCGTTACTTCGCACTTCCGCCCGCGACGGCACCTGCTTTTGGCGGCCGATTACCGGCAGATCCGCAGTAAGCGATTCCGGGTTTGGAATGAGGTCACCCGGACTTCTGCTTTGGCCTGATCTACGACATGCGGGAGTAGCAGGCATTCAAGCAAAGAGCGTCCGGACTTCCTTCACTCGCTAATGTGACAATGCCCCTGGCAGCCATCCGTATTTGGATCCCCGATCCCCTGGCTCTGCTTTGGGAAGAGCAACACCCCGGCATGGCCGTCCAGCTCCAGCTTCCGGCGGTCTTATGACGGAGCTTGCCTTAGCCACCGAGTCGGCGGCCGTCAGCATCGGTCGGGAGGACGTCTGGCAACAGATCAAGCACTAGTGCTCGACAGCGTTACCTCGGCTCACTCGAAACGCGCTTATGCGCAGGCGCTCGACGCTTTTGCCCGCTGGCGCCGGAAAAGCGGCGCTCCTTCCGGCTTCAGTAAAGCGACCGTGCAGGGCTGGCGGGCGGCTCTCGAAACCGCGTGTCTGGCCGCTTCTTCTATCAACGTCCGCCTCAGCGCCATAAAGAAATTAGCGTCGGAGGCCGCTGATAACGGACTGCTGGAACCCGAGGTTGCCGCGGCCATCGGGCGGGTCAAGGGGCCAAACGCCACGGTGTCAGGGCAGGGAACTGGCTGACGCTCGTACAGACAGAACGGTTGCTCGAGCTGCCTGATCGAAAAACCCACAAAGGTCTCCGCGACCGCGCCCTGCTTGCCCTACTGGCCGGCTGTGGGCTGCGCCGGCAGGAAGTGGCAGGGCTGCATGTCGAGGACATCCAGCAACGGGACGGGCGCTGGTGCATCGTGGACCTGGCCGGTAAAGGAAAGCGCATCCGCACCGTTCCCATGCCGTCCTGGGCCAAAGCCGCGGTCGACGACTGGCTGGCCGCGGCCGGCTTTTCCTCGGGACTCGTGCTGGGCAGTGTGAACAGGGGCGGCCGCATCACGGGGCAGGGAATGACGTCCCAGTCCATCTATGAAGTGGTCGATGCTTACGGCAAGCAGCTCGGCGCGTCGCTTGCGCCCCATGATGTCAGGAGGACATTTGCGAAACTCGCTCATAAAGGAAGAGCGCCTTTGGAGCAGATTCAGATCTCGCTCGGACATGCTTCCATTCAGACTACTGAGCGGTACCTAGGAGTCACGCAGGATCTAACCGGCGCCCCCTGCGATCACTTGGGCATTCGTGCGTCGGCGAAATAAGCGCAAGAACCGACAGCAAAGCACTAGAGAGATCGGACTCTTTATCAGGCTCTCGCTTAGCTACCAAGGATGTGTTGCGAAATTTGTCTCGGGCTCGCAAAATAGCCTCGGTGGTCTAATCTACCTGTTGCACCTGCGTAGTTCACTCAGACATATAAAATTGCTGTTTGTGAATCATCTGAACTAACTCAATTCCCATCAACACTCGTCGGGCGTTATAGAACTTCTTGAAGCCGAGCATTGGTTGAATTCGGGCCTTGATGCGCCGATGGTCCTGCTCCACGATATTGTTCAAGTACTGGCATGAGCAGATTTTAACCGGGTTCTCCCATCGGTAGTTGAATTCGTTTCGCATCCCCATGCGTCGCAAAGCCGCGTGCGATGGCTCGAATCCGTCGAGCGTAATGGTACGCGGTTGGCCATGGTGCTTCAGCGCCTTCCGGAAGAATGCCTTGGCTGCGGCCACATCTCTGGTTCGGCTCAGATGCGATTCTACGGTTTTCCCATACTGATCAACGGCGCGATAGAGATACATCCAGCGACCGCCACTTTGACATAGGTCTCGTCGCAGCGCCAAGAATCGCCGACGGGTTTCTGGTAACGGCGCCAGGAGCGCACGAAGTCTGGGGTATAGTGAATGACCCAGCGCAGAATCGTACACGGGGCATGAAGGTTCCGAGTTCGCCCAT
>JAFAWA010000041.1 GCA_019242155.1 Terriglobia bacterium | reverse complement strand
CGGATGCGCCAGTAGGTATTCCGGAATCCTTTCCAGAACATATCGCGCTTCAGTTCGAGCTGATTGCGCTCGCGTATACCACGGATCTTACGCGGGTGTTCACGTTCATGCTGAGCCGTGACGTCACGCAGCGAACCTACCCCGAGATTGGCATTACGGAGCCGCATCATGCGCTTTCCCATCACAGCGGCGATGAGACCAAAAAGGTGCAGTTGGTGAAACTGAACCGCTATCACGTGACCCTGTTCGAGAAATTCCTAAGGAGGTTGCGCGACACTCCGGAAGCCGGCGGCTCGCTGCTGGACCATTCCATGATTCTGTTCGGCAGCGGTATGAGCGAGAGCCAGAATCATTCGCGCTTGGATATTCCTACCCTGCTGGTGGGCGGATTCCAGGGCCGGGGCAGCGTGCACATCCGGGCTGCGAAGGAAACACCCATGGCGAATTTCCTGCTGGGGGTCTTGCGCCACTACGGCATTGAGAGCGATTCGTTCGGCATCAGCACCGGGGCGGTTTCACTGGCGTGACGATGCGGTGCCTTGCTGCGGCCCTGTTCGTTATAGCGTTCAGTTGGCCTCTTGTCGGCACGTCGCCCGGCGACCTGGCAGATGCCGCGCAGCAGTCCGATTGGGGGCGGGTCCGGACCCTCGCCGCGGCCCGGACTCTGGTCCGGTATGCGCAACCCGACGGCATGACTGCTCTGCACTGGGCGGTGCGAGCCAACCAGGAAGACGTCGTGGCGCTGCTGGTCAAGGCTGGCGCAGACCCGAATGCCGCCAACCGTTATGGCATCACTCCGCTATGGCTGGCGGCCACTAATGGCAGCGCGAAAGTGGTTCGCCTGCTGTTGCAGGCTGGAGCCAATGCCGCGGCCGGTCTCCCGCACGGCGAGACGGCATTAATGGCAGCCGCCCGCGCCGGCGAACCGGAAAGTATACGGCTTTTATTGGCGGCTGGAGCCAATCCAAATGCAAGCGAGAACTCTCAGGGCGAAACCGCCTTGATCTGGGCCGCAGCGGAAAACCACGCCGAAGCCATTCGCCTACTGATAACGGCCGGCGCGGACCCGAATCTCCACTCTAAAACGCTGGAGCTGCCGCGCATGGATTGGGCGCAAGTCGGAATGGTTTCGACCGTTTTGCCCCGGGGCGGCTTCACTGCCCTGATGTACGCCGCCAGGCAGGACGCGCAGGACGCCGCCCGGACACTGGCGGAAAATGGCGCGAAATTGGACGAGCAGGACCCCGACGGAGCAACCGCGCTTCAGTTGGCTATCATTAATCAGCATTACAATATGGCCGCCCTGCTGCTAGAGAAGGGCGCCAACCCGAACGTGGCCGACAACACGGGGATGGCGGCGCTCTATGCCGCGGTCGATATGGACGATTTCCGCGCCGACATTGGCCGTCCGGTCCGTCTGATTCCTGATCGATTGCGGGCTCTGGATGTTGTCCGGCTCGCGCTCGCTCACCGGGCCGACCCGAATGCGCGGCTTCGGAAGCCGATTCTCGATCGTCATCATGGATTCGGCGACCGGGCGCTCGGCGAAGGGGCCACGCCGTTGATGCGCGCCGCCCGAACCAACGACGTTGAAGCCATGAACGTTCTCCTCGACGCCGGTGCCGATCCGAGGCTCACCATGGCCAACGGGTCGAACGTCATCACACTCCTGGCCGGTATCCGCCCCGGAGAAGGCGCCGGTTCTGAGCAACAGATCATTGCTTCGTTGCGGCTCCTAGTGCAGCGTGGCGCCAACCCTAATGCCGTGGCCGCGCGGGGAGAAACGGCGTTGCACATCGCGGCGCGTCTCGGTTCGAACGCCGTCGTCCGTGCGTTAGCTGGATTGGGGGCCGATTTGAATGCAAAAGATAGCGCCGGCAAAACCGCTCTGGACGCGGTAAGCGACCCAGGCCGCAACCACCACGAGGACACCGCCGCAATCCTGCGCGAGTTGGGTCGAACGTAACGGACCAATACCGTAGTAACTAGCCCTCGATAGAGAAACCGATCCGGCATGCGCTAAGGATATACCTGTGCGACACACGACCTTCTTTTAATTGACTTATTTAAGTACGCACCCTAAACTGACTTTATGAAGTCGACTCCGGGCTCCCTCCGCACCTCCATTGACCTCCCTCGCGATCTCCATCGCCGTCTCCACGAACTCGCCGCGAAAAAAGGTTGCTCCGCCCGCCAGCTCATTCTTGCCTCGATCGAACAGGCCGTCGCCCAAGGCGAGCCCTCCCGTCCGCGGCGCCGCCTGAGCCTCGATCCGCCCATCGTCCCCTCCGCCGGCAGAGGGCCGCTCGACCTCACCAATGAACAAATCTACGACGTTATTGAGTTTCCCTGACGTGAACGTATGGCTTGCCCTGGTACATGCCGACCATGTCCATCGCACGCCCGCTCGCCTCTGGTGGCAGCACGCCGATGGACCGATCGCCTTCACCCGTTTCACCCAGATTAGTCTGTTGCGCCTCTTGACCACGGCCGCCGCCATGAAACACCAGCCTCTCACCATGGACCAGGCTTGGCACGCCTACGACAGGCTGTTCGAAGACGACCGGGTGGCCTTCTATCCGGAACCAGCCGGGGTCGAAATCCGCTTCCGGGAATACGCCTCCGAGGCCACGTCCTCTCCCAAGCTATGGGCTGATGCCTGGCTGCTGGCCGTCGCCCGCGCTGCTGAAGGAACTCTCATTACCTTCGATCGCGCCCTGGCCTCCTGGGGCGCCCGTTGTTTGCTCACCGAACCGGGAGACGGCGCATGAACGGAGCGATTGGGTTGTGGCCTGCGGATGGCCACTGGCGGAGGAAATATATACTGCCGGAGCTGTCCTTGGAAGTGCGCTCGATGTATTGCTGCTCGATGACGTCCCACCGAATCGGCCGCTCAAAGGTTCCTGCCAGGTTCGGATACGAATGGGCTTCCGGCCGCTACTATACAAACTCTCTGGGCGTTAATTTGGTTCTATCGTCGATGTCGGGGGCGGAATTGCGTGTGGCAAACAATGCAGGAAGTGACAATTTGATCATTCAACGCTAGCACTGCCTGAATGTTTTTCATTCGAGTTGCTTTCACAGCAGCCCCACCTGCTTCCACAAGGAGGCGGGCATCTTTCATCCACTGCCCCCGATCTTTTGCTCGGCCTTGCATCATCAGAAGGTTGCCGGATTCGGCAAGCATCAGCGCCTTCATTTGTAGTGTTTCCCAGTCACTGTCTCCCTTCGGAGGATTTCGCTCGATGTAGAGCAGCGCATCCGAGTAGGGAAGGGTAATGGCAACCATGATCTGAGAGATCGTCGCCACGGGCTCGAACGGGGGCGCCTGTGCGAGGGCTCCGGTGGATATAAGTAACAGCCCAATAATCCGCATTGATGTATCCGTAACAAATGGGTTAAGTAGCCCCGGATTCACAGATCGGGGCCGTCCCGGAACTGTACGTGAGCGTCTCCACTCATACAACTCCGTCGCCGCCTCTTTTGCTCATGGCACACCTAAAATACAAACTTGAGGGCGAGTTGTACTACACGATAATCACCATCCGGTAGTCCGGTGCTGCCCTGCAGACCGTTGGTGCCGCTGATGTCCTTGGTAATCGTGTAACTGGTGGGGCTGTTCGTGGACGGAGCGGGCGCTGCCGGATTCACATGGTTGGGAAGATTAAATGCCTCGGCACGTACCTGAACGGTCTTGTGTTCCCGAAGCGTGAACAGGCGCGAGAACGCCAGATCCAGCTGGAAAATATCGGGACCGTTGAGCGAGTAGTTGCTGAGCGTGCCCAAAGCGCCCGCGGGGGGAGCGGCGAACGCCGCCGGATTGCCCCACGCGATACACGGTACGTTCGTGCATGCGTTGTGATTGCTTATATAGGGATTGACTCCGGGAAGCGCACTCGCTCGCTGCCCTCCCTGGCCGTTAAGCGCTGTGTCTACTCCCGTCGTAACTGTGTAGAACTGGGCCGACTTCAAGGCGACAATGGGAGCGACCTGCCAGTCGCTCGCCAGGACGCGCAATAACCGGCCAGCGAACCGTGGCGTCTGGGCAACCATGGAAAGATTGAATAATTGGCGTTCGTCGTTTGGGAAACAGTTGCCGCGGTCGTTCCGGCGGCTGCCCGGCGTCACTGCGGAAGCGCCGTTATTGCCTGGGTTGCCGTTCCACAGGTCGCTGATGCAGTGAGACCATGTGTAATTGGAAAGAATCGTTACTCCTTTGCG
>JAFAWA010000026.1 GCA_019242155.1 Terriglobia bacterium | reverse complement strand
CGTCGCCACCAGACCCAAAACGTCGCGCCGAGGGCCAGCGGAACGGCTGCTCCGGCCGCCCTCAAAACATATTGACGCCGCGTCCAATACAGGTGCGGCACACGCCAGTGGTGTTGCTGAAACAGTTCCGCCACTTCGGCGGCGCTGTGAAACCGCCGCGCAGATTCTATCTCGAGACAACGCCGGATGGCCGCTTCCCAACGGGGATCGATATCCGGCGCTAAGGCCCGGATCGACAGAGATTGGCCCCGGGCCCGCTGCATGGCGGACTCGATGATATGGCGGTCGTTATACGGGAGCCGGCCCGTGGCCATTTCGAAAAGCACAATTCCCAGTGAATAGATGTCGGACGCCGGGGTAATCGGCCCTCCGCTCATCTGTTCCGGGGACATGTAGGCCACCGTTCCGGCGACCTTCCAACCCGAGGAGGCATCGGGCGCAGGGCTAGCCAATGTCAGCGCAGCTTCCAGGCCGGCCAAGCCGAAATCCGTGATCACTGCCTTATCCCCGGTCACCATGACGTTGCCGCTTTTGAAATCGCGATGCACGATTCCGGCGCTGTGAGCGGCCTGAAGACCTTCAGCCATTTGCACGATGAGCGGAAATGCTTCCAGACTCCGCAGCCGTCCTACTTGCCGAATGCGTGCTCCGAGTGTCTCCCCTTCGAGCAACTGCATGGTGAAAAAATGCAAAGGCGGCCGGCTTTCATTGGGAAACCCATGAACGCCGACCTCAAATACGCGGCACACGTTGGGATGCGTCACCTTACGCGCGAGTTGGATCTCGGTCTGAAACCGGCGCAGCACGAGCGGGTTGTAGCACAGATCGGCCCGCAGGGTTTTGAGAGCAACCAGCTCGTCCAGAAGCTGATCGTGAACTTCGTAGACTTCGCCCATGCCTCCCCGGCCGAGCAGTCTGACAACTCGATAGCGGCCCGCAACGGCAGCTTCCGGAGAGAGTGACCACCCCAGGCGTACGATGGGCTCGTTGAGAAGACTCTGGGTTTGCTCGGCCTCCTGAAATCCCCCTAGCAGCTGCAGTACTTCCCGGCGCAGCACGTCATCACCGCTGCAAGCGTTTTCGACGAATGAGCTGCGCGTTTCGGGATCGCGGTTGAGCGCGGAGTCGAATATCTCCTTGATCTTCTCCCAACGCTCGGCAGTCATTTAGGTTTAGATGATTCTACCGTGAAAAGCGGTTACATTCGTTACGGACAGCGTAGTTTCGCATGCCCTAACGGCGGGCCTGTCTCGCTGTGGTAAACTCCTCACCGGAACTGAATGACTGATCTTGCCCTATTGAGCCAACATGACGGTGTTGCCGTGATTATGGTGAACAATCCGCCGGTAAACGCCCTCAGCCCGGGAGTGCCGGAGGCCATTCGCGCCCAATTGGAAGCGGCGGAGAACGATCCCGCCGTGAGCGCGGTGGTTGTCATCGGCGGTGGACGCACTTTCATCGCGGGAGCTGATATTAAGGAACTGGAAGAGGCCGCCTCGGGCGCAACGCCGCGTCCTCCAAAGCTGCATGCGATGCTGCGCGCCATTGAAGACAGCGCGAAACCTGTGATTATGGCCATTCACGGCACTGCGTTGGGTGGGGGTCTCGAACTCGCGATGGCCGGCCACTACCGGGTAGCAACGCCGGATGCGCAGATGGGTCAGCCGGAGGTGAACCTCGGGATCATTCCGGGAGCCGAAGGCACGCAGCGGCTGCCCCGTCTGGTGGGCGTTCCCGCCGCAGTCGATCTCTGCGTCTCGGGACGCCCCATCAAAGCTTCCGAAGCGCTGGAACTCGGCCTGATTGACCGCGTGATTGAGGGCGAACTGTTGACCGGCGCCGTGGCTTTTGCGCGTGAAGCGGCGGCAAAGGGCGGTCCACATCCGAAGACCCGCGAACGGAACCAGAAGCTGGGGACACTGGAATCGAACGCTGCTGTATTCGCCGCCGGCCGCGAGCAGGCACGCAAAACGCGACGGAATCAGAATGCGCCGCTCGCCGTAATTGATGCGCTCGAGGCCGCCGTCGCGTTGCCTTTCGAACAGGGCTCTCAAAAAGAGCGCGACATCATCATAGAGTGCCTGTCGAGGGATCAATGCCGCGCGCTCATTCACGCGTTCTTCGCCGAGCGCGCGGTGGCGAAGATTCCAGACATTCCCAAAGACACACGCACGCTACCGCTCCGGAAGGCCGCGGTAGTGGGCGCGGGAACAATGGGCGGCGGTATCTCGATGGCCCTGGTAAATAGCGGTATTCCCGTGCTGCTGAAAGATGCCGATCAGGCGGCGCTCGATCGCGGCCTCGCCACGGTTCGCAAGAACTACGAGAACTCCGTCAAGCGCGGACGCCTTTCCCAAGAGGCCGCGGAACAGCGCATGGCGATGATTCATCCACAGCTCGGCTTCGACGGCTTTGACACCGTGGACATTATTATCGAAGCGGTGTTCGAAAGCATGGCGCTCAAAAAGCAGATATTTCCCGAGCTCGACCGGGTTGCCAAGCCGGAGTGCGTGCTTGCCTCCAACACCTCCACCCTCGATATAGACGAGATCGCGGCAACCACTTCGCGGCCTCAGTCCGTGATCGGACTTCATTTCTTCAGCCCGGCGAACGTCATGCGGCTGGTCGAGGTAGTCCGCGGTAAGGCCAGCAGCAAAGAAGTGATCGCCACGTGCATGGCGCTCACCAAGACTCTTCGTAAGGTGGGCGTGCTGGTGGGGAATGCCTTTGGTTTCGTCGGAAACCGCATGATGTTTCCTTACATGCGCGAGGCGCAGTTTCTCGTCGAGGAGGGCGCCACCCCGGCGCAGGTCGATAAAGCGCTGTACGACTGGGGTATGGCGATGGGGATTTTCGCGGTTGACGATATGGCCGGCATCGATGTGGGCTGGCGCGTGAGACAGGAGTTCAAGCACCTCGAGAAGCCGGGCGTGCGGCAACCGCTCGTGCTCGAAAAACTGGTCGCAGCGAATCGTCTGGGACAGAAGACGGGGGCGGGCTGGTATCGCTATGACGAGAACCGCAAGGCCGTGCCTGATCCCGAAATCGAAGCGCTGATTGAGCGGACGGCGCGCGAGGCCGGCATTCCACGAAGGCAGATCGATTCCGGCGAAATCATCGAGCGCTGCATCTACTCGATGATCAACGAGGGTGCGCGCATTTTGGAAGAGGGCCTGGCGATGCGGGCCTCGGATATAGATACGGTGTATCTCACGGGGTACGGCTTTCCTGCATATCGGGGGGGGCCCATGTGGTATGCGGATACGATCGGCGTAAAGAAAGTGTATGACCGTGTGGCCGAGTTTCATAGCCGGTTCGGCGAGCTTTGGGAGCCCGCGCCGCTGCTGGCACGGCTTGCAGCGGAAGGCAAAACGTTCGCCAGTCTGGACGCTGAGAAGACGAGGGAAGAAAGTGCCGGCGCCCACTGAGACTCCCGTGCGCCAGGTGCGCATTGCTCCGAGCGAAGTGGTGATTGAGCGATCGCCGGGAGGCATCATCTACGCGCGCTCGCCGCAGCCCCTGGGCCCGTATCCGGAGAAACTTACCGAGAGCCTGGATCATTGGGCGCAGGTCGCACCCGACCGCACCTTCATGGCAAAGCGCCGCCCGGATGGCGAATGGCGCCGCCTCAGCTATGCATGTGCGCGCGAATCGGCCATGTGTATCGCCCAAACGCTGGTAGCCCGGGGGCTATCGGTCGACCGGCCGGTGGCCATTCTCTCCGGCAACGATCTGGAGCACGCTTTGCTCGGACTAGGAGCGCTGTACGCAGGCATTCCGTACGCGCCGATCTCACCCGCGTATTCGCTGGTCTCTTCCGATTTTGCGAAACTCCGCCATATTTTTGAACTGCTCACGCCCGGCCTGGTATTTGCCGCTAGCGGAACGCACTTTCGGCGCGCTCTCGAAGCCGTGATGCCTGGCGACGCGGAACTCGTCGTGACCGCCGAACCGCCGCCCAATGCGACGCTCTTTTCCGAACTACTCAGTGCGACGCCAGGGGCGGAGCTTAAGGCGGCTCAGTCCAGAATCAACGGCGACAGCATCGCCAAGGTCCTCTTTACTTCGGGCTCGACGGGCATGCCGAAAGGGGTCATCAATACTCATCGCATGTGGTCTAGTAACCAGGAAATGGCGCGGGCGGTGCTGCAGTTCGTGGCCGACGAGCCTCCGGTTCTGGTGGATTGGCTTCCGTGGAACCACACCTTCGCCGGCAACGCCGACGTAGGCCTCGTGCTCTACAACGGCGGGACACTGTACATCGATGAGGGCAAGCCGACTCCCAGTCACTTCCACGAAACAGTTCGGAACCTGAAGGAAATCGCCCCCACGGTTCATCTGAACGTGCCCAAGGGATTCGAGGCCCTCGCGGCCGCCCTTCGTGACGACAAGGCTCTCCGATCCAACTTCTTCAGCCGGCTGAAACTGATGTACTACGCTGGGGCCGGCCTCTCGCAGCCCGTTTGGGATGCTCTCGAGGCGCTTTCGGTCGAGACATGCGGGGAGCGGATCCTAATGCTGGCGGGCCTGGGGTCGACCGAAACCGCTCCTCATGCGCTTTTCGCCGATCGCGAACAGGCCAGCCGGGCCGGGCACGTCGGCGTACCGGCACCGGGCGTCGAATTGAAGCTAGTCCCTGTGGGGCAGAAGCTCGAAGCGAGGCTTCGCGGCCCCAACATCACTCCCGGTTACTGGCGTCAGCCTGAGTTGACGCGCGCGGCCTTTGACGAAGAGGGTTTCTATAAGCTCGGCGATGCCTTGCGATTCGTGAACGAAGAAGAGCCGCGCGAAGGCTTCGTGTTCGATGGCCGCATCGCGGAGGACTTCAAGCTTTCTACAGGCACCTGGGTAAGTGTGGGTCCTCTGCGTGCCCGCTTTTTGCGGCACTTTTCGCCTTTCGTGCAGGACGTAGTGATCGCGGGTCACGACCGCGATTATATTGCGGCCCTGATTTTCCCGGATGTGGACGCTTGCCGCCGCATAGCCCCGGAGCCGGCCGCGGGTTCGCCCGCGGCGGAGCTACTCGCGAGCACGGCTGTTCGCTCCATGTTCCGAAAGCTGCTTCAGGAATTTTCGAAGACTGCCACCGGCAGTTCGAACCGTGTGGGGAGCGCCGTTTTACTGGATGTTCCGCCTTCTATAGACGCGCATGAGATCACCGACAAAGGCTCGCTCAATCAGGGGGCAGTTTTGCGGAACCGGGCGCAGCTTGTGGAGGAGTTGTATCAAGGGTCGCCGCGGGCGATTGCTGTTGAAGCGTAGGCTAAAAGACGCCGCGCCAGGCCAGTTGCAGACCGACGAACGAGAGCCACACCGAGAGCGCCACT
The DNA here is from genome assembly GCA_019242155.1 of Terriglobia bacterium. Classification (GTDB taxonomy): domain Bacteria; phylum Acidobacteriota; class Terriglobia; order Bryobacterales; family Bryobacteraceae; genus PSRJ01. Next base: position 12,784 of record JAFAWA010000026.1, on the reverse strand, counting down.
CGCAAAGGACGCGGCGGTAAAACCGCGGATAAGTTAGCGCCGATCAGCACGCCGGCAATTCCACCGGTGATCAGCTTCCAGAGCATGTCGTGATCGTAGTGGCCGGAAGTCAAATTAATGCCGCCGCCCACGAACGACAGTGCAAGGCCGAACAGCATGTCGGTCCCTACCACGCGCGCCGGTGTAAGGGGAGTGAGATTTAACAGGGCGAGCGAACCGAGCGCTCCCGCGCCCGCCGAGGAAAACCCAACCTCGCTTCCGATCCCTAAACCGATGAGCGGCAGCCAGCCATAACGCTCCGCCTGCTGGGGCTGCTTCACTCTGTGCAACGTCCGGTACAAGCTATACATGGCAGTGGCGGCTATGGTCGTTCCGAGAATTACGAACAGAGCGCGCTCGTAATGCTTCACATTCAGCGCGCCGATGAGGTAAACGCCCAAGAGCACGCCGGGCAGCCCTCCAACGCATAATATGGTGAGCACGCGCAGGCTTACCTGCTTCCTCAGCAGGTACATGGGAGCGACTACCAGCTTGATGACTGCCGCAAAGATGAGAGCGGTGCCGACTGCGTTGGCGGGCGAAATCGCAAAGAAGAGGATGAGCATCGGCGCGGTGATCGACCCGGCACCGACGCCCGTCAACCCTACAGCTAAGGCTATTGCGAAGCCTATAAAGAAAGGCACACTGCCTCAGCGGCTATTCTAGGACGGCCAGCCATTCCCGATCGAGTTTATAGGCTTTGTCGTAGAACAGTCAAGTCAGTGATGGGTCCATACGGACGATTGATGTATACTAGGCGTGATTCGAGGTGCAGCATGCTCCACAAAATACTATGTTTAGCAGTTTTGGCGGCAGCGTTCCCCGTGCTGCGGGCGCAGGCTCCCGCGGGACGCGGGCCCGGCCGGGGTCCGCAACCGCAAGCGACACAACAGGTCAAACCGGGGCTTTACATGATCACGGGAGCGGGCGCCAATTCCGAGGTCCGCGTGACCAACGAAGGCTTAATCGTGGTGGACGGCAAGCTGCCGAGCGAGCAGAACTACAACGCGCTGATGGAACAGATCAAAATGATCTCGGATAAGCCGGTCAAGTTTCTGATCGTGACTCATCATCACCAGGACCATACGGGTAACAACGACCGCTTTCTTGCAGCGGGCGTGCAGGTCATCGCCCAGGAGAACCTGAACAAGAACCTGGTGAGCTACCAGGCGACTCCCAAGCCGGCGAGCGCCAGCATCACGTACGACAAAGAGTACACGGTGCGCCTCGGGGGCGCGGTGGTCGAGGCGCATTACTTAGGCCGCGCTCATACCAGCGGCGATAGCGTGGTCTATTATCCGGATCTCAAAGTCGTGGTGGTCAGCGATATTGTCACCACAGGGACCACCGGCCCCCTCGCGGACTACGCGGGCGGCGGAAGTTTCCTCGAATGGCCGCGCACTCTGGACGCGATTCTGAAGCTCGATTTCGACACGTGCATCCCTGGAAACGGCGGACCGATCACGAAAGCCGACGTGCAGGCTTACAAAGCGAAAGTCGAAACGTTCCTCAGCCGGGCAAAAGAGGCGGTCGCGAAAGGGGTTCCTAAGGATCAGCTCATGATGAGTATCAAGACCGATGATCTGGGATGGATGCCGCGCGTGCCGAACGTGGATCTGTTTTACGCCGAACTCACGAAGTAGCGGCTATTTTCGCGAGTCTTTGCCGACGATGTGCTGTAGATCGACATTGTTTTCGTTGCAGATGTACTCCATGATCTCGGTGCCGGTCTGCAAAGGGAAGTGCCCGTACATCTTGAAGGGCTTGGAATAAGCGCCGGGATCTTCGATCGTAACTTCATCGTCCAAGTGACCGAGATCGGGCCGCCGGTAGCGCTCCACGATGTGCAGCTTGTCGGTATGCGGGTGGCCGGCGAAGTCGAACCAGAACCGGTCGTTGAAGCCGACCGAATCGACGACCAGGGTATCTCCTTCCCAGTGGCCGATGGAATCTCCATACCAGGTTGGATTAACATCGACGGGGTGGGCGCGGCCATCAAGAAAAATCTGCCGGTAGCTATGAATGTTGCCTTCAAACAGGAACACGATGACGTCGCGCGTCTGCAAGATTTTCCAGGGATACGGGGCCATGCGAGGCACGCCTGTGGGGAGGCAATTGGCTTCCGGGTCTTCCTTCGACAGGCGCTTCTTCGTCAATTCCGCGGCCCACGGTAATAGCGGGAGCGTTTCGCCCGGCTTCAACGCGGAGGTTACGTCATAGATGAAGTTCCGGTCCGGCCCCCAAACGCCGGAAAGGTCCGGTTTGCCGTCGGCGGTTCGCGGCGTCGCGCCTTTGGGCGCAGGCCTGTTTTCGACGCCGCCTCCTGTCAGAACGGACTGGCCCTGAGCACTTGCCGTTAAGGGCAGCGCAAGCATTCCAAGCATAGTAAAGCTGACCGCAGCTGGCTTTCGCATGGGGAGACGCTACCAAAGGGTTCCGGAAGTTGTCAACTTGAGAGGATGTGCGGGGAAGGTATGGGAGAATTCGAGAGTGACTTCGCGATCTCCGGAATTGGTCCGGATCGATGTGAACGGCGTGAATCTGGCCGTTTGGGACTGGGCGGGGGAGGATCCGCCGCTCGTTTTTACGCATGGAAGCGGATTTCATGGGCGCTGCTGGGATGAGGTAATCCGGCACCTGCCCGGCCGGCGATGCCTGGCCGTGGATGCACGAGGCCATGGGCAGAGCGCCAAACCGGAACCGCCATATCCCTGGACTCTGTTCGCGGCCGATCTGGCGGAACTGCTGGCGAAGTTGGAAATTCGGAATGCAATAGGAGTCGGGCACTCGCTAGGGGGCCATACCATTACGGCGGCGGCGGCCGAGCGGCCGGAAAGCTTTTCCGCATTGCTGCTGCTCGACCCAACGATATGGGAAGTGCGGGAATACGGCAGCAAACCGCTGAACACGTTCATCGTGCGGCGGCGGCGGGACCGATGGCCCTCACCCGACGTGATGTTTGAAAGCCTGAGCGGACGCCCGCCGTTCGAGCGCTGGAATCAGGATGTGCTTCGGGACTACTGTAATTACGGGCTATTGCTGCGCGACGGTGAGTATTGGGTGGCGTGCCCGCCGCACATCGAAGCTTCCGCACACGAGTGCGCGAAAGATGAGTCGGCGAACATTCATCCAGTGATACCGTCCATCAAATGCCCGGTGACCATCATGCGGGCCGGCACTTCGGCCCGGCGCTTTTTCAATCCCGAGCCATCCCCTACGGATCCCGAGTTGGCCAAGAGGTTCCCCAACGGGACGGATGTGTTTCTGCGCGAAATTTCGCACTTCATCCCCATGGAACTGCCGGAAATGGTCGCGGAACACATCTGCGGAATGCTTGCTCTAAGCGAGTCGCGGCAGGCTGACTAATTCAGGAAATAGGTCCGATACAGGGTGTCCCTTTGCTTGGGAACGAAGCCGGCATCGCGTATTAACCGCCGCAGCTCTTCTTCGCTGGCGCGGTGGTGCGTCCCGGCGGCGGAGACGACGTTCTCCTCGATCATGATGCTGCCCACGTCGTTGCCGCCAAAGCGCAGGCCCATTTGGCAGGTCTTCAGCCCGGGCGTCACCCACGAGGATTGGATGTGCTCGATGTTATCCAGGTAGATGCGCGAGATGGCAAGCATCTGCAAGTACTCCACCGCGGTCGCTTCTTCGTTGATGAACCGTCCGAGCGAAGTATTTTCCCGCTGGAAAGGCCATGGAATAAATGCGGTGAAGCCTCCGGTCTCCTCCTGAAGATTCCGTACCAGCTCCAGGTGATTGATGCGCTGCTCAAACGTTTCGCCGCATCCGAACATCATAGTCGCGGTGGTTCGCATTCCGAGCTGGTGCGCGGTGCGGTGCACATCGATCCAGTCCTGCACATTGCATTTCAAGCGGCTAATGCGATGGCGAACGGCATCGTCCAGGATTTCCGCGCCGCCGCCGGGTATCGAATCCAAACCGGCATCGCGCAGCCGCGCGATGGTGTCGCGAAGCGTCAGGCTACTTACTTCCGCGATGTTGGTCACTTCCGGAGCCGAGAGGCAATGCAGATGGATCGGGAAGCGCTGCTTGATGGCGCGGAAGAGATCCTCATACCAGTCGATTTTGAGATCGGGGTGGAGGCCTCCCTGCATGAGCACACCGGTTCCGCCCAGATCGAGGGTCTCCTGAATCTTTTCGAAAATTACTTCGCGGGGCAGAATGTAGCCTTCCTTATGCCCCATGGGCCGGTAGAAGGCGCAGAAGCTGCAGTACTCGGTGCAGAAGTTCGTGTAGTTGATGTTGCGGTCGATGATGTAGGTGACGATGCCTTCCGGATGCCACTTCCGCCGGATCGCGTCGGCCTCCATACCCACACCGATAAGGTCGCCCGAATGAAATAATTCGAGCGTCTGTTCCCGAGTAATCATGCTTCTCAAGATAACAGAGAGATGGGCCGTTTCCGCTAGACGCCTGCAACGAGAACAGCCGGTTTGGCTGCTTCAAGAAACAGGTAGATGGTGAATCGCGGCCTGGGATCGCGCCGGCCCCAACGGCTTACCTGCCATTTCGCCTTCAAATACTTCACGTCGGGGTGGTCGCCGAGATCCAGTTCAATCTGGTAGGTCCCGCAATAGAATTTTTGCGGAAACGAAGCCAATGGCCGCGAACCCCAATCGTTCCCGTCTGGAGATCCCCAAATCGAGACTTCCAGGCTTTGCTGTTCGATGATTCGCGTAATGCCCAGGGTAACGGTGAACACCATGCCCTGTTTCTCTTCGAGGCTCATTTCAGGCCCCGAGCCGGCTTCACGGACCGTGGTTTCAGGAATCAGAAACTCCGGAAGCATTGTTACTCTCCAACCCGAGATTGCAGGACCGCATGCCGGCGCGAGCGTAGGTCTTGTACGGGCTGCATTCAGAGTCTCATATTTCACTCAAAACCGAAAGCATATTTACGCCGCTCCGGTTACAAACAATGCACAAAATTGTGATCCAGGGAATCACATTAACCGCCGTGCCCTCAGCGGAATAGAGGGAAATACCCGGAGGCCGCCCTCGAACCAGTGCCGGGCAATAAACTAAGAACAGGCTGTTGAATAAATCATCAGAATCTTATCTTCCGGACCTTTCCGTCCAAAGTAGGAATACCCGTCGTACACTAGTCTTTCATAATGAACGGTCATTACATCGTCACCGGTGGCGCAGGCTTCATCGGCTCCGCGATTGTTCGAGCGCTGCTGCGGGAAGGAGCGCGTCGAATCGTCGTCATCGACAACCTTCTTACCGGCCATGAACGGAACCTGGAGGAGGTACGGTCGTCGATTGACTTCCAACAGGTCGATATCCGTGAGCATGAGCAGGTCGCACCCTTGCTTCGTGGTGCTTCTGTCGTCTTTCACCAGGCGGCCATTCCGTCGGTGCCCCGCTCCATTGAAGAACCGGAGATGACCCACGATGTGAACGTGAACGGCACCTTCAGTGTGCTGCTGGCGGCCCGCAAAGGGGAGGTGGGCCGCGTGGTGTATGCGGCATCCTCTTCGGCTTATGGCGATACCCTGGTGCTGCCTAAAGTCGAAACAATGGCGCCCTCACCCAAATCGCCATATGCGCTTCACAAATTAGTGGGCGAATACTATGCCGCGATTTTTTCCAGCGTCTATGGTCTGGAAACCGTCGCGTTGCGCTACTTCAACGTGTACGGCCCGCGCCAGGACCCTTCGAGCCCTTACTCCGGGGTCCTTTCCATCTTCATGAAGGCGGTCCTCGAGTGTTCCGAGCCGACGATCTTCGGTGATGGAGAACAGTCCAGAGATTTCACGTTCGTGGAGGATGTCGCAGAGTTGAATCTCAAAGCCGCCCGGGCCAAAGGCGTCTGCGGCAAGATGTATAACGCGGGCAACGGTGGACGTATCACGCTGAACCAAGCCTGGGCGCTGCTGCAGAAGCTGGGAGGGGTGCAGATTCAAGCCCGGTATGGGCCGCCGCGCCCGGGCGACGTTCGGGATTCTCAGGCGGACACGACGGCAGCGGTGCGCGACTTGGGCCATGCGCCGCGATTCTCCTTTGAAGAAGGCATGCGGCGTACGCTCGACTGGTATCGCAAGAGCCGCGGTTAGGCTCGCCCGAGCGCCGGCTTTGTTCTAGGCTTGTTGGCCCAGCGAGGACTGCACGGTAAGCACCTGCCGCGAGGCTTTGACAGGTAGCGGCAAGCGGCGGAGATAGAGCGCCATCACGGCCGAAAGTAAGGCGAGCGCGGCGCTCCCGAAGAAGGCATAGTTCCAGCTCCCGGTTTTTTCGAACAGCGTCGCGGCAAGTCCGCCGCCTAGAAGCGATGCAAAGCCCTTGGAGCTATAGAGGAAGCTGTAGTTGAGCGCCGAGTTTTTGCTGCCGTAGAAATCGGCGAGCACCGCCGGGAATAACACATACAGCTCGCCCCAGGTGAGGAACACGAGAACCATCAGCACAACGAACAGGGCATCTCCCATCCGTCCGAGCGTGGTGGCTCCGACGAGAAAGATTGCCTGGAGCAGGAATGCCGTGAACATGGTCCGCTCGCGGCCTAGATGATCCGATACCCAGCCCCACAAGATGCGACTCGAACCGTTGGCGAGCGGCGTCAAGACCAGCGCCACAGTCAATGCGGCATCGGCCACCATAAAATTGGTGGCTACCGGTTTGAGCTGCGCCGTGACCATGAGGCCGCCGATCCCCATCGACAACATCGCGAAGAATAGAAAATAGAACTGCGGTGTGCGCAGCATTTCCGAGTAATTGAAATTTAGATCGTGACGCCGGACATTCGGCTTGACGGCCGCTATGGCCGGTTTGTAATCCGCCGGCGGATTCACCAGCACCAGGCCGGACAGCGCAATCAGCGCGCCGTGCGAGATGCCGCTCCACAAGAAGGTATCGGAATAGCCTATGGTGCGAATCAAATGATTGAACAGCGGATTGAAGGCCGCCGCACCCATGCCGTAGCCCGCGGTAATGATACCCGACGCAACCCCCCGGCGATCCGGGAACCACTTCACCGCCATGGCTACCCCGCATGCGTAGACGCACGCAACGCCCACACCGGCTAGACAGTAGAGCGCATAAAATGACGGCAAGCTGTGGACGTGTCCCAACGATCCCCAGCCCACGGCGCAAAGCAGCCCCGAGAGAACCATCAGGATTCGCGGGCCGGTCTTGTCGATGAATGAAGCCAGGAACGGCATGGTCCACGTGCCCGCGGCGATGAACAATCCGAAGCCCCACTGCACATCAGAAAGCTGCCAGTGCTGTTGCGTATGCGCCTTTACCAGAGGCTGCGCAAACAACGTCCAGGCATACTGAAGATTGCCGATCATCACCATGCCGACGAAGGCGGACCATAACCGGATCCAGCGATTCATTGTGTACCCCCGGCGCCTGGCATGCCCGGGTCTTGGGCCGCGTGGCGCAACGAGAATCATACCGCAACCGCATCAACGGTGAGTTGGACAGACGCGAGCGCATCGCGAACCCGGTCGAGTAGCGGAAACGCCACATAACCGTAATTGAGCTGTGTCACGCAGTACATTGCTCATTTGCGCGCACAACGAACCTCGTGGGAGACTCCTGGGCATCATTTACGCCGGGAGAGATGGAATGACCACGAGGCTCATTTTCGTTTTCACCGCTCTAGTTCCCACTCTGCTTCGCGCCCAATTTGGGGCCAGTATCCAAGGCAGTATCGCGGACGCGTCGGGAGCCGGAATTCCGAATGCCAAAGTGTCGCTGACCAGTCGCGAGACCGAACGGAAGCAAAGTACGACGGCCAGCGGCGAAGGCTTCTATCGTTTCGGAGGGCTCGCGCCGGGGACGTACTCCATTACCGCAGAAGTGCCGAATTTCAAGCGGCAGGTGATCGAGAACGTGGTGGTCGCCGCAGAGCAGACGCAAGGCGTAAACTTCACCCTGGAGGCCGGCGATGTCACTCAGTCGATCACCGTTACGGCCGCAGCCACGCCGTTGATCGCAACCGAGAGCGCCCAACTGGGTGGCGATCTCACAACTCGCGAAGTAAACACGCTTCCGCAGTTCGGCCGCGATCCCTACGAACTCATCCGCGTGATACCGAATGTCACCGCCGATATGGGCCGCAACGCCTCGGGAAACTCGGTTCCCCTGCCCAATACTACCGGGCCGGGCGGGTCAAACTCGTCCATTTTCCAGACGGAAAATCAGTTGCCCGTCTCGGCCAACGGCCAACGCCTGTCGAACAACGAGTACCTGGTGGATGGCGTCAGTGTGAATAGCCTGAACTGGGGCGGCGCCGCCGTGCTCACACCGAACCAGGAGTCCGTCCGCGAGATGCTCGTGCTCACCAATGCATACTCGGCGGAGTGGGGCCGCAACTCCGGCGCGCAAATCGCCGTTATCTCGAAAAACGGAACTAACCAACTACACGGCAGCGGCCTGTTTCATTACGATTCTCCCAGTCTGAATGCCTACAACAAGTGGGGAGGGCCCTCCGCGCCGCCCGTCCGCAACAATAACCTGTACCGCCAGTTCGGCGCGAGCGTGGGCGGTCCTTTGATTAAGAACAAACTCTTCTGGTTTTTTTCGTATGAAGGCCTGCGCCAAACGACCAACGGCGTATACGAGGCCTGGGTGGAAACGCCGGATTACCGGCAGGCGGTGATCGCGGGCCGCCCCAATAGCGTGACTACCCAGATTTTCCAATCTCCCGGCATCGCGCCGCGCGTGCTGAGCGTGCTCACGGCTCCCTGTCCCGCACCGTTCGCCGCGGGCACCTGTCAGCAGATTCCGGGCAAAGGCATTGACGTCGGCTCTATGACCGGGCAGACCGGCCAGTACAATTCGCTTACGGGGGGCGGCTTGGACGGCGTTGCCGATCTCGAATACGCACTGCTCGCCTCTCCAGCTACGCTGCGCGGCAATCAATACAACGGCCGCGTGGACTTCACACCCACGGCGCGCGACTCCATTTCCGGCATCCTCTACTTCACCTCATTTTTCAACCTGAGCGCGGACACCACCACCGGCAGCCGTCCCATGGCCGACGTAAATTTCAGCCCGCTCAATAGCGCCGTCACCGCACTCTATACCCATACCTTCTCGCCGACCATATTGAATGAGGCGCGCGCCAACCTCACGCGTTTCGCGGCCAATCAGATCACTTCCAATACCGGCACGGTAAACTGGGGCATTCCGCGGCTCGAGGTTCAGGGCTACAGTATCGGCAGCCAGGCGACCGCAGGCAGGTTGTATTTCGGCGCGCTCCAGGGCGACACCACGCCCGGCGTGCTGGCGCAAAACACCTACGAGGTCCGCGACATCCTCAGTAAGGTAGCCGGTAATCACGCTCTCAAGTTCGGGGTTGAGATCCGCCAAGAGCAGGATAATAGCGGGCTACAAGGCTCGGCGCGCCCAGACTACGTATTCAACGGACTGTGGGAGTTGGCCAACAGCGCCCCGATTTATGAAGGCATCGCCGCCAACCCGGCCACGGGCGGCGTGCCCAATTTATCGCGCTATTTCCGCACCCGCTACCGCGCCCTGTTTGCGCAGGACGATTGGAAGATCCGGCCGAACCTCACATTGAACCTGGGGCTGCGTTGGGAGTATTTCGGGCCGCCTTCCGAAGCCCGCGGCACTCTGAGTAATCTGCTGTTCGGGTCGCAAGGGATGCCGAACTCCAAGGTCGCAGTCGTGAACAGCCTATACAATCCTGCGTGGCGCAACTTCGGCCCGCGCGTAGGATTCGCATGGTCGCCGCGACGGTCGGGCAGCAACTTCGTAGTGCGCGGCGGATTCGGTATGTTCTACGACCGCATCCCCGAAGCGCTATTTACTAACAGTGCCGCCAATCCGCCATTTTTAGCGCGCTACGGCCTTTGCTGCGGCACCGCATCCAGTCCTTTCGATAACGGAGCGATTCAATATTCGTTAGGCTCCAGCAACTCGCCGTTCAGTTATCCGTCCAATCCCGCCCTGGCACAAGGCATCAACCCCATCACCGGCACGCCCGCGGCCGGGCCGGTTGAAATATGGGGGTCGCAGCCTTACATGCCGAACGCAATGGTTTATGTGTACTCGTTCGGCATCGAATACCGGCTGCCCTGGAAGGTTACGGTGGATCTTGGATACTCCGGCAGCACCGGCCACCATCTGATCCGCCTCGTCAACCAGGTCTTTCTTTACGGCAACAACAATAACCTGGCGACCGGCGCTGCATTCAGCGCTGTCTACTTCCCACAGCCGGACGATAACTCGAACTACAACGCAGGCATTGTCACGCTGCGCAAACAGTACGACCGCGCGCTGGGCACGCCTTTGCAGTTTGTATTCAACTATCGCTGGGCGAAGAGCCTCGACAACACGTCGTATGAAGGTCCGGGCTCGGTCACCAATCAGACCTACCCGCAAAATAATCGTACTGAATGGGGACCGTCGGATTTCGACGTGACGCAAATCATCAGCCTGTCCACGGTTTGGGACATACCCACGCCCGGCAAGCTGCGGTCTGTGGCACGAAGCATTCTGGGCGGCTGGCAACTTGCGCCGATCATTAGCTGGCACACCGGCTTTCCCTGGACGCCGGTCATCGGGGAATCGGTGCAAACACCCGGCGGGCCGACGCTCAGCCCCATCCGCCCTACGGCGTATTACGGGGGCGCCGGGCACAGCGAATCCAATCAGGCCTTCATGACGGGCAGCGATTTTCCGAACGGCGGCGCGGCCTATTTTGATATCAAAGACAGCGGCGCTCCGGGAATCGGCCGCAACTCCTGGCGCGGCCCGCATTTTTTCCAAACCGACCTGAGCTTTGCCAAGAACACCCGGTTACCGTTCTTCTTCGGCGAAAGCGCCAACCTCGAGCTGCGCGCCAACTTTTTCAATATCTTCAATCAGCTCAATTTGACCCCGCTGACTTTCGGGGGTAGCGGCACGCACCCCGATCTCCCGTTCTTCGGCGAATCTTCGGGAGCCCTGGCCGGCCGCGTCGTGGAGTTACAGGCTCGTTTTAACTTCTAGCCTTATTGCTTGCTGGTGGCTTTTTTGGGTGCCGCCTTTGCCGGCGCAGGCGCGGGTTCGGGCCCGACTCGTTTGATGGTTACGCTGATGAGCCGCACGGGCATTCGCGGTTTGTCATTGGCCCCGGTCGGTACGTGCCCGATTTTGTTCACCACATCCTGGCCATCCACCACCTGGCCGAAGATCGTGTAGCCGCTATTACCCGGGGCGGGGTCGAGCGACGGATACGCAGCCTCGGTTATGAAGAACTGGCAACCTCCCGTGTTGGGCTCGCCGATGTTGGCCATCGCCACCCGGCCAGGCTTATCAAACTTGAGCGTGGGGACGATTTCGTCTCTGAGCTTGATGCCGCAATCATGATTGCCGATGCCGGTAGGATCGCCGGTCTGAATCATGAAATTAGGAATGACCCGGTGGAACGTGATGTTGCTGTAGAGCGGCTTCGCTGCCATGGCTCCGGTCTTAGGATCTTTCCATGGTTTGTTTCCGCGGGCCAAGGCTACGAAATTCCGCACGGTGGCCGGCGCTTCTTTTTCGAAGAGTTGCGCGGTGATGGTGCCCATCGAGGTATTGATAACGGCGTAAAGTCCATTCTCGAGTGCGGGTGCGGGATTCGATCCGGCCGGCGGCTGGGCTGGAGGCGTGGCCGGCGCTTGAGCGGACAGAGCAGCCGCCCACAGCGCCATTAGCAGAAACGGTTTCATGAGAGCACTTTCATTCTATATGGAAGCACAGGCCCTTGAGCTGTTATTTGGCCTGTTTCTCCATATCGAGAAGACGTGCTTGAAATCCTGCGGGCGGAGAAAGGAGCGGAGAAGCTGTTTCTAGTGCCCCTCAGCGATCATCTTCAGAGTACGATAATGCTCGCACCGAAACTCGCATTCATCGACGGATACTCTACAATCTGCGATCACCGTCAAACAAATATCGCATTCCAAAACATGCGCCAGTAATTTCGCGGCTTCTTGCTCAGCCGCAGTGTGCGCCGAAGGCAGAAGTCCCGAGGTTAAGGTCTGCTCATGTCCACTCTTGGTCATCTGTCCTCGTGACAAGACTTGCAATCGCACTTTTGCGACCGAAGCTCTCTCACTTGGGCATCAATGGTTTACGGATGGGCGGACACGTGGGATGTATACCGCTTAGACACAGTACCTCCTATGGTAGACACAATAAGCTCTGCCGCCGTACGCCTTTTGTTCGCCAGCGCTTACGTTGGCGCGGACCCTCGCGCGTGGTACCCTCGTCGGTAACATGGCGTACCGGTCGATTCGCGATTTGAATTTGCGAGGGAAGCGCGTCTTTATTCGCGTCGATTTCAACGTCCCTCTGGAGAAAAATAGCGAGGGTCAGATGGAGATCACCAGCGATAAGCGCATCAAAGCTTCCCTCCCGACGATTCGCTATGCGCTCGAACAGGGCGCCGGTGTGATTCTGGCCTCACATCTCGGCCGCCCTAAAGGGAAACGCAACCTGGAGATGAGCCTCGCGCCCGTCGCGGTTCGTCTCAGCGATCTGCTGGGCCAGCGCGTGAAAATGGCGCCCGACTGTATCGGTCCCGAAGTGGAAGCGATGCTGCCCAAACCGGGCGACGTTCTATTACTCGAGAACCTGCGGTTTCACGAGGAGGAAGAGGAGAACGACGCCGAATTCGCCCGAAAACTCGCGGCTCTGTGCGACATCTATGTCAACGACGCGTTCGGCTCCGCGCACCGCGCGCATGCCTCAACCGAAGGCATGATCCGTTTCGTTTCGCAAAC
>JAFAWA010000472.1 GCA_019242155.1 Terriglobia bacterium | reverse complement strand
CTAATACCAGGCGGTCGGGCAGCGGCGCATCGGAACGAACCGTCAGAATCGGGTCCTGCTGGCCTTCGGCTCCATTTGAAAATACCGTCAACTCGGCGCGGCGGGTGCGGGCGCGCACTACATCTAAGGCGCAGTTGACCGCGATCCGGTATAGCCACGTTCCAAAGCTCGCCCGCTCGTCAAACTTACCCATTTGCCGGTATGCTTTCAGAAAAGTCTCTTGCACCACGTCCTCTGCATCTGACGTATTGCCCGTCATGCGAAACGCCATGCGGAAAAGCGCACGGCTATGCCGGTCGACGAGAAGCCGGAATGCCTCGGCATCCCCGGCCCGCGCCTTTTCGATTACCGCCTCATCGGTGCACACCATCCGGCTGCTGGTTAGACTGCGGAAACGCCGGGCGGTTAGCAACCTGTCCGTAACTGCCCTGGTGTATACTCACAAGGCTGACCAAAATTGCCATTTGAAGGAGATTCACGTGAATCGTATTGGCGCCCTGACCCTGGTGCTTTCCGTTTCGGCCGCCGGCTGGTTGTTCGCGCAGGACAACCCGTTTAGCGGAGACGCCAAGCAGTCGTATAACGGCATTAAAACTACTATCCTCCGCGCGGCTGACAAGATGCCGGAAGAGAATTACTCGTTCCGCACGGTTGCCGATGTTCGTACCTACGGCGAAATTATCGGCCACATCGCGGACGTTCAGTTAGCTCTCTGCGGCATGGTGAAAGGCGAGCAAAAGCAGGGCGATGCGGGCAACAAGAAGACCAAAGCCGAACTCATATCCGCCCTCAAGGCATCGTTCGATTATTGCGACCCGATATACAATTCAATGACGGATGCTGCCGGCGCGGTAAAGATCAAGATGTTCGGCCGCGAGTTGACCAAACTAGGCGTCTTGAATTTCAATATCGCGCACGATAATGAGATGTACGGCACGGCCGTCGCCTATCTGCGGATCAAGGGGATCGTGCCTCCGTCGAGCGAACGCCGGCAACCATAGCTGTTCGCGTTCTTCTGCTTGCCGCGGCCGTCGGCAAGCGTGAGATTCAAATAGGCTCATCACGCCCTCTGGTACCGATGTGACCGGACGCTGTAAGCCCGTGCGCAGGCGATTTTTCAAGGCGGCATCCAGACGGTCCATGAAAATCTGCCTGGTATCTCTCGCAGTGGTTACGTTGGTTTCGGTAGCATGCCGGAGACCGGCGCCTAAGATCGTCGTACCCGAACTGTTTCGGGTGCGCTTTCAAACCTCCCAGGGCGATTTCATCGTGGAGGCCCTCCACGCCTGGGCGCCGCATGGCGTGGATCGTTTTCACGAACTGATCCGGGTTCGCTATTTTGATCAAGGCCGGTTCTTCCGAGTCGTTAAGGGATTCGTGGCACAGTTCGGTGTGCATCGTGATTTCAATGTGCACGAAACGTGGCGCCAGTTCTTCATAGTCGATGATCCCCGGCAGCAAAAGAATATCCGCGGCACGCTGTCATTTGCGCAGTCCGGCGTCAACACCCGCGCCACGGAGATCTTTATCAATCTGGTGGATAACCCTATGCTCGACAACCAGGGTTTCGTCCCCTTCGCGAGGGTGGTCGAGGGAATGGATGTTGTCGATCGTCTCTATGCGGGCTACGGAGAGATGCGCCCCGAAGGCAAAGACATCGACCCCGGCCGCGTCGAAGAAGAGGCCAATGAGTACCTCGTCCCGCGGTTTCCTAAGCTGGACTATATCAAGACTGCGCGCTTCATCCCCTAATTTATAGAGTGCGGAAGAGCCGTGCCGCGTATACTGAGTTGCCGCTGGGCTATTTCGCGGCTTTTGGGTGGGCCCGCTCGAAACGCGAAGTCTCGATATAACCGCGAATGGCGGTGTTACCTTCGTGGCAAGCGTATTCGAACATCTGATACTTGTTGTCCAATTTCAATGGAAACTCAACCGCCCATGGAGTGACCACAATATCGGGGTCCTCCACTCTCATTTGGAATTCAATCGTCTCGTTATCTGTGCGTGTGAAGCGCTCCGTGATGCGCATGTTGGTGGTCGTCGGGTTGAGCGGTGGAGAACCCGGAACGCCGGCGTTGGTCATGTCGGTCTTGCCGTTGAAGTTTGTCGTTTCGACTACCAGCGTGTTGCCTTCCCAGTGACCGCGCGACTCACCTAACCACTCTTTGATGGACTTATCGAGCGGCGGGTGCCCGTTAGTTGGAATGATGCGGACCTCATGAGCCATTTCGAGCAGGATTAAAACATACCCGGGGACTGCATGATGCGAATGCCGTTGTTATAGTTCCGCGGCAACATGGAGACTGGCATTCCCCTGGTAATGCACCGGTCCCAGCTATCGAAATCGTCGGGGCTATCGAACACGGTTTGGCCCGGCTTGTAGCTGCCGTGCATCTTCTCGTATAGCTCCTTACCTTTCGGAGTCAGCGCGGGGAAGCGCCCGTTGGCCGGTTCACTGATCAAAGACGTCAGCCGCATCACCTGCGTGCCGGAATCGGCTTGCGGTATCGCTCCCGACTCAAACCGCTTGTTCCGGGCCTGCGCGCTCTTTTGCGCGGCGGCGAATTCTTCCTCCGTCATGAAGCGGCGGTCGCCGTATTTCTCCGGGCGCTGAAGCGGCGTTGCGATCAGATGATTGAGCGGCCAGATGCCTTGAAGGTCGGGCTCTCCCCACGGCGTTTTTGGCGGGACATATTTCTTAGCGGAACTGCCGGGTTGCGACTGCTGCGCCCATGCGGAGCCCGCGGCCAGGCACAACGTGATGCCCGTGGTCACTCCACCCCAAGCCAGAATTGGTTTGATCATCGAAGCACTCCTCATGATCTGAAATGGGATCATATCATGTCCAGGAGGAGCGAACCCGTAAACGCGGATTTAGGGTACGACGATCATTCCAGCCATTGTGACATCGTTGTTCAGATCTACGGTGCGCCTCAATTTGAGGGTCGCGGCATCGTAAATTTCGATTTGAAATCCTGCGCCGTAGATGTAGAGTTCCTTCCCCGTGCTGGACATGCCAAAACTAAAACGCGGGCGGCAAGGAAACTCGTTGGTTAGAGTTCGGCGGCTTTTGGTCAGATCGAAGGCCCAAAACTCACACCGGCGAGTTCCGAATTGGCCGTTGGTGACGACTGTGTAGGCCGTCTTGCGATCCGGCGCCACTTCAAGACCCAGCATTCCGTCCGGTGAAGGTCCGATCGGCATGAACTCGAACTCTCTGCTGTTCAGATCAAATCGCGCGATTCCGAACATCCTGCGCTGCACGGCGGGATCGTTCGCGTTGAAAACGGAGGTGTACGCGCCTCGCTCACCCAACGATTGCAGAACCGGTCCCATCCCCACGTCGGCCATGCCGGGGAATTCGGGTTTGGCCAGTTCGATACGATCGACTACCTTGAACGTGTTTGCGTCCAGAATCACGACGCTATCGCGGAATTGATAGAGATACTTTCCATCGGGAGAGACAAACATGTTGCCGCGGCCAAACCCTGTATTCGCTGCCTGATCTTCCGCGGGCATATCGACCGTGCGCGTGATCTTCTGCTGCGCCAGGTCGATGACTGCGTACTTGGGTTTTGCGACATCGAAACGGTCTGTTTGCTTGGTCACTTCCGTAACCACGGTATAGAGCAGCTTGTCTTCCGGATCGGGAGCGACGCTGTTAAAGCGAAGCTGACGGTTTCCCGAATTGAGCACAAAGTGATTCAGAACCTTGTGGGTCGCGAGATCGATCACGGAGATGCCGTCAAAATCCGCTGTCGTGATGTAGATCTTTTTGCGGTCGTACGAAATCCGCACGCCTGTAGGGAGACCAACCTGGGTTGGAATGGTATCGACGATCTTCTGGGTACCTTCGTCGATCACCAGGACGCGATCCGGATACGCAGGAAGAAATAACGTACCCGCGGAAGCGGCGCAGGCGCTGAGAACAATTAGGAGGAGCGATCTCATAAATAAAAACGCCGAGTGGGTTATGGGAATACGAGATCCAGACTTCGCCAGTCCTTGGTTGCGCTGGCGCACTTGCTGATCCAGTCGGGAGCGTTGTTCAGGTGATCAGGCACCTGCGCCGGCCAGTAACAGGTGAACCAGCAATCGTAGATGTCGCGCTCGACGGGCGTGCACAGCCCCGCAGTGCCGCCAGCCGCATCGACTTCCCATCCCGGCGAAAACACGAAGCTGCAACCCATCGGGACGTGGGTACCGGGTTTCGGCTGGGCTTGGCCCTGCAGCGCGACGACATCCTCCCGCTGGGAAGTTAAGTAATCATCGATGTGTTGAGCCTTAGTGTTGATCGCTCGGAGGTGTTTCATCATTCCCCTCTTCTTTCCGCAAAATGACGCAGGTAGCTCGGATTTTGCGCCGCGATCGCGCCGTAGATGTGTAGACACTTGCCGGTCCAGCCTCGTATCCAGTCGCAATAATGCAGATTCGGGTGGCCTGTGTCGCCGTATCGAACGAACGCTTCATGATGACAGCCGCCGGCGCACACCGGACGGGCCCAGCAGGTATGGCAATCGTATTTCGACGCGATATGGCCGCGGTTCAGGAAATCGGCCTGCTTCGCCCGATCAATCCCAGTCGAGATGTGACCGAGCGCGTGCTGATCCGAGTCGACGAATCGGTGGCACGGGGCGATGTCGCCCGAAGGTCCGACTCCCATCAATCCGAACCCCGCGCCGCAAGGGTGCGATTTGTTGATTCCCTGGTGCAGTTCCGCTAGTGTGTCACTCACGTTTGAGAATCCGTGCAGCTCATTCCGCAGTGCGAACTGCAGGTACTCGTCGGCGAGCTGATGGAATTGAGAGAGCACCGCGTCCATGCCGGCTTCGTTGATGGCGTAGAGGCGGTCGGGTGACGTGGTCACAGGGGCGAAGCCCACTTCGTGGAACCCTAGATCGTTTTTCAGATGGCGGAAGATCCCGATCACGTCTGTGACTCCGCCGGTCAGCGTTACGCGCGCGGCAATGGGGCGCGTCCGATGCCTGGCGATCAACTCGCGCACCTTTGGCGCGATGATGTCGTAGCTGCCGCGCCCATTGGCGAACACTCGTAGCTTGTCGTGGGCCTCCTTGGGTCCGTCCATGCTGACAGTGACGCCAATATGATTGCCCGCGATGAAATCTATGATTGCCGGAGTGAGCAGCGTTGCATTGGTCGTAAGGCTGAAACCGATCGAACGCGACTCTTCGTTCGCCTTGCCGCGAGCGTACTCGACCACCTGTTTCAGCACAGGGAAATTCATCAGCGTCTCCCCGCCGAAGAATGTGATCTGAGCGGGGCTACGCCGGTTCGCGTGCTCGAACAGGAAGTCCACGGATTGCTTGGCAGTCTCCCAATCCATGAACTTCGGCTTACCTTCCGGAGTCGCGAGTTTGTCCTGCCCGTATTCATAGCAGTATTGGCAGGACAGATTGCATTGGTTAGTCAGGTTGAGGACGAGCGTCTGAAGCGGCACGTGTGAGGGGACGTGCTGGATTCCATCCGGTGCGCGCACCTCGCCGTTTAGGATGGCGTGCGCGCTGTACAGTTCCTCTAACGTACCGACTGCGTCATCCGAGCTGAACCCGGCGGCGGTTGCGTGCTCAAGCAGTTCCTGGCTACTCGCGGCGCCTCGCGCGAGCCGGTCGATGACCGAGGCGGACACTTCATCTAACTCGAAGATTCCCGCGCTTTGGACCAGGTATACAAAGCGATGGCCCGCACTTTCGAAAGGGTGGAACTCGCCCAGTCTGTACACTGCCGGTTCCGCGGCGGTCATCTGTCAATCTCCTGGTCCCAGATGATGTACAACGGCGGCGCCACGACCAGATATGCTTTTCCGACGAGCGGCTTGCCGAGCCTGTCCTTTTCATTCTTGGCTGTGGCAACAACCCAGACGTTGCCGTAGTTATTTCCGCTCTGTTTCCGTTCGGGGTTCGGCCCATCGATGTTCGGAGTAAATAACCCTGTCGACGGATTGAGTGAGCCGACAAACAGCTTGTCATCGTCGTCGAACCGCTCGAAAAATTCCTCTACGGACCAAGCCACGTCAATGGGGCCAAGCTCGACGTCGTCGTCCGTGTTCGGCTTGTTATCGATTCCCCGGTTGTACGCCATGACTTCGAACTGCTGGTACCCTTTCTGCCGCTGGGATGCGCCCCCCAAGCGAGCCATTCCAGTATCGGGCACGATCTTTATATAATCGATCCGGTCATAGATGGCGATGGCGCTCGGAAGCACGGTCCGGCCGAGAACAATGTCGCGTTTTCCCGAGATCGCGTTTTGTGCGACATCCACTTCCGCTACCAGTTCGCGCGCTGAATTCGACACGATCCGCCGTACGGTGAGACCTGCTCCGAAATCCAGGTCTGCCGGCGAGACGCGAGCCGGCAGATTGTCTCCGAGCACGCGCACCTGCTGACTCTGCGACCCGGCTTTCAAAGCGAGACGGTCGGTCGAGAGCAGAATCGGCCCGTCTGAGGCCCTTGTCAGCTTGACATCGAAACCAAACTCATCGTAGGCTCCCCAGAACCAGCGCCCGTTGGCTTGCGTGCCTTCGGGAGAGATCCACATCGTTTCGTGCATTTCGGCCGGAATCGCACCGGGATCCGGCGAACCCGAACCGCTCGATCGCCCGCGCCAGGAGTAGCCGGCATACACCAGTCCGCGGCCGGTCCGCTCAAGGGCCGGTCCACCACTCACCGGAGTGAGGCGAATATTGCTAGTGAATTCGTCTTCCTTCTCGCCGGCTGCGATGGTCATCTCACCAATGTAATTTCCGTGACCTGCATAGTGCGCCGCCACGAGCCACTTGCCCGCCAAGCGCGGCGTCCGCATACGCGCGCGCCACGCGGCCCACTCCGGCGTCCTAAGAGGATAAGTCTTGCTCAGGAAATCCAGCGCGGCGTCCACGGGCTGAGGCGGGGGCGGGGCCGGAGCACCGCCGGTTGCGCCGTTCGGAGCGGCTCCGCCGCGTCCCGGCGGACGGCGGAAAGCCGATCCTTCCGCGTTCGGGAAGTAACCGATGTGCATGTTGACAAGGAGCTGCCATTCTTCTTTCGACCGACGCCACGACGCCGGGCGGCCAAGAGCGTGGCACGACGCGCAGGCCTCGCGGATTGTCGGGCTGGCATATTGCTCGTCAATAATCCGGTGCTCCGGCATGTACATCACGGGCCTGGCTTCTTCCGGGGCCAGACCATGGGTTGCACTCAGCGACTTGACGATGAGGCGCGCCTCTTCCGGAGTTAATGCCAGTCCGTTCAACCGCACCATCCTCTTGACGGCCTCTTGCCATCCCTCTGGAGTGGTGCGGATCCAGGAGATCCGGGAGAGATTCCCCTGGCTGTCTTTGACATGGCAGCTACTACATTTACTGATGACGAGAGGGTCGGTTACCGGAATTCCGTCGACCAGCGCTGTCCCGGCACTTGCGGGAGCACTCGGTTGAGCATGAACCAGCCCTACAAAAAAGATGGTTATTCCAAGAGCCTGTTGGGCTCGCATAGTCAACGGAAAGTATGGCTCCGGAACGGGTTAACTGTCAAGCGTCAGGCACCGGTGTTGTCAACCCACTTTAAAAATGTCCCCTGGTTTACCTCGTTAGAAGTGTCCCCTTTATTTCATCTGTAACTAGTCTCTCCCATGCTGCGGGCCGCTGCCGGAGCGTAGCCCTGCGAGGCCGTTTAGGCCGAGCGTTTAGGGCGTAG
>JAFAWA010000429.1 GCA_019242155.1 Terriglobia bacterium | reverse complement strand
GGCACCGCGCTATCATGGCATTACATGTCCCGTTCCACACCCACGGTGGTGATTGTGGGCCGGCCCAATGTAGGAAAGTCCACCCTCTTCAATCGCATCACCGGGCAGCGCCGCTCCATTGTCGGCGATGAACCCGGTATCACGCGCGACCGCATCTACGGGTCCGCCGAACATGACGGCCATCGCTTCGAACTGATCGATACCGGCGGTATCGTCGTCGACGATCAGGAATACATTCCCTCGCAAATTCTGCATCAGGCCCAAGTGGCGCTCGAGGCCGCCGCTCAGATCATTCTGTTGGTCGACGGCCGCAGCGAAATTACCGCCGCCGACCGGGATCTTGCCCGCATGCTTCTGCGGCTCGGTAAGCCGGTTACCGTCGCGGTGAACAAAACCGATACCGCCGCGCGCGACACCTTCGCCCATGAGTTCTACGAACTCGGTATACCCGATGTCTACCCTGTATCCGCAGAGCACGGTACCGGCGTCGATGCCCTGCTCGATCACATCACCGCCGGCTTCGACAAGACCGCTCCCGGCGATGCTTCTGCGGAAGAGCGTATCCACGTAGCCATCATCGGCCGCCCCAACGTGGGAAAATCGACCCTGCTAAACGCTTTGACCGGCGAAGACCGCGCCATCGTCTCTCCCATAGCGGGCACCACACGCGACGCGGTAGACCAGCAGGTCCTTCGCGATGGTGTGGAGTACGTCTTCGTCGATACCGCCGGGATTCGCCGCAAAGGCAAGACCAACCTTATGGCCGAGAAGCTCAGTGTGGTGATGGCGCGCCGCCACCTCCGCATGGCCGATGTGGCGCTGCTGGTGCTCGATGCCGCCGAAGGCGTGCTCAGCCTGGACGCCACCATCGCCGGTTACGCCCACGAAGGCGGGCGGGCCCTGATCCTGTGCGCCAATAAATGGGATGCCCGGCGCGGCCGCAACCGTCAGGAGTTCGAGCGCCAGGTGCGCGGCAATTTCAAATTCCTGGAGTACGCTCCGGTGGCATTTGTCTCGGCCAGCACCGGCGCCGGGGTCGATTCCCTCTTCCCGTTGATTCGCGAGGTCTATGAATCCGCCAACCGCCGTATCTCTACCGGCGAGCTGAACCGCTTTGTGGAGCAGTTGCGCTTTGAAGAACGCAAAATCTTCTACATCACTCAGGCTTCCGTTCGTCCGCCCACCTTCGTGGTCTTCACCGACCGGGGCGGCCCCTTGCATTTCTCTCACGAACGCTACCTGATCAACCAGATTCGCCGCCAATTCGGTTTCCGTGGCTCGCCCATTGTTCTGAAGACGCGCGCCAAAGCGTCACCGAGGTCGCGCCAAGGCTCGGTTTCATGAACGGCGCGGCGGTTGGTCCCGCGGCTGGATAGCTCTGGACATCCAGACTTTCCAAGGAGAAACTGGTCTCCATGAACCCAAGGGCATTCTGTATTTGCATCGCCCTGCTCAGCGCCACGTCCCAAGCCGGGGCGAACGATAGTTCCCTTGACCGCAGTACGCTCCGCGGGCTATCCGCGTTCAGTTTGGCCGTTGATACCCCCGACCAGGAACTGCAGGATCGCGGATTGACCTCGGCGGCCATCCAGACCGAACTCGAGCAGAAACTGTTGAAGGCCGGGATCAGCATCGACAAAAGCGCCAATGAGTTCCTCGGCGTCCGAATCACCGCGGCGCACGCCAAGAGAGGTGATTTTGCGGTGAGCATCACGCTCTCGGTGTATCAGGGCGTATCTCTGCGGCGCGATCCCACCATCGTCAGCGCCACGCCTACCTGGAGCGCGGAAAGCGTCCTGCTGGTCCCGCCCCGGCAATTGAATGACGCCTGGACCGACACCGTCGATCAGCTCGCAGACCAGTTCATCACCGCATGGCGCGCCGCAAACCCCTCACCGAAGAGCAAAGACCCAGTACCGTGATTCATCGGGACAAGTAAGTATCAGCCTGCCTGATTCACCGGCAGCGGCCTTGAAATGAAAAATGCCGGTACCGGTGCATTTCAGGACCGGTACCGGCAAAAGGTGGAAATGGCCGATTCGTTATCTCGCGGCCATCAGCGCCCGTAAACGCCGCGCCCGTTCGGGGGCCCGGAGCTGCCGGAGCGCTTTGGCTTCAATCTGCCGGATCCGCTCGCGCGTCACGTCGAATTCCTGGCCGATCTCCTCCAGCGTATGTTCGCGTTCACAGCCGATACCGAAGCGCATGCGGATCACTTTCTCCTCTTTGGGAGAAAGCGTCTTCAAAATTCCGGCCGTTTCGTCACGGACATTGGACTCGATGACGGCATCTACCGGCGAGCCCACCCAGCGGTCTTCGATCAGATCGCCCAAGGCCGACTCGCCGTCGCGGCCGACCGGTGTCTCTAGCGAAACCGGATCTCGGGAAATGGTCTTCAGCTTCTGGACTTTCTCCACCGGAATGTCCATCCGGCGTCCGATTTCTTCGTTGGTAGGAGTACGCCCGAGTTCCTTCTCGAGCTCCCGAGTCGCTCGCAGGAACTTGTTCATACTCTCGTTCATGTGAACCGGTATGCGAATGGTGCGCGATTGGTCGGCGATGGCGCGCGTAATGGCCTGCCGAATCCACCAGGTGGCATATGTAGAGAACTTATAGCCGCGGCGATATTCAAACTTATCGGCCGCCCGCATCAGCCCTATATTGCCTTCCTGGATCAGGTCGAGCAGGTGTAGCCCGCGATTGACGTACTTTTTAGCTACCGAGACGACCAGCCTAAGGTTGGCTTCCACCAGATCCTTTTTGGCCCGCTCCGCCTCGGCTTCGCCGTGCCGAATTACGGTTAGACTGTGTTTCAACTCAGGCAGCGTAGCCCCGGCTACCCCCTCGCGCTTCTTGATCTCGCGCTTGAGTTCCCGAAGCCTGCCCTGCTGGATCGGATTGTTCTTGATCTCGAGCTTTCGAACCTCGCTGTCCAGATGCGCCAGTTCGTCCACGGCGCGTTCGATTTCCCGTGAGAACTCCTTCCATTTGCTCGTCTTCAGGGGAACACGGCGAATCGCCAGGGAAGTCTCCACCTTGGCCCGGTTGACTTTGGCGCAAAGCCGCTTGCGCGTCTTTTTATTGGCCAGTGGCGCAGCTTCCAGCTTGTCTTCAAACTGGCAGAGTTTCCGGTGTAGCGTGCTGATATCCGCAAACAGCCGCTGCACGTCGGTCCTGATCTTGATGTCGGCGGGAGATCCCTCCTCCACGTCGCCTAAATCCACAACCGCTTCTAATTCAATGGCACCCTTGCGGATCTGTTCCGCAAGATCCACCGCCACTCTCTGCACTAATGCCGAGCGGCTGATGGCCTTCTGCATCCGGAGTTTGCCGCGCTCCATCCGCCGCGCCAGATCTACCTCTCCCTCGCGGGTTAACAGAGGTACTGCGCCCATCTCACGGAGGTATACGCGGACCGGATCGTCGGTATAAATCGACTCTTCAACCGGGTGGGGATGTAGAAAATCACCCTCCGGGCTGGCTTCCGGATCGAAAAATTTGGCCTCGTCTTCGAAATTGATGCCGAGGTTTTCTGGATTGTCGGGTAAGAATTGATCTTCGAATTGGTCCACTAAGAATCACCTCCCCAGGGGACGTAAACCACCCCAAAAGGCTGGCCTGGGAGACAGATTTTGATGTTGCGTTTTGCTGATTCCGGCTCGAAGTGCCGGGAAAGCCGATTCCTCTAAAGAATGCAACTTTCGACTGATCATAACACCATTTGCCGGCAAAGTTAAGTTCTATTTAAACAGATGCTTGGAACTCGCTAAAGTTACACGCAATTCCCCGCAATTTCCCGGCCTTCGTACTTAGCCCATCTTGTGCCGCATCAGGTTCTTCAACTCGTTGAAAAATGCCTCTTCATCCTGGAAATCCCGGTACACCGACGCAAACCGCACATAAGCAATCTTGTCCAAATCCCGCAAGTGGTCCATCAGGAACTCTCCTATCTCCGTCGTAGAAATCTCCCGATCCGGAGAATCGCTGACCTTGGATTCCACCTGATTTACCATTTCCGCCAACTTCCCCATGCTCACCGGCCGTTTTTCACACGCTTTCAGCAGACCCGTTAGAACCTTCTGCCGGTCGAACTTCTCCCGCCGGCCATCTTTCTTAATCACCATGTACGGAACTTCGTCGATGCGTTCGTAAGTGGTGTAACGGCGCACGCACGCCAGGCACTCGCGCCGGCGGCGGATCGCGTCGCCCTCTTTGCTTTCCCGGGAATCCACCACCTTATCCTCTAAGTTATTGCAAAAAGGGCACTTCATACCGGGCCTGCCGAGTCCAGCCGCCGCAGCTTCTGCCAGTCCAACCCCTCTTTCAGCATCATCAGGACACCGGCGGGCACGATCGCTACAAACGTCAGAATCCAAACCAGAAATGCGAAGGTGGTCGCCAGTTCCAGCCGAATCCCGAAAAGCTCCGTGAGCAAGAGAATCACCACCACCTGCACCCCACCTCCGACTCCGGGAATCTGGATCACCCCGCCCAAGGAAACAAACCCGATTAAAATCAATACGTCGACAATACTAAGGTTTATGTCGGCAAATGAAGTCGCCAGGCACCAGAAGCAGCCCGTAATCAAGGCCCATTCCAAAACAGAATAGGTCAGCACTAGTACTAATGCGGCATCGCTGCGGGTGGATTCCACTCCCTGTACGAAGGCCGAGACCAGTTTTTCGGCACGAGCCAGTTTCGCCGCGGAGAGGAACTCGAGCGAGCGCAAAATCCACCTGCGCGCCGGCTCGGCGAAATGGCGAAATAAAATCAATATGATGAGCAAGGCCACTGAGGCAAATCCAATCAGCCGTCCTCCCACCGATAAGACCCAGCTCAGTTGCGGTCCCAGAGCGACCCCCGAGGAGGTAATGCGCCCGAGAGCGAAACCGAATAGAACGAGCGACATCAACAGATCAAACATGCGCTCGAGGAACCATGCCGCAAGTTGCGAAGTAACCGGGACTTTCTCTTTAATTGCAATTAGATAAGGGCGCACAAATTCTCCCGGGCGCCCTAGGAGCGTAATTGCCGTAAACCCGATCACCGTAGCCGTGAGCAGGTTCCGCATGGAAGGGCGGGCGCGCAGCGGTTTCAGAAACACCGCCCACCGGAGCGCACGGCCCCAGTAACTCGCATAAATAAACAACACCGCTAGAAAGAACCAGATCCAGCGCACATGAGCAAAACTGGACCTCACCAGCCGCCAATCGAACCCGCGGGAGTAAAGTGCGCGGTAAAGTAGCCAAATGGCCACTGCGCCGGCCAACCCGAGGACCGCTGCCCAAATCCATCTCCGTCCCGGAATGGAACCTCCTTCCAGTCGCGCCCGAAGGTGCTGGCGTGGTGGAAAAATTGAACTTATCATGAAAAAGCCTCGTTTCTCTTGGTGAAAGAGCGAGTGCAATGGCAACGGCGGCGCTGAGTTTTGGAAAACCCATAACAACGGAAACCGAAACCGTTCCATACTGCGCAACAGGCATTCGACTTTTGGACCCGGAAAGCACTCTGGTTTCACGATGTTTGAGCGGAGACGAGACCGCCTGGGAGCAGCTCGTCCGGCGGCATACGCGTACTGTATACGGCCTGTGCTACCGCTTTACCGGCGGCGCTCACGAAGCTCAAGATCTTACCCAGGAAGTGTTTCTCCGGGTATTTCGTACTCTCAAGAGTTTCCGGTCCGCGGAGGGTTCGTTTGCCACGTGGCTCGCCCGCCTGACGCGCAACCTGCTGATCGATCATTACCGGCGCACGCGCCAGGAACGGGTCACCGACTCGATTGAAGAGCGCCTCCCGGTGATTGAGGAGGTGGCGGGAGAGGGACGCCCGGACAAAGCGCTGGCCGGCCGTGAGGCGAGCGATATTCTGCAAGCATCTCTCCAGCGGCTATCCCCGGATCTGCGGGAAGCCGTAATCCTTCGCGATCTCCAGGAGATGGAGTATCGTGAGATTGCTCAAGTGTTGAATATCCCGGAGGGAACGGTTAAATCACGCATCAACCGCGGCAGGGCGGAACTGGGTCGTCTGCTGCGCAGCCGGAAGTCTGCGGTATGAACTGCGCCGAAGCGGAAATCCTGATCGGCGACTACCTCGACGGCACTCTCGCGAGTGCCCGGCGGGCAGAACTGGAGGTCCACTTAAACGGCTGCCCGGGCTGCGCCGAATTGGCGGGGGACGGCAGGTCGGCGCTCGAATTCATGGAACGGGCCGCGGATGTGGAGCCGCCGCCGGAGCTGATCAGCAGGATTCTTTTCGATCCTCCCTGGCACAAGCGCCCGAGCGGCGGCTGGCTGCGCAAAGCCTTTCACGCCGCGCTGCAGCCTAAGCTGGCGATGGGTATGGCCTTGACGATTCTGTCCTTCGCTATGATCATGCCGAGGGTTGGGCGGTTTACCGCGGCCGATCTGCAGCCCACTGCTGTCTGGGGCGGCATCGAGGACAGGTTCTACCGGATATGGGCCCGCACCGAAAAGTTTTACAACAACCTGAAGTTCATTTATCAGATCCAGGCCACCCTGCGCGAATGGCAACAGCAGACGCAAGAGACTCCAACCGCACCGGCGAGCCGGCCCCAGAGCCGGATCGAAGACCGAAGAGTTCCCATCAAGACGCCTCCCGAAGCGGCGCCGGCGGGGAGGACTGAATGAGGAATTTTGTATGAATTGCCAGAACCATCCCGACACCCCGGCAACGGCTTACTGCAGGAGCTGCGGTAAGGCAGTTTGCGAACAATGCCGGCGCGATGCGTACGGAACTGTCTTTTGTGAAGAACATGCTCCTGCCTTCGCGCCGCCTGCTGACACGCCGCCGCCTTCGCCCGAGCCGCCGCGCCCCCGCTACCAGCATTCCGATGTGTCGCCCGGCCTGGCGCTGGGTTTGGGTTTCATCCCCGGCGTAGGCGCCATTTACAACGGGCAGTACGCCAAGGGACTGGTGCACGCGGTCATTTTTGGAATCATTATCAGCATCCTCGATACGAACCTCGAAGGCGTGTCGGTGATCTTCTCTTTCGTGCTCACGGCGTGGATCTTCTACATGGCGTTTGAGGCGTACCACACTGCGCGCCGGCGGCGGAATGGCGAACCGGTCGACGAGTATTCCGGCCTCTTGAGCTTTCAAAGCCGCACGAGCGCTGCCCCGGTGGCCGGAGTCATTCTGGTGCTGCTGGGAGTGGTACTGCTGCTCGATACCCTGCATCTGTTCGATTTTGCATATCTCGCGCGTTATTGGCCGGTGCTGCTGATCGGAGCAGGCGCGTATCTGCTCTATTCGCGGTTCAGCGCGGCTGCCTCCAAGGAGATCCATCGATGAACGGCGATGTCTCTTTGATCCGCGCGGTCCGCGGCCCGATCATGATGATTACGGTAGGGGCTCTGTTCGTCCTGAATAACTTCACGCCGTTCGGATTCCGGGAGACCTGGCCGATTCTATTGATTGTTTTCGGCCTCCTGACTCTGATCGGAAGAGGCGCAAATCAACCGCCCGGAGGGCCGCAATGAGACCACGGTCACTTACCACGCCGTTGATACTGGTGATGCTTGGCGCCTTCTTCTTGTGGCGGAATTTGCATCCCGAAGCGCCGGTATTCGATCTAATTGCGAACTATTGGCCCTTCCTGCTGATTGCCTGGGGCTTCATACGGTTGCTCGAAGTTTTGGTTTGGCGCGCTTCGCGCTACCCCGGCGTAACCGGAGGCGAGGTGGTCCTGGTGGTCTTTATCTGCCTGGGCGGGATGGGACTGTTTGAGGTCCATCGGCATGGGATCCGGCTGACGCCCGCGATCTTCGGCGAACAGTTCGAATATCCGGTCTCCTCCCAAATGCCCGCCGCCGGAATTAAGCGCATCGTGCTCGATACTCCCCGCGGCTCCATTCATCTGACGGGCGGCGAAACGGGCCAGATCAGTGTCAGCGGCCAAAAGCAGATCCGCGCCTACACGCGCGAAGACGCCGACCGGACGAATGGGCGTACTCAGTTGGAAATGACGGTAGAGGGAGACCGGTTGCTGATCCGCTCCCACCAGGATAGAGCCCCGGCGGAGCAACGCATCTCCGACGATCTGGAGTTGACTGTGCCGCGCGATGTCGCGATTGAAGGCCGCGCCGGGAACACCGATTTCGATATCTCCGATGTTAACGGCGCTGTAGAACTGCGGAGCGGCCGCGGCGACGTGCATCTTGCGCGCATCGGCGGAAATGTGCGTTTAGATATCGGCCGCAGCGCGGCCATCTCGGCCAGCGACATTCACGGCAATCTCGACATTGCGGGCCAGGGTTCCGACGTTCAGGTAGACAATGTCACCGGCCAGGTAACCCTGAACGGCGCATATGTGGGCTCGCTTGAATTTCATAATCTGTCGAGTCCGCTACGCGTGCAGGGCGCGCGAAACCTGGAGTTGCGCGCCGCAGCGGTGCCCGGCACGATCAGCACGGATCTGAGCGATCTTACGGCGGATAACGTTCTAGGCCCCATTCACCTGGTGACGAGATCGCGCGATGTCCATTTCGAAAACTTCACCGATTCGCTTGAACTCGAGACCGACCACGGCGACGTGGAACTGGAACCGGGCCGCATGCCGTTACCGCGAATCGATGCGCATTCCACTTCCGGAGAGATTGAATTGGCATTACCGGAGAACGCAGAGTTTCAACTGCAGGCGACGGCCGAGCGTGGCGAGGCCGTTAACGATTTTGGATCTCCCATCAACACTCAAGTGGAAGGCCGCAGGGCGATGATGACAGGGGCTGTCGGCAGCGGCCCGTCCATCCGCATTACTTCGGACCGCGGCGCGGTCGCGGTACGGAAACAGGGGAGCGCGCCCAGTGTCCGCGTTCCCCAGCCTCCGCGGCCGCCCGCACCCCCGCGCCCGCCCCGGTGAACCTGAAACAGTCGGAAGTTAAGTTATAGCGAGCCGCGTAGAGACGGCTGCCTGCTACCGGGCGTCAGGCGGTGTTGGGAAAGCGCGCGACGGCTCAACGCATTGAACCTAACGAGCCTACCCCCACGTGAGGGGGAGGACTAATCCCCCGAAAATAGACGGGCTAAGAAGGTATATTTATCCGAATTTCCGTTATAGGATGAGTTCGTAAGCATAAATTGATTTAGAAAAACAAAAGAAATGGCCCCGGCAACTACGCTCCCTCATTGGCCTTCGGTTGTCCAGCAGATTTGCGACGGCAACCCTATAGGGTTCGAGACTTTATATCGCTCCCTAACATCTTTCCGCAGCCGCTTTCGGCGGCAACTTGGTCCTGAACGCTGTGAGGACCTCTATCACGATTTGATCGTCCAACTGGTTTGCCAAATCCGCCGGGGCCAGTTACGCGACCCCAGCCGTCTACTGGGCTATGCGGGCGTCATGGCGAGCAGGCAGTTTATGGCCTGCGTGGAAGACCTGGTGCACGAACGAAATTTCGAAGTGCCGGCCGATGCTTTTCAGGTTTCTGATAAGAGTGTGAGCGCCGAAAAGGCAGCCATCGAGCAGGAAAACCGGGATATTGCCGAACGAATTCTTAGGGCGCTCCCCAAAAGAGAGCGCGAAGTGTTGATGCGTTTCTATCTCGACGAGCAGACACCGGAAAAGATCCAGGCCGATTTAGGACTTACCCCAACGCAATTCCGGTTGATCAAAACGCGCGCCAAGGCCCGCTTCACCGAAATGAGCAAGCGCCGCATGACACGCGCGGAACCTGCGGCTGCAAACTCCAGCCCGTCCTGGCCCGCTCAGGCCTCGCTCGCTCTCGTTGTAACCTGAAGAGGCCGGAGCTTCAAGCCGCGCTTGTTCATGGACTCGGAATCACTTCGGATTGTAGACCAATTGCGCCGCGCCTTTACGGGCGACGCATGGCATGGGCCCTCGGTACGCGAGTCGCTCGATGGTATCGCCGCAGAACAGGCGCACCACCGCGCCTTGCCCGAGGCCCACACGGTTTGGGAAATGGTTCTCCACATGAATTCCTGGGTGAGCGTGGCGTTTGAATCGATCCGGGGCGCTCCCATGCCGCAACTCGACGCTTGGCCGGAAGACTGGCCAGCGGTCGAGGACACGAGCGAGCCGGCCTGGGCCGCAGCCAAGCAGCACTTACACCAGAGCGGCGAGCGGCTCACAGAAGCGATTCAGGAGTTTGCCGACGCGAATCTCCAAAATGTAGTTCCCGGCCGCACCTATGACTTCTATTTTCTCTTCCACGGAATTGTGCAACACAGTCTGTACCATGCCGGCCAGATCGTGCTTTTGAAACGGGCGATTTCTTCGCAGTCGTAACAGCGTTCGCCGTTAGCTCAAGTTCATCGCGCGGTTCATTGCGATCCGCTGTTCTTTCAACGGATCATTCACCACGGTGCTGGTATTGTCGATGACCATCGTGGCGCGGTCTTTTGCGTCGAAGGCAGGCCAGTGCGGCAGTTTGGGTGTGTTGGGGTTGCCGCTGCGGGCAAAAGCGATCCAGCTATCACTCAGTCTGTCCGCCAGAGCCATGGCGGCCTCACCCCCGCCCGTCAGCCGCGACGAGATCTTGACGTTATCGAAGGCGAACGGGATCTCCATGGTATGCGGCGATTTCAACCGGCCGCCTTGCACCGGAGTTTCCCAACGGAAGTAGTACAGATACACGGGCCCTTTTCCGAGAGCGGCACGGCGTTCGGCAATCTTCATGGTGGGCGCGCCGTAGCGGTAGTCACTCGCAATCAGGAAGTAAATGTCGGAAGGTTTGGCCCCGGGGTTGAGTTTGCGGTAGAGGTCGATCAAGCTCTGCGACTGATCGCCCAAGAGGCCCTTCACCCTGGTTCGCAAACCATCGTCATCGAGACTGAAGGCGGCTGCATCGTTGAGTGAGAACAGAGTCATCTCAGTGCGCGTACAACCGATCATCACAGGCACGCCGGCCGAGACCGGGGAGGCAGCCGGATCGAACGGATGCTGCGGCAGAATGCGGCCATCGACGGTGGGTGCGAACCCCTCGATCGATTGATCCACTCCCGGGGATTCGCGAACCACGGCGAAGTAGGCGGCCATGATCTTGTCCACAGGAAGCTTTTGGATATCGTGCACGCCGCTTTTCGGAATATTGAGTTTGGCGAGCAGACGATCCGCGTTCTTGATCGCGATCTCGCGGCCAGCGACGCGCAGCGCCGCGCCGCTTTCAATGGTGGCGCGGTGGAACAGACCTTTGGCCGAAGGCATTGCGAGCAGCGTTTCGACTTTTCGCCCGCCGCCGGACTGCCCGAAGATCATTACTGTGTTCGGGTCTCCTCCGAACTGGGTTATGTTGGTCCGCACCCAGCGAAGCGCGTGGACGATATCCATCATGCCCGCGTCGCCGGAGGCTGCGAAGTCGGTGCTGAACTCGCTGAGGTTGGCAAAACCGAGGACGTTGAGCCGGTGATTGATGGTGACCACGACGACGTCACCGCGGCGAGCGAGGTTGGTTCCGTCGTTATCGGGAGAGGATCCCGACCCGCTGGCGAATCCGCCGCCATGGCACCAAAACATCACAGGCCGCTTGTGGCCGTCGTTTATGGCAGGCGTCCAGATGTTCAGGACCAGGCAATCTTCGCCCTCAGCCGGTAGATTCGAGCCGGAGACGGTGAGATTACCGGAGGAGGGCGGCGCGGCATTGGGATCGCGTTGCGGAGCGCTCTGGCCGTATTGCAGCGCATCGCGGACGCCGGTCCACTTGGCGGGATCCTGGGGCGGCATGAACCGGTTAGCGCCGGCCGTGCTCGCGCCGTAAGGAATGCCCTTGAAGATCTTGATCCCATTGCTGTCGATGCCGCGCACCTGTCCGAAGCTGGTTTGGGCGACGACGTATTTGGAATCCTGCGCGATGGCGCGGTCGAGCAGCGCGCCGCCCGAAAGCGCGGCTAGCGAAGTGTGCCGCAAAAAGTCCCGGCGATGAATCATCTGGCGGACCTCCGGGAGCGATTCTATCACTCCCGGAGAAGGCCGGACCTCGGGGTGTCAGAACAGGAAGCGGAGGCTGAGCTGGAGACGGCGGGCCAGGGTGCCGTCCGGTGAGTAGGAATCGCCGGAGCCGAAGTTATAAGCGGTGGGCGTGAGGGTGAGCACGCCTTTAGCTTCGGTGAACGCCTGTGTGGTCATGGATGTCGGCGACCAGCTATTGCTGATGTTGAAGGCTTCGAAGTTGCCGTAGATCTTGTAGCGGCCGTCGGGGCCGAACGGAATGATC
>JAFAWA010000526.1 GCA_019242155.1 Terriglobia bacterium | reverse complement strand
GGAGTGAAGCAGCATGACAAACGGCTCGGAAGCGCTGATTAAACTCGATGGCGTCAGCAAGGTCTTTGTGACCGATGAAGTGGAAACACATGCGTTGGACAGCATTCACTTTGAGTTGAGGAAGGGCGAATACCTATCCATTGCGGGCCCGTCCGGCTGCGGCAAATCCACCCTGCTCGCGATCCTGGGACTGCTCGATACTCCTTCAGACGGGATGTATTATCTGAATGGAAAGCCGGTAACCGGTCTGAAGATGTCGGAACGGGCGCGAATTAGGAATCGCGAAATCGGGTTCATCTTCCAGGCATTCAACCTCATCGGCGATCTTACGGTGTATGAGAACGTGGAACTGCCGCTGACCTATCGAGGGATGCCGTCCGCAGAGCGCAAGAAGCGGGTTCAGGAATCGCTCGAGAGGGTCGGCATGTCGCATCGCATGAAGCACTATCCATCGCAGCTTTCGGGCGGCCAGCAGCAGCGCGTAGCTGTGGCTCGAGCCTTGGCCGGCGATCCACTGATTCTGCTCGCGGACGAGCCTACCGGTAACCTGGATTCACAAAATGGCGAAGCGGTGATGACGCTGCTTCGCGATCTCCACAAAGCCGGCGCCACCATCTGTATGGTGACGCATGATCCGCGTTACGCCGAGTTCGCCGATCGCACAATTCATCTTTTTGACGGCAAGGTCGTCGAGGAAAGCCCCGGCCGTGCCAATTAATCCGCGCTGGACCGATCACCGGTGATCCATCTCCGCAACCTGGAGAAGTATTACGAAGGATCCTACGGACGCAGCTATGTGCTGCGCCGGATCAATCTGGATATCCGCGAAGGCGAGTTCGTCACCATCATGGGGCCAAGCGGGGCCGGCAAGTCCACGCTTCTGAGCATCATCGGAATGCTGGACGGCGCATGGGCGGGCGAGTTTGAATTCTTTGGAAACCAGGTGCATCGCATGAAGCCCAAGGAGCGCGTCGAGCTCAACAAGAAGTACATTGGATTCGTCTTTCAGAGCTATCACCTGATTGATAACCTGACCGTCTACGAAAACCTGGACATCCCGCTTTCTTATCGCAACGTCAAGAGTTCCCAGCGCGCAGCTATGGTCTGTGACACCCTCGACCGTTTTCACATTGTGGCGAAGCGCGATCTCTTTCCGAGCCAGCTCTCCGGCGGACAGCAGCAACTGGTGGCGGTGGCAAGGGCGGTGATTGCGAACCCGAAACTGATTCTTGCCGATGAACCGACCGGGAACCTGCACTCGACCCAAGGCAAAGAGATCATGGAGCTGTTCAAGAGACTGAATGAAGACGGAACCACCATCATTCAGGTGACTCACTCGGAAGCCAACGCCGCTTACGGGAACCGCTTAGTGCAACTGGCGGATGGCTGGATGGTGAATTAACGCGAGCCGGACTTTGCGGCAGAGTTCCCGGCATGCGAGGCTACGCGGCGCGGCGGCCGGAGTAATTTCACGGGCAGTTTCGAGAGATATGTGAGCCGCTCGATCCAAGGTAGCGCCCTCCGCACCGTGCGCCCGTGGAGTAGCAGACTGCCCGCAACGAGCATCGGATGTGGAATAGTGGTGCAGCAGCGGGAGCACACGTCTACTTCGCCGCCCCGGCCGGCCGCGTGAAGCGCGCGCATGCGCTCCATTTCGCCGGAATTCCAAATTTCAAACAGCGGCTGGGTTCCCAAATTCCCGACAGGCGTTCCGTCCAGCATGTAGCTTTGGCAGCACGGATAGACGTCGCCATTCTGCTTCACGTACATGGGGCCGCGCCAGAGGTAGTGGCAGGGGTGCTGCCAGTCGCCCGCGGAGTGCCCCGCATCGGGACGCATGAGGTTGGTCTCGTCTTCCTTGATCCGGATCTGATCAATACCCGGAACCGTGCTCCAGAAACTTAGGAACTCGCCGACCTCGGACGCATTGCCTTCCATGCGGACCATCTGAACCACAACCTGAAGCTTCGAGCGTCGCTCGTGCTTGGCGCGGGCAAAGCGTACGAAATTATCACGTACCTTTTCGAATTTTGCGCCTTTGCGGTAGAACTCGAAGGTCTCCTTCCGCGCTCCATCGAAGCTGAGGGTGATCTGCTCGAGCGGCGAATCGAGTACCCTGGCGCTGACTCTTTCGTCGAGAAAGGTGCCGTTGGTTGAAAGTAACGTGGAGATACTGTGCCGGTGGCAGAACGCAACTCGGTCAAAAATGCGCGCGTCCATAAACGGCTCGCCGAGTCCGATCAGCATCATATGTTCGGCGGTCCCGCCGGCCTCGCTAACGAGACTCTCGAAAATGGAGTCGGCCATATCGGCCTTAGGCTGCTTGTGTGTTTCCCGAGGGCACATCGGGCAGTAGAGATTACACTTGGCCGTGGTCTCCACGATATACTCCACCGGCAGCGCGCTCAGCCGCGAGCGGCGCGCGAGGTAGCCCCACAGCAGCTTGGCGCGATTCCAGGCCCTCATGCTCTCATTCATTGTACCCGCCCACTTTCGCAAGCCGCGAGATGTACGATAAGGCTGAATGAACATCACCATCTCCGGCGCCTCGGGTCTGGTGGGACGCCG
>JAFAWA010000153.1 GCA_019242155.1 Terriglobia bacterium | reverse complement strand
TTACCGAGCGATCCTGCATATCTTCCGGACGCGCAGAAGATCTACAACGAACGTAAGGCGAGCGGCGGCAAAGGCGACCCGGAGAAAGATTGTCTACCCAACGGAGTTGTGCGGATTGAGGCTCTGCCCTACAAGATCGTTCAGACTCCCAAACTCGTGGTCATGCTCTCCGAAGGAAACACGCATAGCTATCGCCGGTTTTTTCTGGACGGGCGCCCGCACGATCTGGACTTGGAGCCCAACACCTGGAACGGGAATTCGATTGGTCACTGGGAAGGCGATACGCTAGTGGTCGACACCATCGGCTTTAACGACAAAAGTTGGCTCGACAGCACCGGCAAACCACACAGCGAAGCTCTGCACGTGGTCGAGCGCTACCGGCGTCCCGACGTTAACCACCTGGAAATCGAATACACGTTAGAGGATCCTCAGGCCTTTTCAAAACCCTATACGTTTAAACGGACCTTCACGCGCGTTGCCGGCCGAGACCTTAAAGAGTACTTTTGTGCAATGGACAAATTCATCGGGAAGTAGCCTACGGACACTGAAGGGTGTGCGACATGGAAGTGCGACGGCAGCGGGTTGCTTTTAGGGCCTCGAATATACGCTAAGAGTTTGAGGTCTGACTATGAAGGCGGTCGAGTCGGCGTCGGGTGTTCCTCGTCACGCCTATGAGACTCCGGTGTTCAGTATCCGAGCCGGCGTCAAGAAACTCAGTCGGGATCGTTGGCCGCGTATAGACCATGCGATTGCACTTTAAGAGGTGTTCAGAAGATCACGTGATCAGCGGGTGATTCCCGAGCGCCTGCGTCTTCAGATCGGGTTGCCGTTTCCATCTAGCGCGCTGAACGGCTTCAAGTCGAAGACGTGCGGGTCGGGTATCACCTCTGCTACGGCACTTTTCCTGAATGCCGATGTATGAAGCTTGCGATATGAGCTTACTGGTGCGCATGGCGAATTTTGCCGTCGCAAGCTCGGCCGCAAAGTGGACTGGCTGCACCTGGCCGGTCCGCCGCTATTTTCGCAGCGAAGATGAGCGCTTTTTCGCACCGCCGTCGGAGCTCGATAGACGCGGCGCGCATGTTTCTTGGGGATTATTCTTCCACTGGACGGAGCGCCGGGGTTGAAACGCCGCTATGCAACAGCTTTCCAGTATTTGAAGAAATTCGGTGTAGCACTATACTGTGGCTTCTGCCACCAGCCGGGTGAGCACGGGATGCAGACGATGCGCGAACATCGGCGCACTGTCGACGCCCTGGATTAGCAAGCTGATGATGGAGCACCGCCTGGGCTTTGTTCTTGTGCTGCGCGGTCGCATACAATAGCGTCTACCAAGAAAGGATACTTATGATTCGTCTGCTTGCCGGCGCGCTCGGTGTTTTCACATTCGTTGGACTCACCGTTGCCCAGGTCGCGCCTCCCGTTCCGAACGCTCCTGGCGCCCCGCAAGGTTTCGGTCCCCCCAGGACTTTGGCGCCCAT
This sequence comes from Terriglobia bacterium, assembly GCA_019242155.1. GTDB lineage: Bacteria > Acidobacteriota > Terriglobia > Bryobacterales > Bryobacteraceae > PSRJ01. Next base: position 1,504 of record JAFAWA010000153.1, on the reverse strand, counting down.
CGTCATCGGGCCGCCTGCGCCCGTTCCTGCGGAGGTAGCAATCCCGCGCCCCACGCCCGAAGAGTTGATGCAGGTGAACGACGCCCTTGCCAATTGGATCTCCACCAATACGTCCGCAGCCAAACCCCTGCTGCAAAAATTTCAACCACTAATGATGCTGCAGAAGCCGCATCTGAATGTTGCCGCAACCTACACCCAGACTGCGCAGCGGATGGGACCGCGCCACCTCGAATTTGTCGAGAAGGCGCGTAAAGGCGACATCGATCTCTTGCTGGATGGAGATTCAATCACGGATTGGTGGCTCCAGGGAGACGCAAACAAGGCCGTTTTTGACAAATACTTCGGCAAGATGAAAACCGCGGATTTCGCGATTGCCGGCGATACGACGCAGGGAGTCCTGTGGGGCTTGAAAAACGGCGAAGGTCAGGGATTTCAGCCGAAAGCAATCATGCTGATGATCGGCACCAACAATATGGGAGGCTCTACAGCGCCGGAAATAGCCGAAGGCGTGGGAGCCGTCGTGCTCGAGATGCGTAACGATTTTCCCGATGCAAGGATTCTCCTGCTGGCGATCTTCCCGCGTAGCACACCTAATGATCCCGTGCGAGACAAAATAGCGGACGCCAATCGAATCATTTCTAAGTTGGAAGATCACCAGCACGTGTTCTATATGGATATCGGAGCCGAGTTCTTAGGCGACACTGGACGTTTTCTGCCGGATAGTTTCCGTCCAGACAACCTTCATCCTCAGGCCAAAGGTTATGACATCTGGGGCGCTGCCGTGAAGGACAAGCTCTCCGAGCTTATGAAGTAGCTCTTTCAGCGCAGAATCCACTCTCGTCTGGCCTGATCTGAGCCGCCAACCCGTGTTGTCCTGACCGTTTACGGACCGGGCGCGGCGTACGCCCGCGGTACACTTTGCCGCTAAGCCCATCCCGAGCCGAATCCAGGGCGACTACCATGGTAGGGCGTGAGACAGATACTGCTTGGTCTGATCGGTATGGGCGCCGGAAATGCCGCATGCGGCATTTTCGACGCACATTTGCCCTCGAAGCGCTGTTGCGATGGTACCGCAGTTGTGCCTACGTTCAATCGAAGTTGCCGATGCTCGCCACGTACATGGGTCACGTCTCAATCGCCTCGACGGAGTATTACTTGAAATTGGTCGAGCCGCTGGGAGTTTCCGCTAGCGAGCGATTTGCCCGTCACTGCGGAGACTTGGTCACCACACGAATCAGGACAGGAGGTGACCGATGAACAGTACAGCCCCAAATGCCCTTGGGCGCGCCCTGCGTGAATTTCTTCTCCGATCACCTCCCCGATTGATTGTGTCAACGTGTGCCGTCCCTTTCAAGCGTGCGCGATCGCGTTCCATCGAGTATCTCGAATTCGATGAGATTCAGGCTATGCTCACCACGATTGATCGGAACACTGCTGACGGTCGGCCGCGATTAGGCGCTAGTTGCAACCGTGTTCAATACCGGGGCGAGTTCAGGAAATCGTG
>JAFAWA010000078.1 GCA_019242155.1 Terriglobia bacterium | reverse complement strand
GCGGTCCAACGATCTTTCAGCACCATGGCTTCCGGTCCTCCGGCATTCACCATGGGCTCGACGGCCAGCACAATTCCCGCCTTGAGACGCGGATTTTCATTCTTCGGATCAATGTAGTTGGGAACCTGAGGCTCTTCGTGGAGCTGAGTGCCGATTCCGTGCCCTACGTACTCCCGAACGATGGAGAAGCCGTTCGATTTGACGTGGCGCTCGACTGCGCCGCAAACGTCAAACAGCCGGTTTCCGGAACGCACGCGGTCAATCGCCAATTCGAGGGAGTCCTGAGTTACCTGAAGCAGCTTCTTTGTCTGGTCGCTGATTTCCCCTACCGGCACCGTAATCGCCGAATCGCCATAATACCCGTCCAGTTTGACGCCGGTATCGATGGATACGATGTCGCCCTTCTTCAAAACCCGCTTTGAGTTGGGCATTCCGTGGACAATTTCGCTGTTTACCGAAGTGCACAAGACATACCGGTACGTGTCGCCCGCGGCGGGCACATAGTAGCCCTTGAAGGCAGGCCGGGCTCCGGCGTCCGCCATCATTCGGGCAGCCGCCACTTCCAGGTCCATTGTGCTGACGCCTTCGGTCACCATCTCCTTCAGCTTTTCCAGGATCTGCCACACTAACAGACCGCTGTGCCGCATCTTTTCCAGTTCAGCGGCGGTTTTGCGTACGATCATCGAGTTCCAGCGCCCGGCAGATTTCGTGAAACACCTCTTCGGGAGGAACCTTTCCGGCTTCCACTTCCCGAACCGGACGTCCTACCGAGCGAAAATACTCCAAAACGGGGCGAGTCTGCCGTTGATAGGCATCCAAACGCTCCCGGATTACCTCTTCCCGGTCGTCGTCCCGAATCACCAAGGCATGGCCGTCCAGATCGCAAATTCCGGGCGCCTTGGGAGGTTGAGAGACGACGTTATAAAGGGTGCCGCAGAGGGGACACTGCCTGCGGCCGCTCAAACGCGCGATAACTATATTGTAATCCACCGCAAGGTGGATGACCACCTCTTCGATGCCGCGCAGCCCGAACCAGCGGCACAAATGCTCGGCTTGGGCGACGGTACGGGGATAACCGTCCAAAATAAATCCCCCGGCGGCATCCGCCCGGCTCAAACGCTCTTCGACCAGACGATTTACCAGGTTGTCGGCGACTAGCGCTCCGGAGTGCATGGTGGCCTCGACATCGCCGTTGGCGGCGCCGGCGCGAATCCGCTCGCGCAGCATGTCGCCGCTCGAGACGTGAGGAATCCGCAACCTTTCCTTCAGCATCTTGGCCTGAGTACCTTTGCCCGAACCGGGGGCGCCGAATAAGATGATCGCGTTCACCTCAGCTCAAAAGGAGCTCCTTCGTCCCCGGATCCGCCCAGACCTTGGGGTGAAACCCTCATAATGCCGCATGATCAATTGCGCCTCGACCTGATTGATGGTGTCCATGGCGACGCCGACCACAATCAGAAGCGAGGTGCCGCCGAAATAGAACTGTACGTTCATACCCTCCAAAAGGAAGCGGGGCGCTACCCGGTCGACCCAGTTGCCCACCAGCGGCAGATGGTTGAGCTTGATTCCCGAAATCATGATCGCCGGAATGACCGACAGGATGGAAAGGTAAATACCTCCGACGACGGTGATTTTCGTCAGAATGTTGTTCATGTAGTCGGCGGTATTGCGTCCCGGCCGGATTCCGGGAATGAAGCCGCCGTACTTGCGCATGTTGTCCGCGGCTTCGTTGGGGTTGAAAATGATCGAAACGTAGAAGAAGCAGAAGAAGATGATTCCAGCGATGTAGAGCAGATAATACATCGGCTCGCCGTACTGGATATCGCGCAAGGTGGTCGAGAGCCAGGTGATGTTTTTGACCGGCCCGAACTGCGCGAGCGTCGCCGGAAAAGCCAGGATTGAGGAGGCGAAAATTACCGGGATCACACCACCCGCGTTCACTTTGAGCGGCATGTGCGTGGACTGGCCGCCCATGACGCGGCGTCCGACAACCCGCTTGGCGTACTGCACCGGGATGCGGCGCTCGCCCCGTTCGACCAGCACGATGAAGGCAACCACGGCCACCATCATGACGAGCAGAACGATTAATGTCAGGGCGCTCCACTCATGCGTCGCGAAAGTGTTGTTGTAGACGTTGCCGATGGCATTGGGCAAGCCCACTACGATTCCCGTAAAGATGATGAGCGACATGCCGTTGCCGATACCGCGCTCGCTGATCTGCTCGCCCAACCACATGATGAATGCCGTGCCTGTGGTGAGCGAGATGATGGTGAGCATCACGAACCCGAAGCCGGGGTCGATGACGATGCCCTGCTGCATCGACTGGAGGCCTTGCGCGATACCGAAGGACTGAATGATCGACAGGATGATGGTGAGATAGCGCGTCCACTGGGTGATCTTGCGGCGGCCAAGCTCTCCCTCTTTCTGCAGCTTTTCGAGAGTCGGAACAACCACGGTCAGCAACTGGAGAATAATCGAGGCCGTGATGTAGGGCATGATGCCCAGAGCGAAAATCGTGAGCCGCCGAATGTTGCCGCCGGCGAAGAGGTCGAAAAAGCCGAAAATGGAACCCGAGGCCGAGTTGAAGAAGTCCTGCCAGCGATTGATGTCGATGCCCGGCGTGGGTATGTGGCCGCCCAACCGGTAGACCGCGAGTAAGCCTAAGGTAAATAGAACGCGTTTACGTAAGTCGGGA
>JAFAWA010000509.1 GCA_019242155.1 Terriglobia bacterium | reverse complement strand
ACGGCAACTCGGCGGCATTCCCGGCGGCCGCCAGGTTGGTCAGCGTGGCGGCTTGGAACTGTTGGCTGGGAATGAGGATTAGATTAGCGGCGGTCGGTAAGAGGCTGTGGACGCCTTCATAGTTTACGTCGAAAAAGGTGCGGTTCTTGAAAATCGGGCCATTCGCGTTCGCCGCCCATTGATTGAAATTGTTGAACGGAGTAGCCAAGCCTGACTGGTTACTGAAGAACTGATTAGCATTGAGGGCCCGCCCATTCCAGTTGTAAAGGGCATCGCCGTGGAAAGCGTTGGTTCCGGATTTGGAAATGTAGGTAATTTGAGAGCCCGCATACTGGCCGTATTGCGCCGAATACGCGTTATTAATCACGTTAACCTCGGCGATATCGTTCGAACCCAGCATCAGGTTAGAAGCGCCGCTATTGTTGATGCCGTAGAAGGGGTCATTGTTATTCACGCCGTTAATCGTGAACAGGTTCGAGATGGTCGGCATTCCCACGGCGACAAAGTTGCCGTACCCCGACTGTGTGTTCATCACCACTCCGGGCGCGGTCTGCGCGATGTAGGTCAGATCGCCACCGGGATTCGGGAGATTTTGAACCATCTCGGTATTGAAGGCGGTCGCCACATCGGCGTTTTCCGTCTGCACCAGAGCTTCGGACTCGGTCACTTCGACGGTCTGCGTGGCCCCTGCAACTTGCAATTGCACGTCACCGGTTGCCGGTTGGCCGGAGGTAACGACGATTCCGGTGCTCTGTTGTGTTTGAAAGCCAGAGGCGGTGACGGTGATGTTGTATCGCCCGGGAGGCAAAAACGCGAACCGGTAATTGCCCTGCTGGTTGGTAACAGCTTTTTGAGTCGCATTGGTTCCCTGGGCGGTCATAGTGACGGACGCATTCGGCACACCTGCTCCCGAAGGATCAGTGACGGTTCCGGCTATGGCTCCGGAAGTTATCGATTGCGCCCAGACACTTGTACTGAATACCAGACAGAGTGAGCAAAGTAACAGGAACACCGATTTTCGTAACATCGAACACCCCTTTTGCCGAGCCATCCGCTGAGATAGTTTCAAACCTGTTCTATCCCGCGGTCGAGCTATGGCAACTCGACGGCCAAGCCGGAGGGATGTGGTGTAGTACGCCCGGAACTGAATGTTTTCAAGTATTAGGACAGGAATATCCGGAGTGTTCCCGAGAAATGTTAAATTCCAGGATTCGTATATCCAGAGCCGGTGGGGGACGAAGCACGGCCGCAGGATCCTATGACTTGGTCAGTCAAGTCTGAGGAAAGTGCTTGTATATGAAATGGCGCCCGCATAGTTATGGATTTTTGAAGCGGTGTGTCACTCGACAGCTAGGAGGCTACTGACTTTGATTCTTTTCTCACAAACAGAGAAAAGGGGAGGCCGATCAGACCTCCCCTCGTGTTGCTTAAAGGGGTGTTTAGAACTGAAATTTCACTATACTCTGGATGACGCGGCCGGAAACCGACGAACCCACGAAAGTTCCGTAGGCGCTGGTGGGAGGGGAAACAGTCTCCAGGATCTGCCCGAACTGGCCCGTGGCGACGTTCTGAAACGGCAGATCGAAGTTGGCGTGATTGAACAGGTTGTACATATACGCTCCAACGACCAGCTTGTAGCGTTCCTTGTAGGTGAATGCCTTGTTGACGTTGAGATCGGTATCGAAATAGCCCGGGCCGCGGAAGAAGTTCCGCGGAACGTTGCCGAGATCGTGCTGTGCGGCGGGTTTCGCGAACTCGGAAGGGGTGAGGCACGGGACGTTCGGCGTGCTGCAGGTCACCGAGCCGGTGCCAAGGTAATCCGCGAGAATGTGCTGGTTCGCTAGGCCCGTCACGTTATTAAGTTGCGTGCTGCGAACGCTGCTGTCGATGACGCTGAAGGGGTAGCCGCTGTGGAAGAGAACAGTGCCGGCGAGAGTCCATCCGCCCACCACGTTCTTCAGGAGGGAATTGTGGAAATAGGTCGTAGGAACGGTGTAAGCGTACCGGGCGGATACACTATGCCGGGTATCGTAATCCGCATTGCTGTAGTTAAACTTCGCGCCCAGCGGATTATCCTGATACCGCTCACCTATCACTGCCGCCGTATCCTGGAACGGCTCCAGGCACTCATTCGAGCAGGTGTCTAAAGCATGGCTCCAGGTGTAAGAAAACTGGCCGGTGAACTGCGTACCCATCCGCCACCGGAACGAGGCTACCAGGCCGTCATAATTCGACCAGTTGGCATTGTTCAATTCGCGAATTTCGCCGAAGCGCGCGTCGGGCACGGACGCGGACAGACCGGGCATAGTGAAGCCCGCCTTGGTGTACGCGTTGGGCCAAATGCTCTGGTTGAAGATGTCCCAGCCGTGATTACCCACATAGTTCACGGACAACATGTAGTTGTTGCCTAAAGCCTGCTGCAGTTCCACGTTCCATTCGTAGAACTTCGGATTGTGGACCTCATTGGCGATGGTGTTGAAGTTCGGCTTGGCAAAACCGGCAACGGCGGATTGCAGTTGGCTGAGAGTGGCTCCGTTGGCAAAGCCGCTTTGAAAAGCTGCGTTGGAGTTGTTGACGATCGCAAATATGCTATTCGGATTGCCGGTAGCTACTAAACCCGAAGAGGTGGTAAAGCTGGTAACGGCCGGCGCGTTGGTAATAAAACGGTCGGCAATCAAGCCCTGGTAGAGGTCGGAGAAGATACCGAAGCCTCCGCGAAGAACTGTATTCCGCGCGATGTTGTAGGCAATGCCGATGCGCGGTTCGGGCACAATCCCTTCCACGCTCGGAAACGCCGAGCCCAAACCGGTGTGAATGGTCTGGTTGTAAGGTGTAGTGGCGGAATGGGCGAACTGACCGAACGGAGCGAGCGTTTCATTGAAGCAATTGGAGTAGCAATTAATATTGCTATTGCGGTCGAACCGCATCGTGAGGGTCAGGGTCAGATTGCGGCGCGCCCTCCACTCGTCCTGCACATAGAAGCCGAGACTGTACATACTCAGAAGCTCAGCACCATCATTGGTGAAGTTCTGCGCGTAGGTAGAACCGTTACCGAGCGAGCCGTTCACGAAATCGGTCATGGAGTTGAAAATCAATTGGCCGCTGGTTTCCTGAAGCGTGGCATAGGTGCTGACGAAGGCCCTGCGAACATTAATTCCGGTCTTCAGATCGTGGGATCCCTTGACCTTGGAAAAGTCATCCACGAGCTGCCAAGTGCGGACCTTGCGCCCTGAAGGGTAATTGTAATCGGCGCCGCCCATCCCACAAGCGATGGAACCTACGTTATTGTACAGACCATCGTTGAAGCACCATGTTGTCGGGAAGGTCGAGACGGCCGCCTGAAAATTTGTCGGCCCGAACAGCGCCACATAATATAGAGCCGACAGGTTCAACTGATTGACCATGGTTGAGCCGATCGACTTGGTGTACCCGATCTGCCCGCTGTATTGGGGCTGGACGCTGTTGGCGTTGAATGCCGGATTGATAGCGTCGGTGCCGGTTGCCTGCAGGCCTTTATCGACCGCGAAACGGAAAAACAGGCGGTCGGAATTGGTAACGTTGTAGTCCACGCGCGAGTTTAACAACCACTCTGTATTGAGATTGTTAACGGTGCTCTGGAAGGTGCGGGCGCAAGGCTGCGTGACACCAAAGCCTCCAGTGCCTGCATAGTCTCCGCAGCCAAGCTGGGGGTCGAGAGCGGCTGTAACCGGAATTGCCCGGGACGCCCCGGAAGAGTTGTTCCAAAGGTTGAATGCATTCTGGTAGAGGGACAGCGCAGCCGGATTCGTGGCCTGTAGATTGGCCAGCACGTTATTCGCAAACTGGGTAGTAGGGATGTAAACCGGCCCGCCGCTGGGCAGGACAAAGCGGATCCCTTCATTGTCGGCGAAGAAGAAAAGCTTGTTCTTCTTGATCGGGCCGCCGAAGGAGTCATACCACTGCCGCGAGATGGAGAAGGGACGGGGCGTCTGGTTGGCATTATTGAACCAGTCGTTGCCGTTCATTACCGCATCGTTATATTGAAATGCGGCATTCCCATGGAACTGATTGGTGCCCGACTTGGTGACATAGTTCACCTGCGCGCCGGCCTGACGCCCGTACTGGCCTGTGTACCCGTTCAACACCACCGCGGCTTCTTGGACTTCATTACTCCCCAAGGTAAGGTTGCTCGCGCCGGAATTGTTGAGGTTCAGATAGGGGTCCATGTAATCCAGACCGTTGAGTGTGAAAGCGTTCGAAACCCCGGGCAGACCGAAGGCCGTAAAGTTACCGTACCCTTGGCCGGTGCCGACCGTCACCCCGGGCGCGGTGAACGCATAGGCACTCATATCGTTGCCGCCTACCGGCACATTTTGAAGCTCATTCGTGTCGAAAGTGGTTGCCAGGTTCGCGTTTTCCGTCTGAATCAGACCGGCCTCTTCCGTTACGTTGACCGTTTGTGCCTGGGCCTGGATTCCCAGTTGCATTCGGGTGGTCGTAGTCTGGCCGAGCGCGA
>JAFAWA010000103.1 GCA_019242155.1 Terriglobia bacterium | reverse complement strand
CGTTGCCGGCATCCACGTCGACAATTACACCCGAACCGCAAGACTCACCATCAAGTACTTCGTAAGTATTGACCGGCGCTGCTTGCGGACCCCAATCCTTCATAAATTCCGGAAACGGGTAATCACGACAGGGTTTAGCGCCCGGCGCTGTACAGCCCCAAAGAGCGTACGCGGCCTGATAGTCGTGACCCTTGAGAAGCTGGAAAAAGCGGCCTACCTGATGTTCTTCAGGGTAGTTATGAAAGAAGACGTATATCAGGCCGGTGATGGCAAGCGCGGCCACCACCGAAAGGATTACCCATTTAATGACCCGTTCCCGTTGCTCTTCGCCCGCTCCGTATTGATCGAGATAACCGGCCATCCGCCCCTCGCCTAGCCGATTACTTCACCGGGTATGTCTTGTCATAGGCCGCGATGGCTTCAGTGGTGATCTCGAGAGCCGGCTTGAAGTAAATCGCATTAGTGGTATCGACGACCAGGTCGAAGCCCTTTTCTTCGGCGATCTTCTTTACCACCGCGTGCATCTTTTGGGTGCTCTTGGAGAGAATATCGTTCCGGTCGGCATCCACGTCGGTTTGCAGGTCCTGCTGCAGGCGCTGGATGTCCCGCTGTTTTCTTTGCCCCTGCGCTTGCAGGTCAGCCTGGGCTTGGGGTGTCAGCTTGTTTCCGTTCGTCTGCAGTTGCTGCGAGATACCGTCGAGCTCTTTCTGCAATTGCGCCAGTTGGTCGGTACGAGGTTTATACTTGGCTTCCATCTCGGTGGAGGCCTTCTTGATTTCCGCTAAATCGAGCACTGCTCTTTGCAGATCGATGACCGCGACCTTAGCGGGGGTGGGCTGGGCCGGCGCGGATTGGGCGAGCGCAAGCGTCCCCAGCGCTGCCAGGGCGAAACCCGCGAGGGCCACCCGCCCTATAGGAAACGACATGAAACGACTCCTGATCAGTAGGTGAAACCCCAGTTTAGCATTGAACACAGGCCACCGGAACGCGGAAGAGCGGGTTCCCGCTGTTTGAAACCCATTCTGGGGCGCGGCGCCTACCGCGCGTTGCGGCAGTTGGGCTGGGGCCGCAAGTCGTGTCAACGCCTTGACTATTGTAGAGGTTTCCCCGTAAATAAAAACGATAATGAAGATCAAACTGTTTTTTGTATGGCTCGCGGTGGGCACTGCGGGTTGGGCACAGTCCGGCGCTAACAGCGGGCAGATTGTGGGACAGGTTCTCGATCCATCCGCGGCGGCGATCTCAGGAGCGGGTGTTTCCATTCTCAATAAGGACACCCATTTCAAACGTACCGCCACCACCGACAAAACCGGGCGGTACGCGGTTTCCGATCTGCCTCTGGGACCTTACGTGGTGAGCGTCAACGCGAACGGTTTCGAGACCTCCGCGCAGGACGCTCTGGTTACGCTGGGGAGCTCGGTCTCCGTAAACTTCAGCCTGCCACTCGCGGGCAAAACCGAGTCTCTAGAGGTAACCGGCAACGATGTCCCTGGACTTGAGCCGACGACCAGCGCGCCCAAATCGATTCTCACTGACCTGCAGATTCATGAGCTGCCTTCGCAAGGACGGCGCTTGCAGAACATGGTAGTCGAGACTCCCGCGGCCATCATTGAACCGGAATGCCGCGGCTTTTCGATCTCGGGTCAGAAGGGCATATACTCCTACGTCAGTATTGATGGGGGTGATTATGACAGCACGTGGGGCTGCGGCATTCGCGCCCGTTCGGAATCGGCTCCCACCTTCGGACTCGGAGCATTGCAGGAAGTAGAGGTCATCCGGAACACCTTCAGCGCGGAGTTCGGCCGCTCCACCGGCGGCCAGATTCAGATGTCCACGAAATCCGGCACTAACGAGTTTCACGGTTCCGGGTTTTATCTCTTTCGAGACGGAACGCTTTCCGCCCTCAATGCTTTCGGTCAGAGTCCCATTGCGACGGTCAATCAGTTTGGGGGATCGGTGGGCGGACCGATTCAAAAGAACCGCACATTCTTTTTTAGCGATGCCGAATTTCAGTTCGGCAGTAAACCGGTTCAGGTTATCTATTCCCTGTTGAACACCCAGGGACTGTCAAACACTCCTTCCGGGCAGGCGCTCCTGGCTGCGGCGCCGGAGGGGACCTTTAGCGCAATCAGCAACTCGCAGTCGGTGATCAACAGGGTGGACCACACATTCTCCGGCCGCAACAGTTTCTTCGGGCGATTTGATTTCACTCGGACGCTGCAAACCAACTCACCCGGAGCTACGAACCTTTCGACTGGCCTGGGCCTCGCTTCCACAACCACCTCCGCGGCTTCAAACCAAGTCACGCAACCGGATTCGAACTACACGGTGCTGGGCCAAGTGACCTCAGTGCTGTCGAGTACGCTATTGAACGAGTTCCGCGTGCAATTCTCCCGAGAGGTCCGCCCACGCATTAACTTGGGAGAGGGACCACAGGTTACGGTCAACAACACCCAAAATGGGAGCGGCGGCACGGTAGCGATCTACGGAACAGCACCGGCGGGGTCATGGGGAAACCTGGGATTTGCGTCCACTGACAATCGGGAGCAAGCGGTTGAGAACCTTTCCATCGTCAATGGTGCTCACACGGCGAAGATCGGCGTGGATTACCAGTACATTTCCGGGAGCGCCGATTACAACCAGACGGCGGGAGGCGCATACACCTTCAATAGTCTCGCCGCTTATCTGGCGCGCAGCTCGGCCCAGTACACGCAGTTCACGGGCAGCGGCTTAGTGGACCTGACAATTCAGGAGGTGGGCGCATACATACAGGACGAGTGGCGCATCCGCCCTGGACTGACCATCAACCCCGGTTTCCGCTATGAGGCGCAGGTGAATCCAAACTACTATCCAGCCACTGCGGCGCAGAACCGCTATCCGGGGGCGACGTCTATCCCCAGTGACACAACCATGTTCGCCCCGCGTCTCGGTATCGCCTGGGACGTGGCAAACAATGATAAAACCGTAATCCGTGCCGGCGGCGGTCTGTTCTACGCGCCTACGTACGCGAGTCTGTTTGCGCAATCCCTGCTGTTTAACGGAGGAAATCCCGACCGCGGTTATTCCGTCAGTATCACGAACCCTACCGCGATTAATAGCGCGTTCCAAAGTGTGGGTGTTAACCTAGCCACGGCGCCCTTGAATAATTTGCCCGTGTTTAGCTCAGGCCAATACTCTGAGCTTCTGGCGGCCGGCACGGGACTCAATTCTGTAAGTTACTTTGATCCCCACTTCCGGAATCCCAGAGCTTTGCAATGGCAGATTGGAATGGAACACCAATTCGCGCGCGGTATTACGCTCTCTGAAAATTTGAGCTATATCAATACCGTTGGGGTAGCGCGCGAGCGCGATACTAATCTCGGCCCACCCGTGGTCGATTCGACCGGCAGGAATATTTACTCGAATCCACGGCCGGATCCGCAATTTGGAGTGACGGCAATTACTGAGCCCGCGGGCCGCTCACTCTATCGCGGTATGACTACCAGCTTGAATGTACGACGCAGCCGTTACACGATCGATGTCTATTACACTTTGTCCTGGAATGTTTCGTACGACGATGCGGAACGAGGCTTTACGTCGATCCGCTACGCAGATGTAAACGATATCCGAAGCGAATACGGCTATTCGAATCTCGATGAGCGCCACCAGTTCCAGGCAAACGGCAATTACTTCCTCCCGCATGGCTTCGAAATCGGCACGACCATGCATGTGAACTCCGGCATGCCCTACAGCGCGCTCGTGGGTTATGACATCAATCTGGACGGGCAAAACACCGACCGGCCGGTTCTGAACGGCGCCATGCTACGGCGCAACACGTTCAGAAATTATGGTTTCAAAGATATCAGCCTGCGTGTACAAAAGAACTTCAGGCTTTATCAAGAGAGAAAGCAGCTTTCGATCAGCGCGGAGTTCTTCAACCTAGCGAACTTCGCCAATGTACAACTGGCGGGGGCCGCTTTCACTTATGGCGCCGGCCAGATGCCTCTCGCCGCGTTCGGACAACTGCGAAACCCGGCGGGACAGTATTATACGTACAACGTTGCCGGAGATCCCTTCCAAGCCCAACTCGGGTTGCGGTTTAGATATTAGACTGACGGAATCAGCGATGGAACACTCAATATCGCCAGGCCGGAACAAGGCATGCTTCCGGTTTCTCGCCCTGGCGGTCTGCTTACTCGCGGCGGCACGGGTCCAGGCCGAGCAGGCAGTTCACTGGTATGCCAGCATTGCAGAAGCGAGCGCTCAGGCGCTCCCCGCCAATCGGCCCTTATTTATTGATTTTCGAGCCGACTGGTGCAAGCCCTGCCTGGTTATGGAGAAGGAGGTTTATGCGACTCCCGACTTCCAACACGCGGCACAGAAATATCTTCTGGTGCGGATCGACTACGACCGGGAGACCGCATTGGCCCGGAAGTTTGAAGTCGGCGGCCTTCCCACTATCGTGGTCACCGATTCGTACGGGAACCTACTGTTTCGTCATGAAGGCTATCTCGGTGCGAAGTCTCTTGTGGGTATGGCATCCGCACTGCCCGGCGACGTTTCCGAATTCAACCGGCTTCAAAAGATTCTGGCTGGAGATAAAAACAATTTCGGGGCTCTCGAAAAAATGGGGAGCTCGCTGCGAACGGCCGGACTGTTTCTGACCAGCGGCATCTATTACGCCAAAGCTGCGCAAACAAGGGAAGCCAAATCTAATCCGGAACTGCGCGCAACGATTTGGAACGAGACCGGACTAAATTTACTTGACCTTATGGACGGCGAGCGAGCCGCTGACATTTTCGCAAAGTGCATAAAAGAGTTCCCAAACAGTAAGCGGAAGGGTGAGTGGACCTTAAATCTTGCCCGGTCGTACGCGCTCTTGGGAGAGAAGGGAAAAGAGAGGGCCCGAAAGCTTCTCGAAAGCTGGGTTCGGGAAAATTCCTCATCGGCGGAGGCGAGAGAAGCACAGAAGATTCTGACCTC
>JAFAWA010000490.1 GCA_019242155.1 Terriglobia bacterium | reverse complement strand
CTTGCGGATCGCAAGAATGCCGCGGTCGCTCGTACCCAGATGTTCCTGTGTACGATCGGCTACCGTGCCCTGTCCCACCCACGCAACGAAATCCTGATTCATGATGTGGCTCGAGATCCAACGCCCGGTCGCAGGATCTGTTATCGGGCCGTGCCATGCCGGAATGCGATCCTGAACATACGGTTCGCAGTCGCGCGGAACGCGCATGAAGGCCCAGGTGACACTGAGGGTGTTGTGCTCATCTATGGGAACACGCCATTCGAAATGATCCCCGGTGAATAGGGCGTTCGGCCAAAGACAGACGCGGCCGATGGTCCATAGCAGGTCGGACTCCGTCATGCCTTCGCGTATCCGGCGGTATGTGAATCCATAATCGAATTCTTCAAACTCGAGTCTCAGATGCCGCGGCGAATAAGGGCCCAACTTGCCGTCCAAGCGAACGCTCCAATTAGCGTGCATCCACTCGAAATGCACCGGATCGATGGAGTTCTCCTGGCATTGAAACCAGTTGCAGGGGACCTCCGCAAACACAATCTGAACGAAGCCGTTCTTCCAATGAAAGGGCTCCCAATCGGGCAAGAGCGGAGCCGGTTGCGGCCCCAGATACGCCCAGACCAGCCCCGCATGAGTTTCCACCGGGTACGACTTTACAGTGATCTTCTGTTTAAAGCATGCCTCCGGGGCAGCCGCCTCTTCAAACGGCTGCTCCGTGCATCGGCCGGTCTCTTCGAAAAGCCAGCCGTGATAGTTGCAGCGAAGCCCGTGCTGCTCGACGAATCCGTATGACAAGTCGGCCCGCCGGTGAGGGCAGCGGCGGTCCACCAGGCCGAAGACGCCGCTGAGATCTTTATACAGAGTGAGGTCTTCTCCCAAAAGACGCACCGGTTTGACCGCATTGGTTTCGAACTCACTAACGCCCGCAATGGGCAGCCAATAGCGGCGCAGCAATTCGCCCATGGGCGTCCCGGCGCTCACTTGGGTAAGCAGCTTATTCTTAGCTTCGTCGAGCATGCGTCAACCCCTCGTTCAACAAATCGATTTTTGAGTATACATTCATCCTTCAATTCAGGTAATCTGTGGTAGTTTTGGAGGCCGAATGGCAGAAATCGTTCTTGGCGTAGGATCGGCGCATGGGCCGCTGCTCTCCACGCCGCCGGAAAAGTGGGACCTGCGCGCGAAAGCAGACCGTGAAAACAAAAATCACTGGTACCGCGGCCGAACGTACGACTTCGAATCATTGTTGCGCGAGCGCGCGCCGGGGTTCGCGGATCAAGTCGAGATCGAGACCCGCCGCCAACGGTACGGCCGCTGCCGCAGCGCGCTCGAGGCTTTGGGGCGCAAGCTAGAGGAAGCAGCACCCGACGCGCTCGTGGTTGTGGGAAACGATCAACGGGAATTCTTCGGGGAGGACCTCACTCCGTCCATCACGGTTTACCGCGGAGCCGAAATTTATAATGCGCGCGAAACGCACGAGCCGGCGCCTGGATTGAATATTGCCGAGCCGGGAAACGCTCCGGAAGACGGCACGACGTATCAGGGAGCGCCCGATCTGGCCGACCACATCCTGCGGTGCATGGAAGAGGCCGGGTTCGATCCGGCGCAATCCAACTCCCGCCCGAAAGGCGCAAGCCGGCCGGGGATCCCGCACGCATATGGATTCATTTACCATACGGTGTTGAAGGACAAAGTGCCTCCGAGCGTGCCCATCATTCTGAACGTGCACTTCCCGCACAACCAACCCAAGACTGCGCGCTGCCTCGCGTTGGGGCGCGTGCTGCAGAAAGCGATCCGGAGCTTTCAGGGCTACGGGCGAGTGGCATTAGTGGCCTCCGGCGGTCTGACTCATTTCGTAATTGACGAAGAACTCGATCAGGAAGTATTGAGAGCCATGGCCAAGGGCGACGAGAATGCTCTGGAGCGCATACCGGAGAACCTTTTCAAGGTCGGAACGGCGGAAATCAAGAACTGGTATCCAGTAATAGCCGCGATGAACGCAGAGGGCCGGAAGTATCATCAGATCGACTACGTGCCTTGCTACCGTTCGGAAGCCGGCACCGGTAATGCCATGGGTTTCGTCTACTGGGAGTAAATGCTTGAACGGCAGAAGAGCATCCGTACTCACGTCCTATGAGCCGTACTTGCGGTCTCTGTTTCGCATTATGGCGGCGTTCACGTTCTCGCTCCACGGGTGGCAGAAGTGGTTCGGAATGTTTGGAGGCCTTAGAGGATTCAAGCCCCCGCTCACCTCGATGCTGGGAATGGCAGGGGTCATCGAAACCATCGGTGGAGCGTTGCTCCTCCTGGGTCTTTTTACCAGACCCGTGGCGTTTCTATTATCCGGTGAAATGGCGATCGGCTACTTTCGAGCACACGCGCCGCAAGGCTTTTGGCCTTTGGTGAACGGCGGAGAACTGGCCGTTTTTTACTGCTTCTGCTTTCTGTGGCTGAGTGCCGCGGGTCCGGGGCCTTGGAGCCTGGATTGGCTTCTGCGGAGGAGAGACTAGGATCGGAAGCGGCGGGCGGGTTATTGTAGGAGGCCGGCTATGAAGTTCGCGATTCGTTCACTTGCCCGCAGCAAAGGCTTCACCATTACGGTGGTCTTAACTCTGGCGTTGGGCATCGGGGCGAACGCCGCTATTTTCGCCCTGGTGCGTGGCGTACTGTTGCGGCCGCTTGTCAACCGTGACGAGAGCCGCCTCATCTACATCCGCCAGAGCGCCCAAGGACAAGGTCTCGAGAACGCCTACTTCTCCGTGCCGGAGATCCAGGATTTGAAGCAGCGCATCAAAACGCTGACTTCGATTGGGGATTTCTCTACCATCGGTTTTA
This sequence comes from Terriglobia bacterium, assembly GCA_019242155.1. Classification (GTDB taxonomy): domain Bacteria; phylum Acidobacteriota; class Terriglobia; order Bryobacterales; family Bryobacteraceae; genus PSRJ01. The sequence goes on along the minus strand of JAFAWA010000490.1, from coordinate 1,925 downwards.
CCCTGGTCGGTTTGGGCGAGCCGCGTGAAGTCCAAGCGGGCGTGGTCGGCGGATCGTATTTCGCGGTCATGGGCCTGCATCCGGTTTTGGGCCGCCTGCTGGATCAACGCGACGACGGTCCGAGCGCCGCAGGGGCCGCCGTGTTGACGTATGGCTTCTGGACAACTGCCCTGAAGAGCGACCCCTCCGTGATTGGTAAGGTTGTCCGCCTGGGCGAGCGCTCCGCGACAGTGGTCGGAGTGCTGGAACCGTCGATTCCGTATCCGGCGGAAACCGAGATCATTGCGAACGTGGTCACCAGCCCGCATCACCTGTCCGCCACAATGGTCACCGGGCGCGTCCACCGCATGACCGAACTCTTTGGCCGCCTTGCTCCAGGCGCCGATCTCGATACCGCCCGCGCCGAACTGCGCGGGGTCCATGCGTCGATGGTCAAGGAACACCCGGAATCCTACTCCCCAAAAGCCGATTTCCGAATCGATGCCCGATTGTTGCGGGATCAGATCACGTCCAAGGCGCGGACCATTCTTTGGGTGCTGTTGGCCGCTTCGGCTTTGGTCTTTATCATCGCCTGTTCCAACGTTGCCAATTTGATTCTCGCGCGGACCGTGCGCCGGGAAGGCGAGCTTGCGATCAGGGCCGCGCTTGGAGCCGGCACCTTGGCGTTGCGCCGTACTTTGCTGGCCGAGAGCCTGCTGCTGTGCGGTGCGGGCGCGGTGTTGGGCGTCGTCAGCGCGCGGCCGATGGTTGCCGTCCTGGCCCGCTATGCCTCCCGTTATTCGGTACGCGCGCTCGATCTGACCGTCGATTCCAGTATGCTTTGGGTCGGCGCGGGTTTGGCTCTGGTTGCGGCGGTTTTGCTGCCGTTTGTCCCCAGACTGCCGTCGGCGGACGCCTCGCACGGAATCGGCCTCGCCAACGGCAGTGCGCGGGTCACGGGCGGAACGAGCCGCCGGCTGCGCGTCTTTGCGGTCACGCAAATCGCCGCTTCGTTTCTGTTGCTGGCCGGAGCCGCGACTCTTGTGAAAACCCTGCGCTCGTTGCAATCCGCCGAAACCGGCTTCGAGACCCGCCATGTGCTTGCGATTAACGTTCCGGCGATGACCTTGGGCAGGACCACCGATCAGATCGTCACAGGGTACAAGGAAGCGATTCGCCGGATCGGCGAACTCCCCGGTGTAAGCGGCGTAGCGGTTGGCACGGTCGTGCCATGGCGAGAGGGCGAGAATTCCTTCGCGATGCAATTTTCCACCGAGGGCCATCTCCGTGGATCCGGGGAAGAGGATCCGCGCGCCCGCTTCCGCACCATCTCACCCGGGTTTTTCGCCACCCTCGGCGTTCCTGTTCTCGCCGGCCGTGACTTCAACGATAACGACCGCCCGGCGAGCGAACCGGTCGTCATCGTCAGCCAGAGCTTGGCGCAGCGGATGTTTCCCAACCAGGATGCAGTCAACCGTCATCTGATGTGGACCGACCCGGTCCTGAAGTTTATCGGCATCAGTGCCGGCCCGCGCCGCATCGTAGGCGTCGTCGCGGATATTGAAGATGAGAAGGTGACGCCCGGTCCGGCCGTCACGGTCTACCATCCGTTAGGCCAGGCGTTCGTCGGTCAACGCGCATTCGTTCACACGCGCGGTGATCCCTATCCGCTCATATCTCCGGTCACGCGCATCCTCCGCTCGATGGCGCCGGACCAAGTGGTGGAACACGCGGCGTCGCTCGAGGATATTCGCGCTGAGGTGCTCGCCCCCGATCGTCTCAACGCGATAGTGTTTGGTGGATTCGCCGCGGTCGCCCTGGCTATTGCCGTGGTCGGGGTCGCCGGGGTGCTGGCATTTTCGGTGAGCGGGCGGACTCGCGAATTCGGTATCCGGCTGGCGATCGGATCGCAGCCGCGCGATCTATTAATGGATGTGCTGGCCCAG
>JAFAWA010000140.1 GCA_019242155.1 Terriglobia bacterium | reverse complement strand
TATCAAGGCGATCGCGCTACGCGGGCACCGGCGCACCGGGTGGGCGCACCCTCAGAAGCTCGCAGAACTGAGTAAGAACCTTTCCCGGCGATCGTTCGGTCCGGCTACGGCCAAATACCGCGAGCTCGGCACTGCCGCGAACCTGCTCACGTTCAATCGCTTCAATGCGCTCCCAACGAGAAACTTTCAGCTTGGCGCGTTTCCAGACGCCGCCGCGATTTCTCCGGAGGAACTCGGCGCGACCCGCTCCAAAGCCCGTAAGAGCTGCGTGTCGTGCACTATCGGTTGCGAACACATCTACGGTAGTGAAACAGGCGGCGTGCGGGTTGAGTACGAGAACCTTTTCGCAATGGGATCGCTCTGCGGCGTGGGCGATGGGGAAACTGTGCTGCGCGCATGCCAGCGCTGTGATGAACTGGGGCTCGACACGATTAGCGCGGGCGGGACGATCGCCTTCGCGATGGAATGCGTAGAGCGAGGCTGGCTGGATGAGCCCTGGCTCCGCTTCGGAAGCGGAGAAGCGCTGCTGCACGCCATCGGCCTGATCGGTACCCGCCAAGGACTGGGAAACCTGCTGGCAGAAGGCAGCCGGCGCGCCGCACAGGCCATCGGGCACAACAGCATTGCAATCGCGCCCCAAGTGAAGGGACTGGAGATTCCGGGTTACGAACCGCGAGCGCTCCAGACCATGGCGCTTGGTTTCGCCGTAGGAGCCCGCGGCGCCGACCATAATCGCAGCGGCGCCTACGAAGTCGATTTCTCCGATAAGGTGGACCGCCGGCATGTCACTCTGGATGCCGTCCGGCTCGCGATCGAGACGGAAGACAAGGCAGCCTTGATGGACTCTCTGATTCTCTGTAAGTTTCTGCGCGGCGTTTTGACCGACTTCTACGCAGAAGCCGCGGAAATGCTGGGGAATGTGACGGGGTGGGATGTCAGCGCCGCGGAACTGCGCGAAACCGCGTACGGGATCGTCTCCGCCAAACGCGAGTTTAACCTTCTCGCCGGCTGGACTCCGGCCGAAGATACCTTGCCCGAACGGTTTCTGAGTACGCCGCTGCCGGATGATCCCCGCGCATCGCTAAGCCGCGAACGGCTCGGCGCGCTAGTAGCCGAGTACCACCGCCAGCGCGGATGGGAAACAGTGCCTCAGCCCGGCGGCGAAAACCCGGCATCCGCGAGTGCCGCCAGATAGTCTTCGCGAGTATTCAGGTTCCGCAGCGTCCACAGTTCCGGATCGACTGATCGGATCTCCTCCGGCCACACACGCCTGGTATTCACTGCATCAAACAGGAATGCGGGACGGAGTTTGTCCGCCGCTAGCAGTGCCTCCACCTTCGGTAAGACGCCCCGAGTGTAAACGGCGGAGAGGGGATGCGTGAAGCCATCGATCTCCATCACGGCGATGTCATGCAGGGCCAATAGCGCAATCATCTTTTCCACGAAACCCGTAACCAGCAGCGGCACATCACAACTAGTCACATATGCGGCCTCGACGTACGCGGGTAGCGCTTTCAGACCGGCCCGGAGGCCTTCGAGCGGCCCCCGGCTTTCCCGTTCATCGCGTGTAAGGATGATGTCCGCCGGCAATTCAGGCAAAACCTGGTCTTGCGCTGCGACCACGACGATTGGGGAGACTACGGCGCCGAGCAGACGCACGACACGTTGCAACATGGTCTCGGTGCCGAAGGGCAGTGTGGCTTTCGAGGTTCCCATTCGTGTGGATTTTCCGCCGCAGAGAACGATTCCCGCAGTGGTCATAGCCGCATTCCCATGCGCGAAAGCGTTTCGCGTGTAGACGGTTGCGCAAGCAGATCCTTCAACGCGGCTACGCCGGTGCGCTTCGAGCGGGATCTCGGCGAAACGAAATCGTACCGCTCATGCTGGAACGGAAGGAACCCGAGTCCGGAGCCCGCCGCGATGGTATCGAGCGTCATCCCCCAATCGGCACGCGACTGCGCGACAGCGGCCGCCACCGCGTTATGGTTTCGCGGCTGCACCGCGTAGCCGCGCGGTCTCGCACCGCCTAGCAGGCGGTCGATCAATACACGCGTACCGCTTCCCGTGTTCCGATTGATCATCACGCATTCCGGATCTTCGAGCGCATTCGCGATCGCCTGTTGGGCCGTCAAGCCTTCGAATCGCACATCGCCGCGTCGAAAAACAATCCCCTGCAATCGCCCGTAGCCCGGTATCAGTTCGAGTTCACGCGTCAGAAAGGGCCGGTTGTACTCATTTGTCTTCGCGTCCAGAAGGTGAATACCGGCTAAATCGCACTGATTGCGCTTGGCGGCCTCTAATCCTGCAGCGCTTCCCACCGCAAGAAACTTGGAGCGGATACCTAGCCGTTGCATTGCGCCCAGCAAGTAGTCCAGACCGATGCAGTGACTACCGATGACTACCAGATCGGCTAATTGCAGACCGCGTCCGAGAAGTTGCACCTCAATAGTGGTTCCGGCTTCGACGATCTCTTCGTGGCGTCCGATAGTTGCGAAACCGTCTGCCCGGCTAAACGTCGTCACACTGCCGGAGCCTTGTCCCATGGGGAAGGCTGTGAGCGCTGGAGAAGTCTCGCCCTCCGGCGTCTCGACGAGCCCCAGCAGCAGATACTCTGTTCGTCCGATCTCGCTATTCACCTTTACCGCGAGCTTCGCCTGCACCACTTCCCGATCTTCGAGTTTCCGCCCCGCCATCGACCGAATCACTGGGGCGACGAACTCGTGAAATGTGAAGATAGCCGAAGTGGGGAACCCCGGAAGGACCACAACGGGCCGCCCCCCGGTCGCCGCGAGACAGATCGGTTTGCCAGGCTTGAGCGCCACCCCATGAGCCACAATGCCCGGATCTCGAAGCTCCGCCACCACGCGGTACGAGACATCGCCTGCGCCTTTGCTCGTTCCGCCGGAGAGCAGTACGACATCTGCAAAGTCCAGTGCGTCGTGCAAGCGCTGCCGCAAGACGCCAGTGTCATCGGCCGCAATTCCTAGCCGCCGCACTTCGCCTCCAAGTTCTCGCACTGCGTCGGCGAGCACCTGAGAGTTGGAATCATAGACCTTGGCGGGTGCCATAGGTTCCCCGGGGGGAATGATTTCGTCTCCTGTGGAAAGAATGGCTACCACGGGCCTTCTCCAGACACTCACCGCAGGAACTCCAATCGCAGCCAGGACACCGGTGTCCCGGCTGGTGAGTGGATGCCCGGCACGCAACACCGTCTCACCGGCGGTGATATCGGTCCCCGCAAATGTAATGGCGGTTCCGGCTGTCACAGCGCGAGCTACTCGAAGCCTCGCACCGCAAACTTCCGCATGTTCCACCATCACAATCGCGTCCGCACCACGCGGAACCATGCCGCCGGTCGCGATCGGGACTGCTGTTCCGGGCCGAATTACGGTCCTCGCAATCACCCCCGTGTGGATCTCTTCGGGCCCAAGTTCGATCCAGCGCGGCGCTTCTTCCGTGGCGCCGAAGGTATCATGAGCAACGACTGCAAACCCATCCACATTGGATCGGTCGAAAGACGGCACGTCCACTTGCGCGAGAACATCATATGCCAGTACACGTCCGAGCGCCTCATCCAGTGGAACCGTTTCCATGCCGCGCGGCGCCAGATTCAGCACCGCCTGAAAACGCCGCTCGGCCTCGTCACGATCCAGGACCTGGAGGAATTGCTCCTGCTCACGCATAGAGCCAGACTTCCACCTCGCTGCCCGCGGCGAAGCCCTCGCTGTCGCCATCCACAATCACAAAGCCGTCTGCCCGCGTGGTCGAAGAGAGCAGCGAAGCGCCGCCGACGGATACCGGCTCCACGAGGCCGTCCACCAGTCTCACGCGGGCATAGTCGAGACGCCCGATGGGTGAGCTGATTTTCCGGCTCAACCTTCCACGCATGCTGCGGTACGGCCATTGTTTGCTGCGGCCGCAGAGCGCGCGGATGGCTCGCCCGGCGAAAAAGTCATAGCCACACAGGCTGGACACCGGGTTCCCAGGAAGTAAAAATACCAATCGGTTTCCGATGCGGCCGAAGCCTGTAGGGCTACTGGGCCGCATTGCGATTCCGTGCACCGCCAATTCTCCGTGCTGGGCGACGAGCCCGGGCGCAAGATCTTCGATGCCTACGCTCGATCCTCCCGAAACCAGGATGACGTCCGCGTCGGCGTGCAGTGCTTCGAGAATGGCCTCCTCGTTGTCCGGGAGAAGGCCGGGAAAGTCCACCGTGCCGCCATCTCGTTCCACGAGCGCCGCCAGCATCGGCCCGTTCGCATCGGTGATATGAAACCCTCGCGGCCGGGAACCGAAGGGTAACAGCTCATTACCGGTAATCGCCAGACGGACACGCGGCCGCCGGATCACGTTCACTTCGCTGCATCCGACTGAGCTAAGTACGCCGAGATCCTGCGGCCGCAACACACGGCCCGCCTCCAAAAGCGCAGCCCCGCGGACAATATCCTCTCCACGTTTGCCCACATTTTTACCCGGCGAGACAGCTGAAAGAGCGCCGATGGACTGCACACCGTCAGCCGTTGTAATCGCCGGTTCCGCCGCCGCCCATTCGGCCGGAAGCACCGCGTCCGCGCCTTGGGGCATCGGCGCGCCTGTCATCACCCGGACTGCCTGGCCTTCCAAAACCGATCCGTCAAACGGACGTCCCGGCAGGGAATCACCTACGACAGTGATTGGGAGGACATTGTATGTGCTTGCACCCTCCGTAGACGCTGCTATCAAGGCATAGCCATCCATAGTGGCGCGGTCGAAACCGGGAACATCGAAATCGCTGATGATAGGTGTGGCCAGCACCCGGCCGGCGGCATCCCGCAAAGGTACCGGCTCCGCATCCAGCACGTGCAATTGCCCATCCAGCCACGCTAAAGCAGCTTCGACCGTCTGACGCCGCGCGAATCCACGCATCCGCACGTCATCGATGATGCCTGTCACGGACGGTCGCATGCGTAGCCCTTATTTCATGGTACTTCGCGCTTGTGGCGGCACTCGAGTTTCTACGCGCTAGACGCTTTTCACCCACACACGAGCCGCGGCGCTCTGTTCCAACCGCACAGTCCTTCCGGCGGCTTCGAGCGCTACTTCGCCGTTCACCGTCAAGACCTCCAGTCTCACCCCTGGGCGAATACCGGCACGGTCCAGGTACTCCAGAAACTCACGGTCGCGTTCGAACACACCAGCTACCGCAACCTGTTCCTGCCTGTGCGCTTCCGGCAGCGGCTTGAGGCCACGGGATCTTCGTTCCCGGGGCGAATCAACGGCGTAATTCCCGTGCGGACAGGGACAGCCGTTCCCTAGTTTCTCCGCCAGCTTGCGTTCAAAGTCCGCGGAGACCGCGTGCTCCAACGCTTCTGCTTCATCGTGGGTCTTGTACCACTCCAGGCCGAATATCTCAGCCAGCATCCGCTCGATCAGGTGATGCCGGTACAGCAGCCGATTTGCAATCTCCCGTCCAGAGGGAGTGAGTTGAATCTGGCTCTCTTTGCCGATGCGGATCAGCCCATCGCGTTTTAGGCGTTTAATAGCCATCGTCACGGCCGGCGCGGATACTTTCAGCCATCGGCTTAGAGTTACAGGCTTGACGTTTTCGCCTTCGGACTCGGCTTCGGCTATCGCCTTGAGATAATTTTCTTTAGAGATAGTGATGCGCACGCCCGTGTTCCGATTGTAATTCCCGGCAGAGCGCCGCGCCTGCTCTACTTCCGGGCGACGAGAACCCGCGAGGGATAGAAGATCTGCCGCACGGTCCGATCCTGCAAAATACGAAACGAGATGCGCTCCATCAATTCCGGTACCCGCTGTTCCACTTGCCGTCCCCAAAACTCCGGCGCTAGTTTTCCGGCCAATCGATAAATCGCATTGAACGCCGCTCTGTTCTGCCCTATGAGCACGAGAGACAGCCGGCCGTTCCCCCTCAGGACGCGATGAAATTCCTGCAACGTGGCCACGATATCTTCGGCCGCAAGCAGTTCAAGCAGGTAGCAGCAGAAAACCGCGTCAAAGGACTCGCTGCGAAAGGGCATCTGCCGCGCATCCACTGCCTGACAGTGCGCGCGGGCGCGGGGAAACTTGCGCCGCGCGGCCCGCTGTGTAAGCGCCGCCATATTGGGTGATAAATCTACGCCGATCGTCGTTCCCTTCCCATTCGCGCGCACCAGGCGACGGAACATTTCGCCGCTGCCCGTTGCCACCTCCAGAACACGCATGCCGTCCCGGAATCCGGAGACGTCGACCGAGCAGCGATGCGCCCTCGAGTGAAACAGCATGGACGAAACCGGGTATACTGCCGCGACCAAGTCATATACGCGGCGCGTCCGCTCCGCCAACGTTGCCGGGAGCCCGTTCGCAGGCCATACCCCCACCGTTTCTTCGACTCTTTCCAATATGTCTCTCCTTAATGGATTAGTTTACGAGGCTGCCGCCAGATGGGGATGCAACTCTGGCATCTGAATTTGAACCCGCGTTCCCTGTCCCGGCTGGCTGTCGATCCACATCCGGTAGTCCTCGCCGAACAACACCTTCAGCCGCTCATTTACGTTACTCACTCCAATACCCTGTTCGAGCAAAGTGGCCAGCCTCGCTTCCGGGATCCCTACACCATCGTCCTCTACCCAAAGCATGAGATTCGAGCCGGCAAGAACTGTTCGTATGCGAATCGTACCGCCCTCCACTTTGCTGCTCAAGCCGTGCTTGATACAGTTCTCAACCAACGGCTGCAACAACATGCTTGGCACGAGCATATCCAACGTCTCTTCCGCCACCTCTGTCTCGAAACGAAGTTTTTCCCCAAAGCGCACGACCTCAATCGAAAGATAGTCTTCAATGAAGCTCAGCTCCTCCCGGAGCGCGCTAAAATTCTCATGCTTTCGCAGAAGGCGCCGCAGCACTCTCGAAAGGCGCAGCACCATAAGTCGTGCCTGGTTGGGATTCGTCCGGATCAGCGACGACACCGAGTTCAGCGTGTTGAATAAAAAGTGCGGATTGATCTGGCTGGTCAATGCCGCGAGCCGCGCCTCCGTTAACAATCGATTCTGCTGCTCCAGTTTTTTCTCCGTTCGCGTATTGTTCCAGATCTTCACCGGAATCACTACGGCGAATAGGGTCGTAGCGTACAGTGCAACGTAAGTTAGCGGGTGAGGATGACGCGAGTCCGGCGCCAACCGAAACAATTCGGTGCTGGCGAAAGACCCGGGCGAACCCAGATTCTGCCGCAGAAATTCCGTAGAAAGAATGGCAGCTAGTAGAGAAAGGTGAAACGCCGTGCGGCGGTGGTTCTTACTTTCGCGAAAGAACCGGTAAATGTTCAAGTCGGGAAAGGGCGACATCTGCCAGATGTCTTCCGGGTCGGGAGCCAAGTCGCGCAAAAGACCGCCTAACACGCCTACGGCAGCCAGCACCGGCATGGTCAGATGCTCGTGCCGGAAGAAAGCAGGCAGAGAAATGAGTATGCCGGAAAACAGTCCCGTCACATAACCGCCCAGAAGACCTGCCAGGAAACTGCCTTCCAAGCCCAGGTCGGCCGCGCGATAACTCGGGCTCAACACGCGGGTGGCCACGCTAGCCCCAAAAACGGCCGAAAGCCAGACCGAGAGCGCCAGCCGCTGCGGTAGAGTGCGGTTATCGCGCAGGAGCACCGACTTGAACGCATTCCAACGAGCCAGGATGCTCGCGATAGACGCGACCACCCCCAGCTTGATCAGCATCGAAATCAGGAAGGATGTCTCCGGTTCCGGCATATGCCGCCGCAAGCCATTATAATGGAACCATTAACGCGTCCTATAGCCGTTCCATGAACACTTCCTCGTTGCGCCTCGAGAAAGTCGCCGAAGCCGCTTTCCCCACGCAGTTCGGATTCTTTCGGATCTACGGTTTTGCCGGGCACGGCCTCCCCCAACCCGAAGAAGCACTGGCGCTGCGCATGGGCGACCTTTCCGGAAATCCGCCGCCGCTCGTACGTATTCACTCTCAATGCCTCACCGGAGACGTTTTTCACAGTCTTCGGTGCGACTGCCGGGCCCAACTGGAGATTGCGCTGAAGAGCGTCGCCAAAGAGGGCCGCGGGTTACTTATCTACGAACACCAGGAAGGGCGCGGAATCGGTCTGTTAAACAAGTTGCGCGCCTATGAGTTGCAGGATCAAGGCGCGGACACAGTGGAAGCCAACCAGCGCCTCGGGTTCGAAAGTGACCTGAGGAGTTACGAACTCCCCGGCGCTATTCTGCATTACTTCGGGCTCAGAGCAATTCGGCTCTTGTCTAACAACCCGGAAAAAGTCGATGCCGTGGAGCGTGCCGGTATTCACGTTGCCGAGCGTGTGCCATGCCTCGCAGACGTGCTCGATTCGCGTGAGGCCTATCTCCGCACCAAGAAGGAGAAAATGGGCCACCTGCTGGAAGATTTTTAGCCTTGGACAATCACTCCTTTGCGCAGGGCATATAGAATCAATTCAGCCGCGCTGTGCAGGTTTAGCTTCTTAAGAATACTGCTGCGATGGCTCTCCACCGTATACGCACTCAGGTTCAGAAGAGCGGCGGCTTCTTTATTGCTTTTCCCCTCCGCCAAAAGTTGCAAGACCTCGCGTTCGCGTGTGGTGAGCAGTTCGTACGTGTCTTCGATCTTTCGCTCCTGTAACTCGCGCATGTACTCTTCCGCGAGCATCCTGCTGATGGCGGGGCTGAAGTAGCCCTTTCCCTCAGCGACCGCCCGGACCGCATTGATAAGGTCGTGCTCCGCCGAGTCTTTCAGAAGGTAGGCGCGGGCTCCTGCCTTCAAGGCGCGCAGAACGTAGCCCTCATCGGAATGCATGCTCAAGAACACCACCGCGACTTGAGGTTGGTGTGAGTTGATCTGGAGGGCGGCTTCGATTCCGTTCAGCCTGGGCATTGCCACATCCATCACCACCACATCGACGGCATGCTGTTCCGCCAAGCTAACGGCTTCGAGGCCGGTTGCGGCTTCCGCCACCACCTGAAAACCAGGTTCGCTCGCGAGTAGCAGGCGCAAACCTCTGCGGACGATGGTATGGTCATCGGCCAGGAGAATTCGGATAGGCTTCACACGCGCTGCGTCTCCTGTTTGCTTGTAATCTCAGCCACTGGGAGTGTCACACCTAACACTGTGCCTTCCCCGGATTTCGACTCCACCGAAAACCGGCCGCCAAGATAGCTCACTCGTTCCTGAATGCCCAGGAGGCCCATGCCTCGCTGCTGCGCCGCGTCAAATCCTTTTCCATCATCCTGGACAAATAGGCGAAGCTGATCTGCGTCCTGAAGTACAGTTACCTGAATTTTGGCCGCTGCGGCATGCCTCACCGCGTTGTGCAATGCCTCCTGCACCACGCGATACACGCAGGTCTTCACGTCTTCCGGCAGATTTTCCGAAACATTCTCGGCTTCGACCGTCACCCAAACACCGTCGCGCCGGCCGATCTCTCGCGCCTGCCACTGCAAAGCCGGCACAAGCCCCAGATCATCCAACATCGACGGGCGAAGGAGCAGCGCCATGTTCCGCGCCACACCGATCGAATTCTCTATCATCCGCTTGATTTCGCCGCTCTTTAAAGCCGCGGCCTCAATATTCCTGGCTTTGACCAAATTGGATAAGTTCGCCAGTTCGACCAGCACAGCACTCAAAGCCTGGCCGATCTCGTCGTGCAACTCGCGGGAGATCGACCGCCGCTCGTTTTCCTGAGCCTCGACCAGCCGTGCCGACAGTTGCTTTAGTTCCGTGCCCGCCCGTTCCGTTCGGGCTTCCAGGAACAGGATCTTGCGCATGGCAAATGCCGCAAGGAGCAGGCCTAACCCGATGGTCAGGCCGATTGTAAGGATTAAGCGCCATCGAATTCGAGCGAATAACTGCGCAACCTTCTCCTTGCCGTCGTTCAATTGCGCTTCGTTTAATGACCGGATCTGGTCGGCGATGGCCAACATTGAAGTTCGGCGAGGAAAGACCTCGTCGCGTAGAAAGAAATAGCCGTCGTTTCGCCGTTCGGCGGTGGTCCACTGAAAGACCGGCTCGAGCACCCTCCAGTAGGATGTGAGTTCGCGCATCAGTACCTGGAATGGCGTAGATTCTTGCGCGTTCAGAAGGGTCCGATATTGATTCAGCGCTTGGTCCATATCGCGGCGAGTTTCCAGCAAGCTATATCGGTGGCCTTCGGCCTTGCCGCTCTCCGGCTCGAGTAAGTAATCTCTGACGTACGTTCCGGAAACGTACAAGTCTCCGCGGATTCGCTCCAGCACGCGCGTACGCTGCAGGAACTCTTCCCGGACTTCGTCGCTCGAAGCTTCGATCTGCCGCAGCGTTTGGATTCCATCTATGCCCGCCAACGCCATGAGCAGCAACAGTCCGCCGAAGCCCGCCAACATGACGGCGCGGGTTGTGCCGGAAGCGGCGCGCGTCAACTCGTAAACTCCTAAGCTGATTTTACCGCCCGAATCAAACACTACACTGGTATCGTGAGTCTGTTCGACACTGCCCCTCTTCAGGAGGATAAGAAGCGTCCTCTAGCCGAACGCATGCGGCCGGAGCGGCTGGAGGATTTCATCGGTCAGGAGCACATTCTAGGTCCGGGTAAGCCCCTGCGCCGGCAGATCGAACGCGATGAGCTGACCTCCATCATCCTTTGGGGACCGCCCGGCGTCGGCAAAACAACTCTTGCGCGGTTGATCGCCCGCGTCACCAGTTGCGAGTTCATCCCATTCAGCGCCGTGCTCAGCGGCATCAAAGAAATCAAAGCGGTGATGGCCGATGCCGAACGGCTGCGGCGCATGGGGCGCCGGACCATTCTTTTCATCGATGAGATTCACCGTTTCAACAAAGCGCAGCAGGATGCGTTTCTGCCTTATGTCGAGCGCGGCGACATCATCCTGATAGGCGCCACCACCGAAAACCCTTCCTTCGAAGTGATTGCTGCGCTGCTTTCCCGCTCCCGCGTCTACGCCCTGCGCGGGTTGACGGTACCCGAAATCGTCGGCCTGCTCGAGCGCGCGCTCCCCGTCATTGGAATGGAAGCACCGGAGGAGTTGCTCGAGCAGATCGCGATCTACTCCAACGGCGACGGCCGCCAGGCTTACAACACCGTCGAAGCCGCGGCTGCTGCTTCCCCCGGCGGCATCTTACTTGCGCAGGCCGTTCAGGACGCCATGCAGCGCAAAGTACTTCTGTACGATAAAAGCGGCGAAGAACATTACAACCTCATCTCCGCCCTTCATAAATCCGTGCGCTCGAGCGACGCCGATGCAGCGCTCTACTGGCTGACGCGCATGCTTGAAGCCGGCGAGGACCGGCTATACATCGCGCGCCGCTTAATTCGCATGTCGATTGAAGACATCGGCCTGGCCGACCCTCGTGCGCTCGAACAGGCCATCGCTGGTATGCAGGCGGTTCATTTTCTAGGAATTCCGGAAGGCGATCTCGCCTTAGCCCAAACTGCCATATATCTCTGCGCTGCCCCGAAGTCAGACGCTGCTTACCGGGCCATCTGCGCCGCTGCGCAAGATGTGGAGCACACTACAGCCGAGCCGGTTCCCATGAACCTGCGCAACGCCGTCACCGGCAATATGAAGGCGTGGGGGTATGGACAAGGCTACCAGCATGCCCATAACTTTGAAGACGCCGTTGTCGATATGGACTGCCTGCCGCCCTCGCTTGCCGGCCGCCGCTATTATTACCCGACGGCGCGAGGCATGGAACAGCGAATCGCGGAAAGGCTGGACGAGATTAGAAAGCTGAGATCGCAGGGCTCCCAGAAATAGTCAGTTGATCGGGTTCTTTGCCGTGGTCTATCTCTTGTGAAGTTGGTCCTTTTCGTTTTCGCAGTACGTCTCGATCAAGTCGGTATCGGGTAGCAGTTTTACAGGCACTTTGGCTCGCCACGGCTTTACGTAAGCTTTCGCGTCGTCAATTGTGATGTCTATCTCGAGGTGCCCGAAGTCCCGCCGCGTAAAACGCTCTGTGACGTGCGCCGCTTCCGTTTGAGGATGGCCTTTAGCCGTATCCGTCCACGAGAGGCCATTAAAACCAGCGGTCTCCACCACGAGTGTGGCTCCTTCCCAACGGCCGACGGAATATCCAAGCCAGGTAGGCTGCGGGTCTTTGGGCAGAGGCCGCCCATCCAGAAATACCTGCCGGAACGTGGAGTTGCTGGAGGTTTCGTAGAGGAGCACCACCAGACTCGGCGTCTGAACAATCTTGAAGGGATGCGGCGCGTCCGGTGTGGACATGTTGATACGCGGTACACCGGGCGGCATGCACCGGGATAAGGGGTCGTCCTGGTGCTGTTTTCCCTCGCGCTCCGCCTGTAGCGCCTGCGCCGAAGGCTGCATTATAACGTCGTCGGGTTTGAGATCGTTCGCGAGATTGTAGAAGTATTCGGGCGCGCTTTCCCATACTCCCGAAAGGTCCGGCTTGCCATCGAGCGATTTCGGCGTAGGAGCGGTAAGATTCACTCGTCCATCGGCGGTCCGTGGAACTCCAGGTACCCGATAATTGATCCACTGCGAAAAAAGAGGATGCGCAATCACGCAGAGCAAGCCCGCGCTCAAGGGCAGAGTAATACGTGTTGAGCAAACCTTCGGCACGTCCATCGACTCGTTCAGGCTATCACGGGAGAATTCCGTTGCGGGGGAGCCTCGACGTGCTCGCCGTCCACCTGAACGCCTTTAGATTGCTATTATCGACCGAGCTGGCCAAGTACTTCGAGTGCTTGCGCACGCACCTCGGCATCGGAACCATTCGCAGCGATTTTTAATTGCGTAACCGCGGCGGCGGGATTGCCGCTCCTTCCCAAAACCATGCCGAGTTCAAAATGCGCACGCGAGAGTTCGGGTTGTAGCCGCACAGCCGTCTCCAGTTGGCGAATAGCCGCGGGAAGTTCACCGTGATCACCAAGAAGCCGCCCATAATCCACACGTGCTTCGGCAAGGTCCGGCTTCAACCGGATCGCTTCCTCAAACTGAAACCGGGCTTCCGGGATTTCCCCGCGCGTGGCCAATACGCGCGCGAAATTGAGGCGCCAATCTGCAATGCCCGGCTGGATGCGAAGAGCCTCGCGGAAGTGTTGCTCGGCCGCAGCCTGGTCGCCGATACCCCACTCGACCGACGCCAGATTGTTATGCAATTCCGGCAATTCCGAATCAAGCGCAACCGCGCGTTCTAACGCGGATCTGGCCTCAGCTCCCTTATCCTGCTGCCACAGAACCCAGCCCAAAGTTCCCCACGCAGCAGGCTCGCCCGGGGAGAGGGCCGTAGCCCGCCGCAGCGCCGCTTCAGCCTGAGGAAACTGGCGGGCCTCCATTTCGGCGTTGCCGAGTTGCAGCAGGCGAAAGCCGGTCGGCTCTTTGCCGGCCGCGGCCGCGAAGTAGGGAATCGACTTCGCGAAATCGCCCGCGGCGCGGTAGCCCTGCCCAAGTTCCGCGTAGAACGCGGCCTGTGCCGGACGGTATTGATCTAAAAGACTCGCGAGCTTCGGCAGTCCCGAATCGAGATTCCTGCGATCGCGGACCTGAGCCACTCCCGTATACAGCAAGTTCTCCGGCGTATTCGCAAGTGGGGCCGGATAGTACGGCACAACCTCGCCTCGATACATCGTGGCCGGCGATTCGATCACCTCGGCTTTAGGGGCCGTGGGGTCGCCTGGGGGCCGGTTGCGTTGAATGAAGTGATCCGTCATGACCACGTGCACAACGTCGTCCGTCCGGCGCTTGGGCATGTGACAGCCCGTGCAGTTCGCTCTGGGAACGTGCGGTGGAATGGCCGTGCGCTGCAGCATCCCGGAATGGCAAGTTTCGCAGACGCCGTTATAATGACTCAGGGCCGCATCTCCCCGCGGAATATCGTGCGGGTCGTGACAGGTAGTACAGCGTAGCTTGCCCGCGCTCTGCATGTAACACTGCGATTTCCGCAGCCGGTAAGCCTGATGTGCGATTTCGAATCGATCGTTTATTCCTCCAGGACGATCGAAAGCGATTTCGAAATCGCCTAGAGGTTGCCCAGGTATATAGGAAAACGGCTCTCTCTCAAAGTTGCGGATCGAGTGCGGGAGGTCCAGACTCGTCGTTTCGAGATGGCATTGCATACAAATTTCCATCTCCCGATCGGGCGGCAAACGCTTAGGATTTACAACGGCTGCGCGAATCTGCTCCGGTGTTCCGGCTGTAGATGCAGCCTTCACATGCCTCTTCCCTGGGCCGTGGCATCTCTGACAATCGATGCCTTCTTGTAGCGGCTGCAGGAAGGTCATCTCCGGGTTGGCCGAATGCGCGAGCGGCTCGGGAATTTTCGGATACGCGTTATGGCAGAAGATGCACTCATAATGCACCGGACGGACGGAACCCGGATAATCAGGCTGATCGTATCCCGGGCTCATATCCCAGTAGCCGCCTTTTTCGGAGTACCAACTGAGAGGCAACACCTGAAGCGCGTCTCGCGAGGTCAGGTGCAAGTAAGTTTGCGAGTGGTTTCCCGAGCCAATCACAAAATCTACCTGTTTTTCGTCGATGTTAGTCTCTTTCCGATCGAACCCGATCTGCCATCTCCGCTGGTAATACTTGCCGTCGCGCAAAATCATGGAGAAATACGTATCAGAGGCTTTGTGATAAAACGTCTTTGCAAATGGGATTAACTTCTCTTGGCGGAACCGTGCGAAAGAGCGGCCCATACCGGTCTTCGCATAAGTCGCCGCAATCTTCGGATGACAGGTCGCGCAAACCGCGCCGTCTACATACGCGTTTGCAACTGGAGCGGGCGCGGGATGTTTCCGTGTTGCATAAACCCAGGCTCCCACCGATGCGCCCGCAAACACGGCTGCAAGGATCGCCACTCGGACTCTAAAAGACAGTTTCAGTGCAGACCTCTACTTTGTTCCGCCGCGGCCATCCGTAATCGCACAACCATCACCTGCCAAACCCGACGTTGTTTTTCGCCTGCGCATCCCGGCGCCTGCTCCATGATTCTATAGCACGAAGCGTGTCGCGACATAATGAAAGCTTGTGCAAAGCGAGTGGATCGAATCGGATGTCCTTGTAGCCGGCGGTGGGAACGCGGCGCTTTGCGCTGCCTTGAGTGCGGCCGAAACGGGCGCCCGTGTGACCGTCCTTGAAGCGGCGCCGCCCGAATTCCGCGGCGGAAACAGCCGGCATACCCGCAACATGCGGGTCATGCACGACCATCCCTTGGATGTCCTTATCGAAAGTTATCCAGAAGACGAGTACCTGGACGATTTGCTTCGAGTCACCGGCGGCGCAACTGATGAGCCGCTGGCACGCATTGCGATTCGCGAGTCTACAGGCTGCACGAAGTGGATGCGAAGTTACGGTGTTCGCTTTCAGCCTGCGCTCGGCGGCACGCTGCACCTGGGCCGAACCAATGCCTTCTTCCTGGGAGGCGGCAAGGCCTTACTCAACTCATACTATGAAGCGGCGGCCAAGCAAGGCATTCGAGTGTTCTATGAGGCCGAGGTTACCGGATTGAAGGTCGGCAACGGCCACTTTGAAAAGGGCACGGCTTTGATTGCCCGCCGGCCGTTCGAGTTTCGTGCCAAATCTCTGGTAGTGGCGGCGGGCGGCTTCGAGGCAAACCTGGAATGGCTGAAGGAGGCTTGGGGTCCTGCTGCGGATAACTTTCTGGTTCGTGGGACACCTTACAACCGAGGCAAAGTGCTCCAGTTGCTACTCGAAAGCGGCGCCGAATCGGTGGGCGACCCCAGGGAATGCCATTGTGTAGCCATCGACGGCCGCGCCCCCAAATTCGACGGCGGTATCGTCACACGCTTAGATTGCGTTCCCTTGGGTGTAGTCGTGAATCGTTGCGGAGAGCGCTTCTACGATGAAGGCGAGGATCTTTGGCCCAAGCGTTACGCCATTTGGGGGCGGCTCGTCGCACGCCAACCGGACCAGGTCGCTTACTGCATCATCGATTCCAAAGTCATCGGCAAATTTATGCCTTCGGTGTTCCCGCCCTTCTCTGGAGAAAGTCTCGCCGGCCTTGCAATCGCGCTCGAGTTACCGGTAGATACATTGACCAATACCATTTGTAACTTCAACCGCTCGGTACTGCCGGGAGATTACAACCATCAGATTCTAGATAGTTGTCGGACCAGCGGTCTTGTTCCTCAGAAATCCCACTGGGCGCTGCCCATAGACACACCTCCCTTCTTCGGATATCCGCTGCGACCCGGCATTACGTTTACTTATCTGGGCCTCAAAGTCGACGACAAGGCGTGCGTATCTATGCGCGCGGGCTCTGACCGGCCGAATATCTTCGCAGCAGGCGAAATTATGGCGGGCAATATACTCGGAAAAGGTTACTTAGCCGGCTTTGGTATGACCATCGGAACAGTGTTCGGCCGGATCGCAGGACGGGAGGCCGCGCATGCCGCACGCAATCGGTGACGCAGTACCGGAAGGCATTCGGATCCTCACGATCTGCAACGCCTGCCGTTACTGTGAGGGCTACTGCGCGGTGTTTCCGGCGCTCGAACGGCGAACCGATCTTGGGGCCCCAGACCTTCACCATCTCGCAAACTTGTGTCATAACTGCGCCGAGTGTTATTACGCGTGCCAGTATGCTCCGCCTCACGAGTTTGCGGTGAACGTCCCCAAGACCTTGGCCGAGATTCGCCTCAGCACTTATTCAGCGTACGCTTGGCCGGGTTCGCTTCGCGATTTGTTCCGTTCCGGTCTTACCTATCGTGTTCCCGTTTTGCTTACGGCGATCGGCGTAATCATTGCTGCCGCCATCGGGCTGCACCCCGTAGCCCGGGGCGCCGGCTTCTACCAAGTCGTTTCCCACGGGGCTATGGTGGCTATCTTCGGCACAGCCTCCATCATTATCCTGCTCGCCTTGTTTGCAGGGCTCGTTCGATTTTGGAAAGGGACCGGCCCAACGCCCGGCTCCCCAACCGCGGCCATCGCCGATGCTCTGCGTAGTGTCCTCCTGCTCGAAAACCTCTCCAGTCATGGATCCGGCTGTACCTACCCGGCAGAGCATCACTCGCAAAGCCGCCGCTGGTTTCACCATTTCACGTTCTACGGCTTCGCGTTATGTTTCGCTTCTACCTCGGCGGCCGCGTTCTATCACTATGTGTTAGGCCTTAACGCCCCGTACGCCGTGTCCAGCCTTCCTGTGGTTTTGGGTGCCCTCGGCGGTCTGGGACTGCTCATCGGCCCGGTGGGTCTCTATCGCCTGAAAAAACGCCGGAATCCGATGATTGTCGATACCAGTCAAGACACTCTGGATCTGATTTTCCTCAGTCTTCTATTCGGAACGAGTCTTACCGGATTGGTTCTATTAATCCTGCGCCGATCCGTGTTCATGCCTGCCCTCTTGGTTGTGCATCTCGCAATCGTTCTGGCGCTCTTCGCCAGTCTTCCCTACGGCAAATTCGTGCACGGACTCTACCGGGCGGCTGCTTTGTGGCGGGATGCGATGGAAACCAGAGCGGCTCGCCGAAAACTGCCCCAATCCAATTAGCTCATTCGAAAACCTTATCGACGGGAACAACGGTGACGTCGTCTGCCTCTAAATGCAGCGGGAATTTTTCTACCGCCTTATCTTCTTCCAGAATGTCCGGGGGTTTCTCCGAGTTATAAGAGATTGGTGAAGGTGCGCCGCTGGTCAGCTTGGCTTTTAGTTCTTCCGCATTCTTTGCGACAGCAACGAAGACGATCTTGTCCCGGCGAAGGTAGCGATGAATTGCGTGATTCACCTGCTCGCGCGTGAGTTTCTCTAAGTGTATTTTGAGATATTCGGCATAATTGGGGATGCCGTAGTAAATGCTATCGATCGCATACCCCAACTGCGCGTTCTTACTTCGCATCAAAAAGCCCGGAAACTTAGTAAGAAACTCCTTGGTACGTGCGAATCCGTCTTCGGGAATTCCCTCCGTGTAGAGCTTGTCGATTTCGTAGAGTGCCAGCCGGAGAGCGAATACCGCATTGGGCGGCTCGACCGGGCGGATCCAGACCTGAAAAGTCTGGTAATGGCGCGCTAAGTTCGGGCTCGGTTCCATTTGGAACATGCCGCGGGGAAAGTATTCAATGTATGCGTAGTCTCCGTAATTCAGCCCACGTCTTTCCCTCATACGATTGTAAAGGTGCCCGACGCTGGAACGATGTTGTCCCAGATAGGAAGTGATCAATAGAAGCGCCGGATAATCAGGATTAGCTCTGGTCCCGAGTGTGGGAAACCCAAATGACAGCGCCACTGACCGGGTATCTTTCTCCACAATGATCGCGCGATTATGCATGATCAAGGACGGCGGCTTGTCGCGCGGCCGGAAACCACCGCCTTCCGGCAGACTCCGAAAATCGTGTTTCATTCGTTCCAGGAAGGGCATAGAATATCCGCCCGCGATTCCTAAAATCAGATTCGCCTGGCTGTAGTGCGCACGATAGAACTGCTTTATGTCATTCAGGCTGATCTGCCGCAAGGAAGAGACCGTCCCAACCGAATAGTGGCCGTAGGGGGTCGCCTGAAAAATGTCGTTCTCCAGCACCTCCTTCGCTAGCTCCTCATCGTTATTACGGAGACTCACTGCGAGGAAATTGATAGCGTCGTCCCGCACGCGGTCAAAATCCTCTGCGCGCCAGCCGGGCTCGAGAAGCATCGCTTTCAGCAGCCGGTAATAAGCCTCTAAGTTCTCCTCGTGAACAGAACCCGAGAACGTCACCATCTCTTTATCTACTTGTACATTCAGTCTCGCGGCCATCGGGAACATAGCATCCAAAACTTGCTGGTATGACAGTTCTGTGGTGCCGCTGTGAGCCAACATCATGGCCGTCAGGTAGGCCGCGCCTGGCTTATCCGGAGGGTCGAGAACCGAGCCGGCCAGAAACACAAGCCGGCAACTGACCTGTGGTGACTTACTTGGCTCCGAAATCACCCGCATCTGAGCTACAGCACTGGCCGCGGCCAGTAAGAAACATGCGAGTCTCACCGCTCTTTCCCCGCAGCCGTTAGAGTTACGATCGTTCGGTTATTGCTTACCAGGTACTTTGCGGCTGCCGCCTGGATGTCCGCTGGAGTAAGCTGGGCCAGTTGCGCGTAGTAACGTTCCATGGTTTCCGGTGTCCGGCGCAGTCCTAGAAACGGAGTCAGCAGGCTCGCGATCGCATCACTGTCTTCCATCTCTTGCGAGGCTGAG
>JAFAWA010000099.1 GCA_019242155.1 Terriglobia bacterium | reverse complement strand
GGCGTCGGCAAAGACGTAAATTATGGCGAAAGCAGCGAAACCGGCCGCAAAGAGCGCCGCCAAGGGCGGCAAGAAGAAGAGTTTCAAGAAGAAGGAGAAACGCGTCGTCCACACGGGCGTCGTGCACATCCAGGCGACGTTCAACAATACCATCGTCACCATCGCGGATCAGGAAGGCAATACGGTGGCCTGGTCGAGCGCAGGCTCGCTCGGTTTCCGCGGTTCGCGCAAAGGCACGCCGTTCGCCGCCCAGCAGGCCTCCATGACCGCCGCCAACAAGGCGGTCGAGAGTGGATTGCGCTCCGTCGAAGTGCGCGTCAGCGGTCCCGGTTCCGGCCGTGAGTCCGCCGTGCGCGCGTTATCCACCGCGGGTATCGATGTGCGCGCGATCAAAGATGTCACGCCCATTCCGCACAATGGGTGCAGGCCCCCCAAAAAACGGCGGGTGTAGTAACTAAGCGGGAAGAAGGCCGGCCAAGGCCGTAAACCGCACCACAAACGAAGCCGCAACCGCAAGGGAGCGGCAATGGTAGAGGAGCAAAATACATTGGCACGATATATCGGCCCGGTATGCCGGCAATGCCGGCGTGAGGGCATGAAACTTTATCTCAAAGGGGAGCGCTGCCATAGCGACAAGTGCGCTATCGAGAAGCGCAATTTCGTCCCTGGGCAGCATGGCAAAGACCGCAAGGCCAAACTCGTCGGTTATGGCCTGCAGCTTCGGGAGAAGCAAAAGGTACGCCGCGTCTACGGTGTTCTTGAAAGGCAGTTCCGGAACACTTTCGAAAGGGCGGCCCATCAGAAAGGCATTACCGGCGACAACCTCATGGCCGGCCTCGAACGCCGTCTGGATAGCGCCATTTACCGGATGGGCTTCGCCACCAGCCGCCCGCAGGCGCGCCAGATCGTCCGCCACGGCCATATCGAACTGAACGGCCGCAAGTGCAACATCCCTTCAGCACAGGTGAAACCCGGCGACGTAATTTCGGTTCGCGAAACCAGCAAGAATAACCCCACGATTCTGGGAGCCCGGGATGCCACCGCGCACGCCCCCGCGCCCAATTGGATTGATGTAGACCGGGATGGCCTCACCGGCCGGATTCAGGGTCTGCCGAAACGCGACGAGTTGGTTCAGATTCAATTGAACGAACAGCTCATCGTTGAGTTGTATTCGAAGTAATTCAGCCGTCAGCCGCCGGCAGTCAGCCGTCAGTTAGCGGGACCCGCCCTGCTAGAGCGCTGATCGCCGGAGACGGAGTTCCTAGCGAGGTAATTATGTTTAAAGGTTTTCAGAAACCCAAGCGTCTGGTCGCCAATACCGAAACCCTTACGGACCGGTATGGCATGTTCACGGCACAGCCTTTTCAGCGCGGCTTCGGCACGACGATCGGCAACAGTCTCCGCCGCGTGCTCCTCAGCTCGATTGAAGGCGCGGCCATCACCGCGGTGCGCATCGAAGGCGTCGAACACGAATTCAGCCCGATTCCCGGCGTGGTGGAAGACGCAACCGATATCATCCTGAACCTCAAGCAGGTTCCGTTCAAAATCATGGGCGAAGGCATCAAAACCGTGCGCCTCACCATCGATCACCCGGGCGATGTACGCAGCGGCCAGATCGAGACCGATGCCGACGTGGAAGTGCTCGATCGCGATGTCCACATTGCCACGGTAAGCGAGGGCGGCCGCCTCGGTATCGAGATGCGCCTCAAGCGGGGCCGCGGCTACGTCAGCGCCGACAAGAATTTCGATGAAGACTTGGCCCTCGGCTATATCCCCATCGACTCGGTCCACTCTCCCGTCCGCAAAGTCAACTTTCAGGTGGAAGCGGCGCGACTCGGCCAGATGACCGATTACGACAAGCTCACGCTCGAAGTCTGGACCAACGGCGCGGTTTCGCCCCAGGACTCTATTGGCTACGCCGCCAAGCTCCTCAAAGACCACATGTCCATCTTTATCAACTTTGAGGAAGTGCCGGAGCAGTCCGAAGAGGTTGCCGAACGCGGCCTGGACAAGATGAACGAGGTCCTCAACCGTTCCGTCGAAGAACTCGAGTTGAGCGTCCGCTCTTACAACTGCCTCAAGAACGCCAACATTCAGACCATCGGCGAGTTGGTTCAAAAGACCGAAGCGGAGATGCTGCGCACCAAAAATTTCGGCCGCAAATCTCTGAATGAGATCAAAGAAATTCTGGCCAACATGGGACTTGCGCTCGGTATGCGCATCGATGCCCATGGAAGGCTGGTAGCCCCGCCACCGCAGGCGGGCGGCCTCCCTCCGGATCTGAGCGAGGAAGGTCTGCAGGACATCCCGGAGTAGCTCATGAGACACAGATTTGGCGGGTTCAAGCTTAAGCGGGAAGTCGATTCCCGCAATTCCCTGCTCCGCAATTTGGTCACGAGTGTAATCCTAGAGGAGCGCGTCACCACCACCGTGCCCAAAGCGAAAGCGGTGCGGCCGCTGGTGGAGCATATGATCACGCTGGCTAAGGAGGATACGCTGCACGCGCGCCGTAAGGCGGCAGCCGTATTACGCACTCCGGCGTCGGTGAAGAAGTTGTTCGATACGCTCGGCACGCGCTTCGGACAGCGCAACGGCGGCTACACCCGTATCACTCGCCTGGGTCCGCCGTTCAGTCCGCGCAAGGGCGACGGTGCGGAGTTGGCCATCATCGAATTGGTCGGATCCGAACTGGTGAAGCGCGCCGCTGATCGAGCCAAGCGCAGGGAAGAACGGTTGAAGGCGCAACGGGAAGGCCGGGAGCCCGGAGAAGAGACCGAATCCTAAAAAGCGTGGGGCCCGCTTAGGCCCCACGTCCACTTTTTCTTAAAGCCGCCTGGCCGCGTCGGCGGCGCGAGCCAAACCATTAAGGAATTCGAAAAACGCGGCCGATTGGCCGATGAAGAGTCCTTCGGCCACTAGAAAATCCACGACGCCCATCGCGATTCCCATGGTAGCCGTAGGCCGAATGACGGAACAGGGCGGCAGACTGCCGCTGATGAATGGGCACGGTTCCGGCATGATGAGGTTCGTTTGGTAAGTCTCTCCTCCATATGGAGGGGAGTTGAGATCAGGAAACACCAACCCGTTGGTGGGATCGGTTAAAGGCGCGAGCGGCTGGGAGACTGCGTTGCCCGCCGTGTCAAACCAAGTCTGAAAGTGGGACGTTTCCACCGGCCCGATGCTGAGCAGAATTCGTAATACCTCAGGATTGGTCACTCTCTGAGCGAGTGAGGGATACAGGCTGCTGCCGCCCTGCTCGACATCCGCAAAATGAAACGCGGCCGTGTTGGCAATGGCTTGCAAATGATCGGCCGGCGATAGGTCGGCATCCGTCCGCGGGATGGCCGTAAACTGACCGGCGCTTAAACCCGGGACTGCCTGCGGAAATACGACATTGGGATCGAGATCCGAGTTTTGTGTACCGCTGCGGTACCGTGTATACCAACTGGTGTCCACAGTAAGCTGCATCAGATTGGTGATTCGCAGCTTACCGCTCGAGCCGGTGGCGGTGCTGCCCGGCAGCGTCCGAAACGGCTCGAAACTCACCGTCGGCGCATGCTTGGAAGCAAGGTATGCGTTCAGAAAATTTTGATGGCTGAATTCGTCATCCGTATTGTCGTGGATATACTGAGCCATGTCGCCATCCAGGTTCTGCAGCGCCGCGGTGTAGGCCGGATTCCCTGTCCCACTCGGCTCTTCGCTGTCTTGGATCCCGCCTAATTCGTTGTACTGTTCCCACAGATCACTTTCGATGATCTCCGCGGCCGCAAGGAATCTCAGGATGGCCGTGTCCCCGGGCGTGAGTTGGCCGCTATTGGTTTGTTGGGCGCTGAGCAGGCCGGCGGCGGTGGTCGCTGCGCCGGCCGCTGCCAAACCTTTCCTCAGAAAAGAGCGCCGGTTTCCTACCGCTACTTTACGGGGTAGAGTAGGCACACAATCGTTGTTCATGTTACAAACTCCTGTTCGAACTTAAGATTGGCGGGTGACTTTCGTCTCAGCCCTAGGCCACCCTGTGATGTTCGCTGAGTAATCTACTCGCAGTATGGCGCGGAACTTAGGGTAACTGGTGTAAAGAGGGTGTAAACTCCCCGCGGGTCACTCGGGATCGAATTGCGCCGCGTGCTTACACCTGAAACTGGATTCCTTGTGCTAACGGGAGCCGGTTCGACCAGTTAATGGTATTCGTCTGGCGGCGCATATATGCTTTCCATGAGTCGCTGCCGGACTCCCGTCCGCCACCGGTCTCTTTCTCTCCGCCGAACGCGCCGCCGATCTCGGCGCCGCTTGTGCCGATGTTGATATTGGCGATTCCGCAATCGCTCCCGCGATGACTCAGAAATGTTTCCGCGGAACTCAAGCTGCCGGTGAACATGGCCGATGACAATCCCTGTGGAACGTCGTTATGCCAGTGAATCGCTTCATCCAGATCCGCAAACTCGAGCAGGTACAGAATGGGTGCGAAGATCTCTTCCTTGAGGATCGGCATGTCTGGACGCGCTTTCACAAGCGTAGGCTGCACGAAGCAGCCCATGATGTGTTCCCCGCCCCATAGAATCTCGCCGCCCTGCTCCCGTATGCGCCGCAGACCGTCCAACATATCGTCTACCGCGCGGCGATTTACCAACGGCCCCATCACCGTCGGTTCTTCGAGCGGGTCTCCGATCTTCACTTGCTTGTAGGCGTTCACCAACGCTTCTGTGATTCGCGGCGCGATCCCGCGCTCTAAGAAAAGCCGGCGCGTGGTTGTGCATCGTTGACCGGCGGTGCCTACGGCGCCGAACACTACCGCGCGCAGAACGAGGTCGGCATCGGCGTCATCCATGACGATGATTCCGTTGTTTCCGCCTAATTCCAAAATCGTGCGGCCCAGGCGCTCTGCCACGACCTGCGCCACATGTCTGCCTACTTCCGTCGAGCCGGTGAAACTGATGAGCGGAACGCGCGGGTCGCGAATCATCATCTCACCCACGGGATTGCTGGCCCCGATCACCAGGTTGAAAATTCCTTTTAAGCCGTGGGCTTCCATCACGCGGTTGCAAAGCTTCTGCACCGCAACAGCGGTGAGCGGTGTCTCCGATGACGGCCGCCACAACACGCAATCTCCGCATACCGCCGCGATGAGCGCGTTCCACGACCATACCGCCACGGGGAAATTGAACGCAGTGATCACACCGGCTATGCCCAGCGGATGCCATTGCTCGTACATGCGGTGGCCGGGCCGCTCGCTGTGCATCGTCAGTCCGTAAAGCTGCCGCGAGAGACCGACCGCGAAGTCTGCCACATCGATCATTTCCTGAACTTCGCCCTGACCTTCAGGAAGGATCTTTCCCATCTCGAGACTCACGAGCGCGCCCAGTTCGTTTTTGTGCGCCCGCAGTTCGTTTCCGATCTCGCGAACGATCTCACCCCGCCGGGGCGCGGGCACCATACGCCATTCTAGGAAGGCTTCCTGGGCTCGCGACACCACATATTCGTAGTCTTCGGGTCCGGCCCGAAGCACTTTAGCCAAAGCTTCACCCGAAGCCGGGTTTATGGACTCCAACTCGCCACCCGAAGGTTGGGGAATCCAGTCGCCATAACAGGCACCGGAATTCACCGCCTCGATATGCAGTTTTTCCAGAATTTCGGAAATGGAGGAAATGGCTGACGGCACGCTTTCATTCTGCCACGCGCGCCCCGCCCACGGAGCTTACACCGATGTACCGTTCTGTTTCGGCGGCGCGGAGGCAGCATCTATATGCCGCCTCATCAGAGCACAATGTTCACTGTGCTCGCGCCCCGTTTGTAACCGACAGCGGCACTCACCCCTTGCCTCGGTTGCCGGGTCTGAGGTCCGGCACTTATGGGCTTACTTTAGGATGAATAACTGCAAGCTCCAAATTATCTTTCGGATACTTCGTACAGGTTTATCCGCCGGTTAGAAACCCAACTCCTGCTCATACTGCTCGAAGGCCACGCGCACCAGTTGGCCGCGCGTCCGCACGCCCGTCTTTTGAAACAGGCTCTGCAAAATCGCTTTGACGTAGCTCTCGGAAATCTGCAAACGCCAGGCGATCTCCTTGTTCGAGAGCCCCTCGAGCACGAAACGGAGAACACGCCGCTGGCGGTCATTGAACCTGGGAGCCGCGGCCTGGTCTCCGGGTTCCGCAGTCATTCGTGAGAAGGAGCGGTCCATAAATGTGCCGCCCGCCGCGGTCAGGCGAATGGCCTCCTTCAACTCCTGCAGCGGAGCCTCTTTCAAGAAAATACCGGCCACGCCCTGCCGTAGCAAGCGCCGGGCTTCGTGTTCGCTGATCCACGCAGTCACAATCAGTACGCGGCCGTCGAAGCCCGCCTGCCGGGCCGCGGGCAGAAACAGCGATGCCCTTTCGTCTCCCAGATCCTGATCCAGAAGGACCACGTCCCAACGCGACTCGGCAACGTCACGTACCGCTTCCCGAATGGTGGCGCAGTGTTTAATTTCAAGTCCCGGCTGCGACAGAGCGCTGGTTACGCTCTCGCGGAATAGCGCGTGATCGTCCACCAGCAGCACTCGAAGGGTCTTCTCGGCGGTGCTCATAATATCTCTACTCTCTGTTCCACGGGCCAGAGTTCTACCACGAAACAGGCTCCTTTTGCCGCGGCTTCATAACGAAGGTTGCCGCCGTGCGAACGCAGGATCGCCCTCGAAATATATAAGCCAATGCCGCAGGATTGGGCGCCCGGTTGAAACGGCTTAAACAATTCATCCGGCCGCGCCACTCCCGGCCCCGAATCATGGAACCGCACGGTCACTAGGTCTTGCTCCAGTCCCGCCGTGACACTTACGCTGCGTTCCGGCCAATCCGCGCCGTGCACCACAACGTTGCGAGCCAAATTGACGAAGACTTGGAGCAGGCTGCGCTGCTCGCCTTGCACTAAGGGCAGGCCTTCGGCAATACTCCACGTCATTTGAAAGCCGGCGTCCCGTAGGAGAGGTTCCGTTACAATGCGGGCTTCATCGAGAACGGTACCTAAATCGGTCACCGCGGGCTCGCGCTGAGAAGCCACGCGCAGGCCGCTGTGCGCAATGCTTTCTAAAGCGGTAATTAGGCTGCCCAGAGCTTCGTATTGGCTGTTACGCTGCAACCCGTCGAGTGCTGCGATTGCCTGATACGAGGTGGCAGCGGCCGAAGCCAAATTGCGAATCTCGTGGGAAAATGCGCCGATCAGCACCCGCGAAGTCGCCAGCATCGAATCCAATCCCGCGCCTTCACGGTCGCGCAGATTCTCCGATGCATCCCAGATGACCGCGGCCAACCCGGGGCCGGATGAGCTTCCGAATGTCGACACCCAGACGTTGGCCAGAAAAAACTCTCCGGTCGACCGCCGCGCCGTGCACTCCACATTGGTTCGTACGTTGCCCCCGCGATGCTTGCTCTGAAACATTCTGGGAAGGATCGGAAAATAGGGCGTGATGTCAACGCCCCGCAAAGTCGCCTCCTCAAAATCCAGCAGTTCCCGCGCCGATTCATTCGCCAGTAATACCTCGCCTTGCGCGTTGATCGTTAGAATTGCTAAGGGGCTGGTTTCAATCAAGGCTCGCAATTGCGATTCGGCGTCCTTTCGCAGACGGACCTCGGTCTCGAGATCGTTTAAGTGTTCTCGGAGTAACCGCCGCCGCTGATTCAGACCGATCACAAAGAATCCCGTCATCGCGAATCCGGCGCCCGCGACCAGTATTCGTCCACCCGCCCCCGCCGACCATTCGAGGGGATCGAAGGCCTCGCGCAGGAAGCTGCATAACACGGAGAGGAGGATGATTTGAATTCCGTTCAGCGCCGCCGCCGAAATCAAAATGGGAAGCAGGTAGAGGAACCCGATCGACATCGTGGGGAGCAGCGAATCCACCCAGGCGATGATCGCGACCATCACGCCCCCCAGGAGGCATACTGTAACCCTGTGGGACTCGGCGTACCCTAACAGAGTCTCCAATCGAAATGAGGTGCTGTTTGCGCCGGCCATTGGGACCTCGGCACTTATATCATACGGCGCGCCAGATCCTTCGCGGCCATAAACCCGCAAACCCGGGCGCATTATCATGGAAGTTGACCTCCCCGCGTTCCTCCCCGTCCGGATGGGCCTATGTTTATGTCTCGGTCGCTCTTACGACCATGGCGACACTGTTGCTCGAGTTGTCGCTCACGCGTGTGTTTTCGGTAGTCTTCTATTATCACTTCGCTTTTCTGGCAATTTCTATTGCGCTGTTCGGGCTGGGGACCGGCGGCATATTCTCTTACGCTGTAGCTCAGTGGAAGATGCCTCTGTACGCGCGCCTGGGCCGGCTCAGCACCGTCAATAGCCTGCTGGTAGTCCTGAGTGTGCTCGCGATTCTAGGCCAGAAAAAGGCCGATTTCGCGAGCCTGCTATTAATTTACTTCACCACTGCTTTGCCCTTCTTCGTATCCGGCATTATCGTTTCCTTGGTAGTTTCCGAGACCATCGAAAAAGTAAACCGCGTCTACTTTTTCGATCTGCTCGGCGCGGCCGGGGGATGCGTACTGTTGATCCCCCTGCTGGATTTATTGGGCGGAGTAAATACTGCGATCGCCGCGGGTGTTCTATTCGCCGCGGCGGCGGCGATCTGGCATAGCATCAACGGCTCGATTGCCGGCCGTGCGGGTAGTGTAGCCTTGGCCCTTCTGCTTGCTATGTTTCTCACTTACAACACGGCGGCTCATGTGATCGGCATTCGCTACGCCAAGGACCAGAAGCTCTCGGGCGAGACATTTGAAAAGTGGAACAGCTTTTCACGGGTTACGATTTCGCCTGAGAAAGAGAGCGGCCGCCAGACGATTTTTATCGATGCGGATGCCTCGACCGGGATTCCGCGGTTCGACTTCGCACACCTCTCGCCAAGCGATCGGCACCAACTGCTGGAAGAGGGTCCGGCACTCCCGTATGTAGTCCGCCCCGGCGCCCGCACGCTTGTGATCGGTCCGGGCGGCGGGTGGGATGTTGCGCGTGCCCTGGCCGCGGGGAGCCGGGATGTGACCGGAGTCGAAATCAATCCGATCATTGCCACCACCATCATGCGCGGCCGATTCCCTGAGCTTAGCGGCGGACTTTACCTGCGTCCCGATGTGCATATTTTCGTGGAGGACGGCCGCAGCTATATACGGCGGAGCGGCGATCGCTTCCAGGTGATTCAGGCGACTCTGGTCGACACCTGGGCATCCACAGCGGCAGGGGCGTTTGCACTTTCCGAGAACAACCTGTATACCACCGATGCCTTCCGCGACTACCTACAGCACCTGACCGATGACGGCTTGGCGGCCTTCACGCGCTGGGGTTTCGAACCGCCCCGCGAGTCGCTGCGGCTCGTTTCTCTCGCTATCGAAGCCTTGTCCCAACTCGGTGAAAACGACCCCCAGCGGCACCTGATTATCGGACGCGAGGGTTCGGCCGTGGGATGGGGTGCGCGCGATACCGTGCTGATCGCACGCAAGCCGTTCAGCGGCGGCGATATTGAGCGCGCGCGCGCCATGATGCGGGCTGGAGGGATGGAGGCCGTGTACTTACCGGGAGCCGATATTCGTAACCAGTTCCACGACCTGCTGCTCAGCCCCATTCCCGAACAATACGAGCGCAACTATACGTTCGACATCACGCCCGTAAGCGATAACCGGCCGTTCTTCTTCTATACCGTGCAGGCACAAGATCTTTGGAGGTTCTGGAGTTCGGCGTCGCGCGCCAGCGCCGATTACAAGATCAACCGGGCAGTTCCCTTGCTGTTTGCGCTGATGGGTATAAGTTTGGCCGCGACTTTACTGGTGCTGCTGCTGCCGCCGGTAGCACTCCGGACACAGTTACCTATCCAGCCCGGTGTCCGCGGCTTTCTGCTCTACTTTCTCTTTATCGGATGCGGCTATATTTTGATCGAGGTGGCGCTGATTCAGCGCTTCGTTTTGTTTTTGGGTCATCCAACGTATGCGCTTACCGTGGTCATTTTCTCGCTGCTGCTTGCGAGCGGCTTGGGAAGTTTCTCAAGCCGAAGTTTGGTGCGCCGGCAGGAAGGGCGGCTGGTAAAGATTCTGGGTTGCGTGGCACTTTCCGCAGCGTTATGGTCCTGGCTTCTGGCAGCACTGCTTCCAGCGCTGGTGTGGCTCCCGATTGCGATAAAAATGGCGGTCGCCGTTGCCCTGATCGCGCCTTTGGGCTTCATGATGGGCATACCGTTTCCGGCGGGGCTACAGCGTTTGCAAGAATGGCACCCGCCCTCGGTGCGTTGGGCATGGTCCCTGAATGCAGCGGCAAGCGTTATGGGGTCAGTGGGCGCGCTGGTGTGCTGCATCTACCTGGGCCTTATCCAAACCCTGATTCTCGGAGGGTTGCTCTATGTGGCGGCGCTTGCGGTTATCAGCCGAGTGCGCGGAAGCAGAACCGGCCGGCCCGAAACGGGAAGCGAGCGGATGGCAATCGCTAGATGACCGGTCTCCGAGGCGAGGAAGGCAGCGGAGCCGCGATTCGTCCCCGGCCTGGATCTTCAATTGCAATGCGACAATTGAGTAGTTCAGCCGGGCCGCCCTAGACCGGAGCGGTCCCCAAATAGAAACAGATGGCGCCACGTCTCGAACCCGTATCCACCGGCATTTCCGGCCTGGACGACGTATTACTAGGCGGTTTTCCGCGGAGTCATTTCTATCTCGTAGAGGGTGATCCCGGCGCGGGAAAGACAACCCTAGGACTGCAATTTTTGATCGAAGGTAGAAAGCGCGGAGAGAAGGGCCTCTATGTAACGCTCTCGGAAACCAAAACGGAACTTTGGGGGGTTGCCGCTTCTCACGGATGGTCCCTCGAGGAAATCGACATTTACGAACTAGGCGATATTGAGGAGCGGCTTAAGCCGGAAAGCCAATATACGGTATTCCACCCCGCGGAAATCGAGCTTACCGAAACGACTAAGCGGATTTTAGACGAAGTAGACCGGCTGCAGCCGGCTCGCGTGGTCTTCGATTCGCTGTCGGAACTCCGATTACTGGCCCGGGAGGAACTGCGGTACCGGCGCCAGATTCTTGGCCTCAAGCAGTTCTTTTCAGCCAGGGATTGCACCGTGCTGCTATTGGATGACCGAAGCACTCCGTACGGCGAGGATTCTCAACTGCAAAGCATTTCTCACGGCGTGCTGCTCCTCGAGAGGGTGAGCATCGAGTACGGGACTCCCCGGCGCCGGTTATCGGTTACGAAGATGCGGGGTGCTCAATTTCGCGAAGGCTTCCATGACTTTTCCATTCGCCGCGGGGGCCTGAGCGTCTACCCACGCCTGGTTGCGGCCGAACATGCAACACCGGTCTCACATGAGCAGGTAGCGAGCGGCTCTGCTGAACTGGATACTCTGCTGGGCGGCGGCGTGGCGCGGAGCAGCAGCGTTCTTCTCATGGGACCTGCGGGGTCGGGCAAGTCGACGTTAGCTACGCAATATATTCTCGCCGAAGCGCAACGCGGCGGACGGGCCGCGTTTTACATTTACGAGGAGGCGCGAGCGACGTTTCTGGCCCGGTCGGCGGGAATGGGGATGAATCTCGAACCGTATGTTCA
Organism: Terriglobia bacterium; assembly: GCA_019242155.1. Taxonomy (GTDB): domain Bacteria; phylum Acidobacteriota; class Terriglobia; order Bryobacterales; family Bryobacteraceae; genus PSRJ01. Next base: position 17,769 of record JAFAWA010000099.1, on the reverse strand, counting down.
AAACGGCGCCATCCATCTACAGCAGGTTGATCCGGCCGAAATGTCTCCTGGGCAATTCGCGCACTATGTCCGAAGGGCGGTGGACTCCGGCGTACGAATGATCGTAATCGACAGCCTCAACGGATATCTCAATGCGATGCCCAGTGAACGGCACCTGCTCGTTCACATGCATGAACTGCTTACTTATCTTGGCCAGCAAGGTGTGTTGACGTTCTTAACTGTGGCGCAGCACGGCCTGGTGGGCGGCACATTGCAGGTTCCCGTGGAGGTCAGCTATCTTGCGGACACGGTAATCATGCTTCGCTTTTTCGAAGCGGCCGGAGAGGTTCGACAAGCCATTTCGGTGGTAAAAAAGCGGCATGGACAGCATGAACGAACTATCCGCGAACTGGCATTTTCATCTCACGGTATAGGAATCGGCGAACCGTTGAGGGAGTTCCGTGGAGTTCTGACCGGAGTACCCGTTTACGAAGGCCCCTCAAACCCGCTCTTACATAATGTGTCCCTCTGACGAGCGCATTCTAGTTCTAGCCCCAACGGGCCAGGACGCCACTCTCATCTGCGCGCGGCTTCAAGCGGCGGATCTGTGTTGTTTGATTTGCCGTGACATGGAAGAGTTCGCGGCGGCCGTAGTGGACGGCGCAGCCACTGGGGTGATCGCTGAAGAAGCGTTTACGCAGCGCGGGGTCGAACGGTTGATGGAGGCGCTGACCTCGCAGCCTCCGTGGTCGGACCTGCCGCTCACAGTCCTTACCAACAGTGGCGTCTATCAAACTCCCGGCCGCCGCTTTCTTTCTAAATTGGCTGAAGCGGGTAATATCACGCTGCTGGAACGGCCGTCGCGAGTAGTGACGATGGTCACAATCGTACAAGCCGCGGTGCGCGCGCGGAAGCGTCAATACCAATTCCGCGAATACCTGCAGCAGTACGATCGTTATCAGGAACAGGTGCGGCAGACGCAGAAGCTCGAAAGCTTGGGTGTTTTGGCCGGTGGCATTGCGCACGACTTCAATAACATTCTGACCGGCATCCTGGGCAATGCGAGTCTCGCCACGGAAATTCTCCCGCCCAGCCACTTGGCACGCCGCTTGTTAGAGGATGTGGTCACGGCGAGTGAGCGGGCCGCGGGCCTCACCAGGCAGATGCTCGCGTATGCGGGTAAGGGGGAACTTGTCTTCGGAACCGTGAATCTTTCCACGGTCGTGAACAACCTGATGGATTTCTTCCGTGCTTCAGTGCCGAAGCGCATCGAGTTCAGTCTGCAATTGGCTTCTGATCTGCCGGCCATAGAAGCGGATACCAGCCAATTGGAGCAGGTCGTGATGAATCTCGTCATTAATGCCGCGGAAGCGGTGCCCGAAGGCAGACCAGGCAAGGTCGCGGTAACCACCGAAATGCGAGAGTTGGATCACGGCGGCGTTGCGAAGTACTTTGCCGAGAACCCGCCGGAGCCGGGAACCTACATTGCCTTAGAGGTAAGCGACGACGGTATCGGGATGAGTGAGGAGACTCGGGCTAAGATCTTTGACCCTTTCTTCACGACGAAATTCCTGGGAAGGGGGCTGGGCCTCGCGGCAGTACAAGGTATCATCCGCGGCCATAATGGCGCCTTGGCAGTGGACAGTACTCCGGGAAAAGGGACGAAGTTTACTGTTCTATTTCCTGCTTCGCGCCGCGTCCTTCCCCGAACCAACGGCGATGACGATCAGACGCCGGCCCAACACAGCACGATCCTTGTAGTGGACGATGAAGAGATCGTGCGGCGGACAGCAACACTATTACTCGAACAGATGGGACACGCCGTCCTGTGTGCAGAAAATGGAAAGGCGGCGGTTGAGACCTTTCGTAGTCTTCGGGGCCAGGTAGATGCTGTTCTCCTGGACATGACCATGCCCTTTATGGATGGAGAGGAGACGTTTCGTGAGCTGAAGGCGATCCGTCCCGATGCCAAGATCATTCTTTCGAGCGGCTATAACGAAGCGGAAGCCGTGAGGCGGTTCGCCGGACACGGCCTGACGGGATTCATACAGAAGCCGTACACCAAGACGCGGTTGGAGCAAAAGATAAAGCACGCGTTAGAGAGCAGGAACATGCAACCTGGTGCCGCGGCGCCTTTCAAGGTTTGACACTTGCCACCATCTAGAGCCCGCGAATCAGCGGCGAAACCGCTGCATCGCATCCCGCCTGTCGCGGCTGCAAATCCCGGTGTGCTGCAACATTTCAGTTTCGCCATCTTGATCGCGTTTCTGTTCATGATTTTCAGCCGGATCTTCGACATACACCTCAGCCGGCTTCACCTTCCGGGCATCAGTTACCGGGTCATGGGTATCTTTCTGGTGATTACCGGCGCATTTTTGACTGCGTTTCGCGACAAGATCGGCAAGTGTGTCCTCGGCTTTACGGCGTGTTTCATGATCGCGATCCCGTTTAGCTTCTGGAAGGGGGGCAGCCTGCACTCTTTAATTAACGAGTGGCTGATGCCTTTCGTAGTTTTTGTGGCCACGGCCTCCCTGATTTCTGACTTTCGACAATATGTGCTGACTGCAAAAACGATTGCACTCGCAATTCTGGTGCTCACGATTTTCTGCATCACTCTGGGTGTTTCTGAAAATGGGCGGCTCTTTTTGGAGCGCGGCCGTTTTTCCAATCCCAATGAAATGGCACAGGCGCTGCTGCTGGGCATGCCGTTCTGGTGGGCGCTGCTCTCTAATTTTCGGTCGCTCGTCGCAAAGCTCTTCGGAGTTAGTTCCTTGGGTTTGATGCTCTACGTGATCGGCAAAACGGGTTCCCGAGGTGCACTGATTTCGCTCGCTGTAATGTTGTGCCTGATGTTTGTGCGCGCGACGACAGTAGGTAAGGTCAAGCTTCTGGTGAGCACCGCCCTGCTATTCACGCTCGCTCTGCTGCTTTTGCCCGGCGGACTGAAGGCACGTTATGAAACTCTGCTTAGTTCGGAGGAAATAGAAAACCGCGGCCTGCCGCAGAGCGGGGAGGATGCGGCAGCCAATTCTTCGATGCTCGAGAGTGCTGTCTCGTCCACCGCGGGCCGCAAAGAGATGTTGATTCGCAGTCTGGTGCTGACTATCAAACATCCCCTGGTGGGAGTCGGACCGGGCCAGTTCATGGTGGCTGAAGACGCCATGGCGCGAGCGGAAGGTAAGCGGCGCGGCGCCTGGCTTGGCACTCACAACAGCTTCACCCAGGTTTCGAGTGAGTGCGGCATACCGGCTTTGCTGTTCTACGTGGGAATCGTCGTATTTTCGTTCCAGGGATCGTACTCACTCTACCGGCGCGCTAAGATCGTGCCGGGTTTGAAAGAAGTCAGCGACCATGCGCTCGCCCTCAACTATTCGCTGCTCGTTTTCGTGGTTACCGGGATGTTCGTACATGCCCCTTATACAGCGCTGCTTCCGGTGCTTGCGGGACTCGCGGTATCGCTGATGCGTACCAGTGCCCAGATGGTGCCCGCCGCTTCGTCGCGAGTCATGCCTGCGGCCGGGAACACACCACGCCCTTATCGCCCCGCTCGGCCAGGCTTTTCTCCCGCGAGATCTCTGTAGAACCGCGCCACCGCTTCCAGGTTTTCAGTGCCGGTGGCACATTTGATCGCCGGCCGTTCGGCCCGAGTCTCAAGACAAGAATTCACGGCGCACACAAGCGCATCCAGGTCCGCAATTGGCGTGAGACGCACGCCAGGCGGACGCATACCTGTATCGGTGGCCACAACCGGCACCCCGAGGTGTAAGGCTTCGCGGACCGAGATGGAGTCTCCGTCGTACCAGGTGGTTCGCAGGACAACATCGCACGCCGCCATCGTCCGAAGGGTCATCTCATGCGGAACGTCACCGGCGACCAGGATGTGCGCGGCGTATTCTGTCGAGCGAACAAGGCTCGCGATCCGATTTTCGAGAGTGCCGGAGCCGATGAGGATCAGTCCTGCGCCCGGGAACTTCTCGCGAACTTTACCAAGAGCCAGGACCTGTAGCGGCAAATCGTACTCAGGTTCCAAAAGGCCCACACTCAAAAGGCAGGGAGAATAGTCCGCGAAGAATCGCTCGAGTACCGGCAAGAGCGGGCCGCCGCTTTTTATGCGCGGTACAGAATAAGGCGGAATCAACCGCGTGCGCGCGGCAGCGGTTCCGAGGCGTTCAAAAAACCTCATCTGTTCGGGGTTTACGCCGATCAGCCCGTCGAGACGACGGAACACAAAACCGGCGAACGACCAGTAGCGAGCGCGCCTGCCTGCCGGTGACGAGGGATAACCGCCCGAGTGGAATGTGACCAGCACCGATCGGCGGGGCAGTAGTGTGCAGAGGAGAGTGAGCATCAATAACCTGAGTGTTAAGTCGCCGCCGATGTGCAGGTGAACTACGTTGTAAGGAAGCCGGAGGAGTAATTGAAGTAATTGCCGTGCGCTTCGAGGATAGTAAACATCATCTCCATCTCCACTGCGATGGCGCGTAATATTGATGACTGCGCAAGGGATGCCTTGCTCGCGGAGATAGTTTCGTATACCTACAAGGTTGGTCTGAACCCCGCCGTGAGGCGGCGGGTAGGGGCCAAGTTGGAGCACCCGCATGGCTACCGCTTAGACCAGGAAGTCACTCATGGCGATCTTTCGGGGCTGTTTGAGACGGGCCGATTCCAGCATCGCGAGGCAGCCGAGTGTCGCCCTGGCGCCGTCAGTTACAGTTACCTGGGGATCTCTGCCTTCCCGGAGACTCTCGAAGAAAGCCTCTAACTGCGCTTTGTATCCTTTTTGCGGCCACAAGCGCGATGTCTTGTGCCGGGCTGATGAGTATATTTCAAGTTTCCGAAAATTTTCGGTGGAGGCGCCCACACCGGGCGCAAACACCTCGACCCGCTCACCGGCCGACGTTTTGCTACCGACCGTACAGTAGGTCAAACTACCGACCGATCCATCGGCGAATTGAAAATTCGCGGCCAGATTGTTCTCTCCAATCGGTTCACCGCGCCCAGTTGGGAGTGAGTAAGCCGATACGGAAACCGGCTCCGATTCCAACAACCAATAGATCAGGTCGACGAAATGGCAGGCTTCCCCGAGGATTGCGCCACCCACGGCCGGGTCCGCCATCCAATAGGATCCGGCAATTCCGGGAGAGTTCATGCGGCAGGCCACCACGGCCGGTCCGGAGCGGTTGGCAAGAGTCTTCTTCAGCTCCCGGTAATACGGCGCAAACCGGCGATTGAAGCCGACCGTAAGTTGTTTTCCCGACTCTCGAACCACGCGATAAATCTCCGCACACTCTTCGGCGGTAAGCGCCATCGGCTTTTCCACAAACACGTGCTTGCCGGAGCGGAGAGCGTCCAAAGCCTGCGTAGCATGATACTGATTGCGGCTAGTAATCAGGACTACGTTGATTTGATCGTCCCTCAAAACCTCGTCATAGCCGGAACAGCAGTACTCCGCCCCAAACCGCATCGCATAACTTTTGCCACGAACACCACTCGAAGAATAGATCGCCCGGAGAGTGACTCCCGGTATTTTTCTCAAGTTGGGCAGATGATCCCACTTCGCCAGGTTGCCGGCTCCAATGAGCGCGACATTCCAAGAGGTGTTGCGAGCGGATCGCACCGTTGCGGCCTCCACTCTTCGGGTAGGCGCGAATAGCTTCGGGATTTCTACTTCCGCGTCCGGATAGCGCAATACGACGGCGAGGCTGCCTGAGCCCCCATCCAAAATCGTCCGATATGCTTCAGGGGCATGCTCGAGTGCGAACCGGTGCGTAATCATCGCGTCGACGTTAATGCGTTTGAGTGACAAGAGGCGAAGAAACTCCTCGATGTTCCGGTTCTCAGTCCAACGCACATAAGAGACGGGGTAGTCCTGGCCTTGCTTTTCATAAGCGGAGTCATAGCTGCCGGGACCGTAGGCGCGAGCCATGAGGAGTCGGATCTCTTTCAAGTACATCTCGTTCCACGGAAACTCCAGGCTCACTGCGCCGACTATGACTAAGCGGCCGCGATCTCGGCAGATCGCCAGCGCCTGCTGCGCGGGGAGGGCGGATTTCGATGCCGCAGCTACAATCACGCAATCCGCCCCCCGGCCGCTACTGATCGCGTCGATGGATTCCCGCAAGGCCGCAGGTGCTAGGCCGTGATCTGCGCCGAGCCGCTTGGCTAACGCCACCCTTTCGGGCCTGAGATCTACCGCCGCAACTACGGCGCCTTCCAACCGGGCAATCTGCGCCACCAGTTGCCCCACGAGCCCTAGCCCGATCACGGCTACTACATCGCCCAGCCCGATGTCTGCGGTCCGGACGGCATTAATGGCGATGCTGCCCAAAGTAGCAAAACTTGCCTCTTCAAGCGGCAGGCCCTTGGGCACACGCGCGACCAGGTTTCTACCTGCCAATACGGTTTCACCGTGTCCCGTTCCTTCGCCGCCGTACGACACCTTCTCCCCGATCTCCAAGTCCGTGACTGTGGAGTGCTTTTCCCCGATGACTCCCGCCCCGGAGTATCCCAAAACGGCATATTCACTGAACTTCGCTCGCACCTCTCCCAGAGTGCGCAACGGTCCAGTTGTCTTCATGACATCCAAAACTCTGCGTAAGTGCGACGGATTTTCCGCTACTTCTTTCAACACGCCGTCTTGATGAATTCCGGCCGCCTCTGTTCCGCTGCTAATCAGAGAGTACGCAGGGCGGATCAACACGTGATGAGGAAGCACCACTGGGTCAGGTACGGTCTCAACCACAATTTCTTTCAGTCCCTTGCGAATGACTTGTTTCATGAACTATCGCGCCGGACTTAGTGACCCGCTGCGGACGTTACTTCCCTTTGACCTGCGAGATACGGCGGAATCACGTAGTCGAAGTACTGAGTGGGATCGCCGTGCCGGTTGTCGGCGGCAGCGCGAATCAGGTTGTATGCTTCACGGGCTGTTAGATAGTGCAGCAAATAGTGAGTGCCATCGTTATAGCGGCGTTCCATATAATCGAGAGACCTGTCGAAGTCCGGTCCGAGCGTCTCTTCGAGATCGCCCCGAGAACTGGCGGCATGGCCGTGTACTTTGATAAATATCCAATCCGGTCTTTCGGTAACATGAATGTCGGCGCGCACCCAGGCATCCACGCGACGGGGAGTGAGCGGCACCGCGGGGTGAATGTCTCCGTCCTCCAAACTAAAGAACAACCTTGCCGGATTCCACGATGGAATCAGCATTAGAGGGCCCTGTACGAGCAGCAGGTCGCCTGTAGGATGCCAACCAAGCGCCAGGGGTACGCCGTGATCGTAGGATTTCGGATGGTCGTCGTCCGTTACCTCATAAATATTGTTCACCCACGAAGGCTGCGATGCCTGCCACGCGCTTGGAAAGGTGAAGTCGGCGAAGCAACCGAGTTCCTTAAGCATCCGCAACTCACGGTTGACGCCGCATAACGCCGGGCCGAGGCTGTTATCCAGGCTCCAGTTCCCATGAACAAAGGCGAAATGTGTGCGGCCGTCGACGCCTTTGAGAAATCCGAATTTCTGAAACCACGCGATGGCCTGTGCAAACCGCCGGCGAGCCGAGTCCTGAGTATCGTTGAAGTGATGGAGATGCAGTTCGACTTCGCCGTACCCTGCGGCTGTCAATGTTTTGAGAGCCAGTAGATTCTTATCGATCGGCTGCTCGCCGGGATAGAACCATGTATGCTGCAAGGGTCTTCCGGCAGAATCGCGGTGCCGCTGCGCGAATTGCGGATAATCTTTTAACCAGCGTTGGACCATTTCAAAGTTCGAGCCTGGTTCGAAGTGATCGGCGTAGAAAAAGAAAATATGAATTGGTCCTGATCGCGCCGTTTCGCGATGGGTTAGCGACTCGGCATAACCAGGCAGCCACACGTAATATTTGCGGGAGACAATGCGATATACCAATGCGCACAAGAAGATTAAAACAATAAATAAAGCTACCCGCCGGAAACGGACCACAAATGTAATTGCATCATATCTTATCAAGATCTGCGTGGGATAATTAATGGGCGTGGAGCCTGGCGAAACTTCCGATAGCGCCCGCATCGCCGTACTGGGTTTGGGCTATGTCGGCTGCGTGACCGCGGCCTGTTTGGCTCATCTTGGTCACACCGTAATCGGTATAGATCGCGACGAATTCAAAGTAAAAAGCATCTTGGACGGGAAGGCCCCGTTCTATGAGCCCGGTCTTGAAGAGATCGTGCAAAATACGGTAGCGGCTGGGCGGCTTTCGGCAGCGGTCAGTTTGGCGGAAGGGCTCGAACGGTCGGAAATCGCGCTCATTTGTGTGGGCACTCCCTCCGCCAAGAACGGCAATCTCAGCTTAGAGCAACTGCGGAGGGTGGTGGATGAGATAACTTGTCTGCTGGCGAAGAGGTCTCGGTCTCTAACCGTTGGTATCCGCAGTACTGTGTATCCGGGCACCTGTGAAGAGGTTGTACTGGCTCCGCTCTCGCATTACAGGAATGTGTTCGTAGTTTCAAATCCGGAATTCCTACGGGAGGGCACGGCGGTTAAGGATTTCATGGAGCCTTCACTGCTGGTCGTGGGCGGTTCGGACACAGCTGCGGTAACTCGTGTTGCCGCTCTCTACTCCTGTTTGCCCATCACACCTTGTCTAGTGACGCTGCGCACCGCAGAACTGATCAAATATGCCTGCAATGCATTCCACGCCGTGAAGGTCGCCTTTGCCAATGAGATCGGCACGCTGGCAGCCAATCTGGAAATTGACGGCGCGCAAGTGATGGATACGTTGTGCCGCGATTCGGTGCTGAACATCTCGCCGGCATATCTGAAACCCGGTTTCGCGTTCGGGGGTTCGTGCCTTCCCAAGGACCTGAGGGCCTTGACATATCGGGCATCGCGGCTGGATTTGAAGCTACCCTTACTCGAATCCGTCCTACCCAGCAACGAGCGCCATCTGCAGCGGGCCATCGATATTATCCAGGAACTTCCGGCCCGGCGTCTCGGAGTGTTTGGTCTCGCTTTTAAAGAGGATACTGATGACTTGAGAGAGAGCCCTGTAGTTACGCTTCTGGAACAACTGATCGGAAAGGGCCGTAAGCTGCGGGTCTTTGATGCACATATAGTGCCTGATCGGATCTACGGCTCCAATCAGCGATATCTGTTGAGCGCTATCCCACATATCAGTCACTTATTCGATGCGAGTCTCGAGCAGTTGCTGGGATGGGCTGATCATCTTGTCATCGCACAGAAACCTTCATCCGAATTTGCCGCTCAAATTAGTTCCAGTGGTTTGCCGGTCACGGATCTTGTGAGCACGGTTCGAGCGCCGCAGTTCGTGGCGGAACCCGCCGCCGGCGCTTGAAAGGCACGATGCCTTTCATGTCTCGCGCGGTCGATGTTGTCTGCTACATCGAAGCGTCACAAGATCTATACGCGTTCTCGAAATTGCATACAGGTTTACGATTGCTGGCGAAGAGCGGAGAAGTGTCCCTGCGGTTCAGCGCGCCACCAAAGAATCAACCCTTCTTCTGCGGATATGCATCCACCATAGTGGCAATCGGGGGACAAGGCCTGCAAACGCGGCTGCTGGCTGTAGACTTGTACGATCGCGCGGATGTGTTTAGCCACGCGCTGTTAGGTAGCTGCGACGTTTACTTAAAGCGAAGCTATTACTGTCCGGACGTCGCTCACCTGCGGGCCGCAGCGCGCGACAAAATCTTACCTTTCGGTCTCAATTATGCGTGCAGAGCCATAAGTGCGCCGATCCTCGCGGCAATCTGGCCCGGTCTCTTAATGGGCTCTTTGCGGGCCGTAGTGGAAGGGTCTGCGGCAATGCGGCGGCGAAAGCAGGCATTGGCTCAATGGCTCCCCAGTCCGCCCTACCGACAGTTTGAACATGAATCATCTCTCCCGCTCCGGCCCGAAATTTTTTTTCAAACCCGCCTTTGGACCCAGGCCGAGTCCGATACGGAACCGGTTGAGCCATTCAACGAGTCACGCGTGGCTCTGGTACGTGCGCTTCGCAAACATTTTCCGAAGAATTTTAGGGGAGGCTTGATTCCAACCGAAACCGCTCGGAAACACTACCCTGATACTCTGACCAACCAAGCGACGCGCCCCTCGGAATACCTCGCCGCTAGTAAGCTGAGCCTAATCGGAATCAGTACACGCGGCCTGCATCATTCGGTTCCGTTCAAGTTGCCTGAGTATCTGGCCGGCTCCAAGTGCATTATCAGTGAACCACTGCGTAACGCATTACCGAACCCGCTTGTAAATGGTCGCGAGATTCTGGAATTTGATAGCGTGGAGCACTGTCTTACACTCTGCGAAGACATCCTAGCCCACCCGGAACACGCCTCCGAGCTACGGCATGCCGCTTGGAAGTATTACAGCGCCTACGTTCAACCGGCGGCCCATGTTCGCAACTGTCTAAACACGGCGCTCGCTCACCCAGCGCCAAAAACGTAAAAACCCTGCCAGGTGTCGCCGCCGCCTGAGCCGCCCCTGCTGTCCTATCTAAAAACTTCTCACAATAGTGGCGCGGTACGTCGCGCTCGCGGGGTCCACCGCTGCGCCAGAAAGGTTGCACAGCCGCACTGTGATCACACCATTGGCGGAAACCCGCATCGTCCCGATCAGCCCTGCCTCCAACCCGGCGGGCCATCCCGGCTCTACCGCATCTCCTAGAACTGCTCCCGAAAGGGGGAGTGTCATCTCGGCGCACGTCAAATTCGGAAGGCTGAAAAAGTCTAAACTGGCGGTGCTTGTCAGGAATGTCGGTACCGCGGCCGAATCCACGGAGACCTGAGTCTGCGATCCCGACTCGGCGGTGATTATGCCCGGCCCTGCCGCTAAAACCTTGGTGCTCAAAAATGCTCTTTGATCTGTCCCAGAGTTGGCCCAGGTGTTGTTGGCAGCCGTCCACTGGAACAGCGGAATCACATTCGACGGAAATGCAGTCACTCCCGATACCGCCGCGCAGCCTGTGCTACAGCTAAGCGTCAAATTGTGGCCCACTTTCAAATTGCCGGTGGAATCGATATAGATGTAAGCGGCACCCGTTCCTCCACTCAGTGTCACTGAGGGCGCGGTGGTCAAGCCATATACTACGCCTCCCACCCGAACATTGCACGGTGTAGCTACACTGCAATTCGCTCCAATGGTCAGCACAGTGCTGCTGGTACGGGTTACTTGAAAGTCGCCCAGTTGTGAGGCAAGCCCCGCGCCGCCACTGATCGTTTGCGGTTCCCATTGTGCGGTCCCAGCATCCCACGCAAGTGCCTGACCGGCCGCTGGAGCAGCCGCCGAAACCGTCCGGTTACGTAACCCTGTGACGGTCGCGTTCCCGAGTGTGCCAGATACATCGCCGCCCGCCGCCGGCAACTGTGTTCCTGCCACACTACCGCTGATCTGAGCAAAGGAATAATCGCCGCTCTGCGCTGTTACAACCCCGGTCCGTCCGAACACACTAGTGATGTTCCCTCCACCTCCGCCGCCGGTCGCATTGATCACGAGCATTCCGCTTTGCGGCTGTGCAAAGTTGACGACCACATCGTAAGTGATGGGATTGATCCAAATACTGTCAGGTTCGACCAGCCTTGCGGGGTTGCTGTTGTCATAGGTGTCTACGATGAGATTTGCCGTTCCGAGTTTGTGCGTTGTTCCTAACACTGTTACAGTCGTGGACGAACTGAATGAGCTGGAGTAATTCGGCGCTCCCGCGCCGCCGCCACCCTGCACGGTCCATACATTGGCTGCGGTACAGATATAGAGATTTTGGCCCGGTTGAGATCTGGTATTCAAAAACGTCTGACCTACGGCGCATGTGGCGGGTAGCGTTGTCCCGACCTGCGAAGGCTTGGTAGAACTGGCCGCTGAAAAATCTACGCTTTTGGTCTGAGTACGCAGGTCGATGAGCGTCTGTGCTGTTACCGAGCCCGCCAACGCTAAGACACACACCGCTCCAAACGAGTAAAATCTCATGAACACTCCTACCTTCATGTAACTCATCGATTTGGCGGGTTGCCCCCCGCTGCGGTGAATGCGCCTGATTCCAAAGCCAAAAAAGATTAGGATTTTCCGTAATCGCCGCTTGCCGCCGGTAGGAGAGAGACCTATCGTGGACTATGCAGCCGCTAGAAGTTTTGCGAGCAAGGCCGCCCGATCGGCCATCCGGTCGATCAGGATGCTTTCATGCAGGGCATGTGCGCCCTCTCCTACTGCGCCCAGCCCATCGAGCGTCGGTACGCCCAGGGCTGCGGTGAAGTTGCCGTCCGAACCGCCGCCGCTCAATGATTCTTCGAGTTCCACTCCCAGTTCTTGAGCCAGGCCCTTCGCCAGGCGGAACAGATCCGCGGCCCCGGACGAGCGTTCCATGGGGGGCCGGTTCAATCCGCCCCGGATTTCAAGGCTGCAGCGCGCGTCGTAAGGCTCGAGCGTACGGAACTTCTTCTCCAACGCGCGTGCGTCTTCGACGCGCTTCACCCGAATATCCACTTCCGCCCGGGCCTCAGCCGCGACTACGTTCGGACGCGTCCCACCGGAAATCACGCCCGCGTTCACCGTAATGCCTCTTCGAAGATCCGAGAAGGTAGAGATTCGCGTGATCTGCCGGGCCAGTTCGCGGATCGCGCTTGCGCCCGCTTCGAAGTCCAGGCCCGCATGGGCGGCCTTGCCTTGCACTTTGACTTCGAAATTGCCCACACCCTTGCGCGCCGTCTTGAGCTTACCTTTCAACCCTGTCCCCGGCTCCAGCACCAGCACCGCTTTCGCGCCGGCTGCGTTCTTTTCGGTTAGCGGCCGCGACGACGGGCTGCCCACTTCCTCGTCCGCATTCAACTGCAGCCAGACGCGCGAACCTACCGGGGTGCCTAACTCCCGTAGGGCTCGTGCCGCGAACAGCAGGAGCACGATCCCACCTTTCATGTCCAGAACTCCGGGTCCCCAGAGCCGCCCGGACTCATTGCGGAAAGGCATCGCTCGAAGTGTTCCCAAAGGCCAAACTGTGTCCAAGTGCCCCAACACCAGAACCCGCCTCTGCTTGCGCCGGCCGGGCAAGGACAACTCTCCGAAAAGGTGACTGCCGTAAGCACCGCCCGCCGCTTTGCGGAACGAAGCCAAATTACCGAAACTGTCGGACACCAGGTCCGCAAATCGATTCACGGCAGCCGCGTCGTCGGTGGGCGATTCACACTCCACGAACCGGCGTGTGACCTTGACCATTTCGGACTGCTGCGCCCTAAGATAAGCAAGGATCGGATCCACGGCTGCTATAATAACGACTTTCATGTCGATTTTAAATATCAATGAGATACGGGAGATCTTGCCGCATCGGTACCCGTTCCTGCTGGTCGACCGGATTGTCGAGCTTTCCGCTGACCGCATCGTCGGCATCAAAAACGTTACTGTAAATGAGCCGTTCTTCACGGGCCACTTTCCGGATTTTCCAGTCATGCCGGGAGTACTTATCGTCGAAGCCATGGCGCAAGCCGCCGGTGTGTTAGTGCTGAAGTACATTCCCGACCGGCAGCAGAAACTCGTGCTGCTCGTAGCAATCGAAAACGCTCGCTTCCGTAAGCCTGTGGTTCCCGGCGATACCTTGCGGCTCGAAATGTCCGTAGTCAAACGTAAAGCAACCGTAGCCAAGATGGCCGGAAAAGCCATGGTGGATGGCCAGCTGGTGGCCGAAGCGGAAGTGATGTGCAAACTGGCCGACAAGGAAGAAACGACGTCTGTCGCCGCCAGTACGTAAGCATGCCCATACATCCCACCGCGATCATCGATCCGCGAGCGCGGGTCGCGGAAAGCGCCGATATAGGCCCCTACTGCATCGTCAACTCCGAAGTGGAAATCGGCCCCCGCACGCGCTTGATGGCGAATATTTATCTCGAAGGCCCCACTTGGATCGGCGAAGATAACGTCTTCTTTCCTTTCTCCACAGTAGGAGTAGCTTCTCAAGACAAGAAATACCGCGGAGAGCGCGCCGAAACATATATAGGCGATCGCAATGGCGTACGGGAGTTCGTCACCATCCATCGCGGCACGGAGGGCGGCGGTCTAGTCACAAGGATCGGCAGTGACAACCTCCTGATGACTTATACGCACGTTGCGCACGATGTCCAGATCGGCAGTCATGTCATCCTCGGCAACAGCGTGGGACTGGCGGGTCATGTGGTCATTGAGGACTGGGCAGATGTCAGCCCATTCAGCGGCGTCCACCAATTCTGCCGTATTGGACGCCATGCTTTTGTCGGTCCATACACAGTGGTGAAACAGGACGTGCTGCCTTATTCGCTCACGAGCATCAAGCCGGAGGTGGCAGTGTTTGGCGCGAATGCGATCGGCTTGGAGCGCCGCGGCTTCGAGCGATCCTCCATCGAATCGCTCCAGACTGCATTTCGATTACTTACCCGTTCTCAGCTGAATACCTCGCAAGCAGTGGAACGTATCGCCGCGGAAGTTCCTCCCTGCCCTGAAGTGCACCAGCTTATCGACTTCATCCGCTCCTCCGAGCGCGGCTTCATCAAGTGATGCGATACGGATTAATCGCAGGAAACGGCCGGTTTCCTCTGCTGGCTCTCGAGAGCGCGCGCCGCATGGGTCACGATATAACCGTAGTGGCCATTCAGGAAGAGGCAGCCCGGGAGATTGAAACAGCGGCCCCAGGCTGCCACTGGGTCTCGCTCGGTGAATTGGGCAAACTCATCCAGATCCTGAAGCGGGAAGGCATCACCGAGGTCGTCATGGCCGGCCAGGTAAAGCACGCCAAGATCTTCTCCTCTATCCGTCCCGATTGGCGTCTGATGAAACTGCTGGCAACGCTGCCTTCGAAGAACACCGATGGCCTGATCGGCGGCGTAGTAAAGATACTGAATAACGAAGGCATCCACCTGCGTGACTCGACAGTCTTGCTAAAGCCGTTGCTGGCCATCGAAGGCGCGATGACCCGCCGCCGGCCGGATCGCGCAGAAGCGGCTGATATCGAGTACGGACGCCGCGTAGCCAATGCCCTTGCCGGCTTCGATGTCGGCCAAAGCGTCGTCATCTGCGAGCGCGCCTGTGTCGCCTTGGAAGCCATGGAAGGTACGGACTCCATGCTTCGCCGCGCGGCCGCTCTGGTGAACGGCCGAAAGCTGACTCTGGTGAAAGTCGCGCGCCGCCGGGAGCACATGCTTTTCGACGTGCCGGTGGTCGGACTGGGCACAATTCCAGTGATGCTCGAATCCGGCGCGACTACACTCGCAGTGGAGGCTGGAAGGACTCTTATGCTGGACAAAGAAGAAATGATCACAGCGGCCAATGAAGCCCACATAGCCATCTTGGGATTTGGGGCGTAGTCGTGCCGGGACTCCGTCTCGCGGTCGTTGGGGCCGGCCAGTTCGGTAAGAACCACTGTCGCGTCATCCACGAGTCCCCGCGGGCCCAGTTACTGGCCGTAGTAGATATCGTTCAGGAGCGAGCTGTTGAAGCCGCGGCCGCCTCCGGCGCGATGCCCTTCACTGATTACCGGGATCTCATCGGCCTCGTAGACGCCGCGATCGTCGCCGCACCCACGTCTGTCCACGAGGAGATCTCTGCCAGTCTCATGGAGAACAGGATTGATGTCCTGGTCGAGAAGCCCGTTGCACCGGACCTTACAGCTACTGACCGCTTGATCGAGATCGCCTCCCGAACCGGATGCATCTTGCAGGTGGGCCACCTGGAGCGCTTCAATCCGGCCGTTATAGAGCTCGAACGCCGCGCAACACTGCCGCTGTTTTTCGAGATTCACCGCATGAACCTCTTCAGCCCACGCAGTCTCGATGTGGATGTCGTACTCGACCTCATGATTCACGATGTGGATATCGTGTTGGCACTCACGCGCGCCGAACCGGCCGAGATTCGTGCGGCCGGCGTTTCCATCCTTTCTCCCAAGGTGGATATTGCCAACGTCCGCCTACAATTTGCTAATGGCTGCGTCGCGAATCTTACGGCCAGCCGGATCTCTACCGAACGCATTCGCAAACTGCGCCTCTTTCAACCGCAGCAGTATCTATCGCTCGATTACACGCGTCAGGAACTCGCGGTTTTTTCGGTGCCCTCCGGTCAGATCCACTTCGAGCAGGCGCCCGTAGAAAAAGTGGAACCTCTTAAGTTACAACTGGAAGCCTTTCTGGACAGCATAGAGACGCGAAAAACGCCGAAATGTTCGGGGCAGTCCGCGCGTCTAACAATGCGGGCTGCGCTGGCAATTCTTGATAAGATTAAGGCACACGCACACGTGGTCTCGCAAACTCTCGAAGCGGGAGGAAAACAGTAGCTGCACCCCCCCAGTGACCCTGAACTTCACCTCCTGACGGAGTGGGGCAACCCGAGTGACCGGTCCCGGCACGAGAAGGCTGCTGTGCTCTCGTTGTTGGCCCATGGAGTGATCATTGGGCTGCTTCTGCTGATCCCCGCACGCTCGGCCGAGCCCGACCGCACCGAAACCCGGCGCCATGTTATACAAATCCTCGAGTTTCCTACGGAACTGACGCAGCGCGCTCCCAACAAGGGCAAAATCAGTAAGGAGTTCGATGCGGTCGCCGAAGTCGAGCGTCCCAAGGTGCAGATTCCTCATGGCGCGCCTTCGACCACCCGTCCTCGGGCCTTTCAACCGGGCGTCCAGGAGCCATTGCCGCAAACACAAACCGCCCCGTTGCCGGAAGCGCCCAAAGTAGAGAATGCCCCGCCCAAGCCCGACGTACCGCAGCTTTCTCAACTCACTCCGCAGATTGAGCCTATTGAGAAACCGAAGATCGTGCTCGAGAATCCCGCGGCCCCGCCGGCCCCGGTGGCACCCGGACAGAGTAAAGTTGCCATTCCGAACGCCTCTGTCGACGAGGCCATTCGCCAGGCTGTGAGGAGCAAGCCTTCGGGGGGAGTAACGGTGGGTGACCTGGATCTCTCGGGCACCGGCGGCATCGGCGACGGACTCAATCTGCCGCCCACCCCCGGTGTGCAAGGCAGCAATTTGGAGTTGCTCAGTGATCCGCAAGGCGTGGACTTCCGGCCGTATCTGATGCAGGTGCTGGCCGCAGTACGGCGCAACTGGCTCGCCGTGATCCCGGAGAGCGCCAAATTAGGGCGGCGGGGAAGGGTCGGAGTCCAGTTCTCGATCAGTCGCACCGGTTCCGTGCCGAAGTTGGTGATCGTCACAAACTCGGGAACCGATGCGCTCGACCGCGCAGCCGTGGCCGGCATCAGCGCCTCCAACCCTTTTCCCCCGCTGCCCACTGAGTATAAAGGCGACCGCGTGGTCTTGCAGTTCAACTTCGCCTATAACGTGCCGAAGCGGTAAGTAGGCCGGCCGTCAATCAGACTCGCGAATTGGGCGTTTGTCAGCTACGGCGGTTCACTTGCAGTATCGTTCTCGGCCACCAGACATGCAAAGTACGCACGCGAGAACAGATGCTCTGAACATCGCCCGGCCGGTTTCGGAACTTGTCCCTAAAGCGAGTTTGTGGGAAACGCTAGCTGTCATGGGCGATGTGTTCCTTCCTACCATTGCCAAAGGAGTCATTATCCGGAGGCCGGCAATACTGGCGCTCGCGGAACGGTTCGATCTCGACCGCCGGGCGATTCGCCGCATGCAGCGTCTGCGAAATAAATACGGGACCGGCCCGCTGATGATCGATTTGTTTGGCAGGCGGCTGGTGCTCCTTTTCGATCCCGCGCACGTACATAGAGTATTAGCGGAAACGCCGGCGCCCTTCGCGACTTCTACTTTGGAAAAGCGAGCGGCCCTTGCCCACTTCGAGCCGAAGAACGTACTTCTGTCACAAGGCCAGGACCGGGTGGAGCGCCGGC
>JAFAWA010000033.1 GCA_019242155.1 Terriglobia bacterium | reverse complement strand
GGAGGAGTTCCTCCAAACGGAAGAAGCCATCCTCAAAGCCACCGTGGGGCAGGCCTTGCGGCCTCCGGCAGTGAACCCCGCACGCGGTCAAGAGATCTACCCCACCCCAGCCGCGCCGCCCGTGATCGCCCCTCCCGCTCTGGCAGTAGTGGCGCAACCCGCACCGCCCTCCATCGCACCACCCGTCCAGTCTCGCGAGTCAGCTCCGGCCCCAGCTCCCGCCGATCTTACGGTCCTGCTGCTCCGCGTCGTCAGCGACCGCACCGGATACCCGCAGGAAATGCTCGGCCTCGATCAGGACCTCGAAGCCGATCTCGGCATCGACTCCATCAAACGCGTCGAAATCTTCGGAGCGCTCCGCGAACTATCCACTGAAACCGCGCTCGGGGACGACGGCGACATGGAGGCCGTCGCCAAACTGAAAACTCTGCGCCAGGTACTCGAATTCCTGGAACAGAAGATGCCTGCTGGGAGCGCCTCTGCCTCCGCCGGCTCGGCCCCCGCCGCACCCCGCCTGAACTCGCTGCTTCATACCGCAAGCGTCATCCAGCACACTCCCGGCGAATCGCTCACCCTCGCCCTGAGCCTCGATCTAAACGAGCATCTCTATGTGAAAGATCATTCGCTCTATTACCCGGCCTCCGAGCGCAACAATCAGACCAACCGTATTTACGTGATGCCGCTCACCGGCAGTCTCGAGTTGATGTGCCAGGCGGCCGCGCTGCTCGGCCCCGGTCTCCAGGTGACCGGTTGCGCCGATATGCAGGTGTTCCGTCCCTTGAACGCCGCCGAAGACGAAGAGCCCACCAGAATACAAATCGCCGCCAAGGTCCATGCTCGCTCCGCCGTCGCCGATGCCCTCGAAGTCCGCGTCACCATCCGCGAAGACAAACCTTCCGGCGGCGTTCTCTCGCAAAGCACGGTTCTCCTCGACCGCCGCTTCGCCGACGCCCCTCTCCCCATCGAAGTGCCCCTGAAAAATGCCCGCGCTCCCATGTGCTCCGGCCGCGACGTTTACGAAACGCACCGCATGTTTCATGGCCCCAGTTTTCAAGGCATCTGCGCCATCGATCAGGTAGCCGAAAACGGACTGCACGCCAAACTCGAAATCCTGCCGGTCGACAAGTTATTACGTTCCGAACCGCGCCCCGAGTTTCAGATCGATCCCTACCTGCTCGATGCCGCCGGTCAACTGGTAGGCTACTGGCCGCTCGAATACCTCGATCAGGGCTTCGTAGTGCTGCCCGTAAAAGTCGCCGGCCTGGTGAAATATTGCGAGAATCCGCCTCCCGGTACCGTTCTCGATTACCGGCTTCGGTTACGCCACGTCAATCAGCGGACCTTGGCCGCCGATTACGACGTCATTCTTCCCGACGGCCGCCTCTGGCTTCGCGTCACCGGATGGGAGGACTGGCGCTTCTACTGGCCTCCCACCATTTACAACTGCTGGCGTTGGCCCAAAACCGAATACCCCAGCGCGCCCGTCTCCGTTCCCGCTCTTGAATCCCGCGGCTACCAGTGCCGGCTCTTCCACATGCGCGGCGACCAGGAGCGCGAAGGGCTCGCGGGCGAGGTCTGGATGCGCATACTCCTCAACCGCCGCGAGACACCCGAATTCGAGCGCGTGCGTCTCGAAGACCGCCCGAACTGGCTTCTGCTGCGCATCACCGCCAAGGACGCCGTCCGTTCCTGGACCTTCCGCTACCATGACCGCCCGCTCTTCCCGGCCGATATCGAAATCGAGTCTCATCCCGATGGCCGATTGCAGGCCGGGGGCTTCTGGGCCGCCGAAGTTCCCGTGCCAAAAATTGCGGCCTGGCTCACCGGACCCGTATCGGTAGCCGTGGCCGGTCCCGCCCAGTGCTCGGTTCTTGCCGTCGATGCCGGTGAATGTTATGACCCCGAATGCCTCCTGCCTGACGAGTTGGACTGGCTCCGCCGCGCGCCAGATCGCTCTGAATGGCTGCTCCGCGCCGTTGCCGCCAAGCAGGTAGCCGCCCGGTATCTCAATCCCGCCGGCAGCGGGGAGTACTGGAAATCTCTGGTTTTGGTGAAAATGGATGCAAACCAAGGCATGATGGAGGTAGCCGATCCGGGTTCGGCCGTGAATGCGGAAGACACCGTATCGGTGGCTACCGCGCGCGAAGGCGAAACGGTAATTGCGGTCGCTTTCAAATAACAAAAGGGGAGATCAACAGTGGAGTTGTTAACGAGGGAGCGGGTACGGCACGACTTGATCGATCTTTTGCAGGACGCGCGCGAGGATTGGGATCACAGCCTCGTCATCACCGATCAGACCGGCATCTTCAACGAACTCGGCTTCGAGTCGATCGACGCCGTAGGTCTGAGTTCGGCCCTCGAAGGTCACTTCGGACAATCGCTCCCGTTCCCCGAATTCATGGCGCAAGCCAAAGAACAGAACCTCAAAGACATCACCGTGGGCCAGTTGCTCGATTTCCTAATGCTCCATCTCGAAGCCTCCGCCGAAAGGAAAGTGGCATGAAGCCGCAAGTCATTCTGTTCGGCCTGGACGGCGCAACTTTCACCGTGCTTGACGATCTGATGGCCCGCGGCATCATGCCGCACCTGGCCCGTTTCCAGAGTGAAGGCGCTCGCGGCCACCTGATGTCCACGGTTCCGCCCCTCACACCCCTCGCCTGGTCTTCTCTAGTTACCGGAAGGACCCCGGGACAGCATGGCGTCCTCGGCTTCATGCAGTACGCCAATCCCAACTCCACATCCGTTGAGCTCGTCTCTTCCCGCCAATTTACAGCGGAAACTATCTGGTCCATCGTGAACCGGCAGGGCCGCCGCGCCGGTGCGCTCAATTTCGTCGCCCATCAGCCCGCGCCCAAAATCGAAGGCTGGGTCATTCCCGGCTGGGTCTCCTGGCGCTGGATGAAGCGGCTCAGCCATCCGCCCTCAGTCATCGATCAGCTCAAACGGGATCTCGAAGGGTTCGATGTAAAAAAGCTCGCGATCGATTTCGAAGAGGAGCGCAAATCCGTCGTCGGCGCGCCCATGGACGACTACAAATCCTGGATTGGGCTGCACATCGAGCGCGAACGGCAGTGGTTTCAAGTTCTGAACCACTTAATGGCCGAAGATCCCGCCGATCTGGTGGGCGTCGTATTCGATGGCGTCGATAAGCTGCAGCACCTCCTCTGGTATTACCTCGACCCGCGCCTTGAGCCCGAACATCCGGAACCCGAGTACCTGCGCATCCGCGAGATGGCCTGGGATTACTTCCGAACGGTGGACGACATCCTCGGCGAGACTCTTCGCCTCTATGGCGACTCGGCCGCTATCCTCATCTGCTCCGATCACGGATTCACCGCCACTCGCGAAATCGTCTACATCAACTCGTGGCTCGAACAGATGGGCTATCTCGCCTGGAAGCCCGAAACCGAACTGGTCGATGACGGCTCGCAAGAGCTCGAATCGGGAGTTT
>JAFAWA010000402.1 GCA_019242155.1 Terriglobia bacterium | reverse complement strand
CCCGTGCATCTCCCAGCTTCCGTTGTATCCGGCCGGCAGCACGAGCGACTGGCCCGGATGGAACTCGTGCTTTTTCCCGTTGACCTCGGTAAGAGTCAGCTTCCCGCTCAGCACGTACACGAACTCATCGCCATCCGTCGGCCGCTTGCGGTGATTGGTCCTGGCCGGCGTCGACTCGAAGATCTCCACGCGCAGTTCCTTGCCATCAAATAACTTTGCGACGCGCATGTTCAACTCACCGCTTTCAAGAATGTCCTTGAAAGCATCGGGCGGAATCGCCGTGAGCCCGATCCCCGCGACCTTGTCCGGGTCGAGCCGCACCGGCGCCGTAGCGTCGTCGGAAAATGCTGACACCGGGTTTTGCACAAGAATCGAGAGCGCAGCCGCGCCGAACAGGACCCAAGCGGACATCTTGGCCATAAATGTTTCTCCTTGATATGAAGCCTTCGCAGACCATATCACAGCTCTCGCGACCGCGCCACGCGCGTATCAGTTTCGTTGATGGCAGCTATCAAGTTTCGGCGATTGACAACACCCACGCAGTGCGAGGTAAAGTACTTGCAAGGTGGGCGGGTGAATTGGGGGTATGTGTGCCTCATCTTATTCACCTCAATCGACGAATTGTTAAGGGGAATTTTTTGGAATGAAGCGAGTCTCGCTCGTAGCCGTACTTTGTTTGTCTGCATCAGCAGCTTTTGGCCAAACCAGCCTGGCCACAATCACCGGAACCATAGCCGACCCTTCGGGAGCCGCTATCGCGAATGCTTCCGTCGAGGTTCATAATCTTGAAAACGGAGCGTTATTTAAAGCCGCCAGCTCCGATACCGGAAACTACACCGTCTCCCAGTTGCCGGTGGGCGACTACAGCCTCGGCGTCACGGTGCCGGGCTTCAGGCAATACTCACATACGAAATTCCATCTGGACGCCGGCCAAACCATGCGCGAAGATATAGCGCTCCAAGTGGGCGAAACCAGTGAGGCTGTGACCGTGACGGCGGAGTCTTCCCTCTTACAGACCGAAAGCAGCGAACTGGTGCACACCGTCACCTTGTCACAGCTTGACAACCTGCCGCTTCTCTCGGTCGGCGCGACTAATGACGGCCTGCGCGATTACTTTGCGGCTTCACGGCTGCTTCCCGGAATCCAGTATCAGGATAGCGGCTCTTTTAGCGCGGTTGTCTCTGCGGTGGTGAACGGAACGCCCGCCAACACGCTGCAGTCTCGCCTGGACGGCGCGACGATGAACCCCACCAGTACGCGGCTTCTCGGGGCCACCATGGAGACCCAGCCGTCGACGGAAGCGATTCAGGAGATCGCCATTCTGACCAGCAACTTCGCCCCGGAGTTCGGCACCGCGGGCGGCGCGATAGTGAACATGGTGACGAAAAGCGGCACCAACAGTTTACACGGCAGCGGTTATGACTACCTGGTGAACGAGGCGCTGAACGCCGCGCAACCCTATACCGGCATCAAGAACAAGCTTCGCCAGAACGATTACGGATTCACGGTGGGCGGTCCGGTATGGATTCCCAAGATTTACAACGGCAAGGACAAGACATTCTTCTTCTTCAGCTTCGAACAGTTCCGCCAGAAGCTGATCAATAACACCCTGCCGGACACGGTGCCGATTCCTGCCTACCGCAACGGCGATTTCTCGAATCTCATCACGACAGAAAATCGACTGGTCACGACGGCTTCCGGCCCCTACGTTGACCCGCTGAACCGCACTATCCCGAGCGGCACCATCTTCGATCCGAACGATACCGTCACCGTCAACGGTGTCGTGGTTCGGAATCCTTTCCCCAACAACCAGATTCCGCTATCCCGCTTTGATCCGGTCGCGGCCAAGATCCTGGCGCTGGTGCCGCTGCCGCAGGGTCCCAACGCGGGCGCGGCGGGCGCCAATTATCTGGCTCCCTTCGACCAGAGCCGTGTGTCCAGCATCCCTTCCATCAAGATCGACCACAACGTAGGCGCCAAGTTGCATACCGCGTTCTACTTCCAGCGGACCAACACCAGCACGCCCCGCACAATCACTGCCGCCGACGACCTGCCGAACGACATTACCGGCTCCGCCATTTCCGGAAACGCCGCGAGGACGTTCCGTCTGAACCTGGACTACACCGCGACCCCGCGGCTCTTGCTCCACACCACTCTCGGTTGGAACGACTCCGACTTCCTGCTGCAAAGCCAGAACTTCCCGTTCGACGCCCAGAAGACGCTAGGCATCCCCGGACAGACCGCGGCCCGCACCTTCCCCATCATCAATACCAACGGCCTCAACGCTCAAAACCTCGCCATCACGCAGCCGGCCAATACGGCGGAAGGCGGCCTGAGTACGATCGGCGGATCGTTTGACCAGCATTTCTTTGAGCGGCGTCCCTTCATCGGTGCTTCCGCGTCGTACGTGCTGGGCTCGCATTCGCTTAAGCTCGGCGGCGAAATCCGGCAGCAGAAGTTCCCCAATTACAACTGGAGTTACTCCGCCGGCCAATATTTCACGGTCATCAACGGAGCCAACTCGACCATCCCCCTTTCGACCTGTACCACGCAGCCCACACTCAATGCGCAGACCATATCCAACGGCTTTGCCGGTTTTGGTTTCGCTTCGTTCCTGCTGGGGTGCATAAGCTCCGCCACGATCAATGCGCCCATCGCGGCTATGACCGAGAACTACGAGAGCGCGCTCTACGTGCAAGACTCCTGGAAAGTCACTCGCAGATTGACCATGGACTACGGGCTGCGTTGGGACTACGGAACCTACCAGCGCGAGCAGTACGGCCGGTATGCCTCGTTCTCTGCCACGGTGCCGAATCCGTCGGCATCGGGATATCCGGGCGGGCAGATTTTCGAAGCCACCTGCAACTGCCGGTTCGCACACAACTATCCTTACGCGATCGGACCGCGCCTGGGCGCAGCCTACCAGCTCACCACCAAAACCGTGCTCAACGGCGGCTTCGGCATCGTTTACGGCGCTAATTCCGTTCAGACCGGCAGCACCACCAACACCGCCAGCACCAACACGCCGGCATTCGGGCAGACGGTCGGCCTGCTGCAGAACGGGATCCCGTCCAACGTGACGGTGCAGTGGCCGAATTTCAGTCCGAGCGCGGGCCAGCCGGTGGGAGCCGTCGTGGCGCCGCCCACGCTGCTCGACCCGAACGCGGGCCGCCCCATGCGCCTGCTGCAATGGAACTTCACTGTGCAGCGTGAAATCACGCAGAATATCGTCGTCAAAGC
>JAFAWA010000343.1 GCA_019242155.1 Terriglobia bacterium | reverse complement strand
GTCATAAGTTACGCTGCCTTTGCTCTCCTTAGTGGGGAAGGATTGCTCCTGGAGCGCGGGCGGGAGCTTCTTCATCTTGGAAGGATTGGTCCGGGAGGTATGCAGGTACGTGCCGCCGGTGCGGTCGATGGTCCGGGTATTTTCGCGGTCGAGCGGCAGCACGTAGCGCTCGCGGCTGGCAGGGTCGCGGAGATTCAAGTGAGTCAAGCCTTCCCACCCGCGCCGGATTCCGATCACTTCACTGCCCACCTCGGCCGCCCTGTAAACCACCGACTTGATCACTGAGTTTAAACCCGGCACATCGCCGCCGCCCGTAAGAATGCCGATTCGCTTAGCCTTCATGAATGCTCCTGTAGTAGTGGGGATATGGACAGCCTATTGTAGCTTTCGATTGTGTCGTTGGTCCGAACGATACCTGGCTCGACCACGCGGGCGTAAAACCCGCTCATGCCCCAGCGCGGGGATAGCGGATCGAGAGCCTTTACGCGAGCGTCGCAGATCTGCG
The DNA here is from genome assembly GCA_019242155.1 of Terriglobia bacterium. Classification (GTDB taxonomy): domain Bacteria; phylum Acidobacteriota; class Terriglobia; order Bryobacterales; family Bryobacteraceae; genus PSRJ01. Next base: position 2,085 of record JAFAWA010000343.1, on the reverse strand, counting down.
CCGCGAGAGATTCACCGTAGATGCGAAGGGCCTGGCAGGGGCCGCGCGGCTTCGTGATCTCGAGAAGCGCGCCGCCGGCCCGCAATCGATCGCCGATTCGCAACTGGCTGATTGCTATGCCCTGGGTTGTTAGATTCTCGCCGAGCGCGCCATAAAATAAGGAGAAACCGCGCGCAGTCAAGTCGTGGACGACTTCGGCCGCGATCAGGAGGATCGCTTTCGCCGGGCCGCCGTGAATTTGGGGATGCGCGTGAAGGTCACCTTCAATCCCAAGCTCGCCGATATAGCCGGAGGCGATTGGGTGTTTGGGAAGGCCGCCCCGAGAGGCGTTGATTTGAACGATCGAGCCTTGCAAGCAGGTTGAGTTGCGAGCGAAAGCGCCGGCATCGGGGACACCGGCGCGATCGGGCATTAAATGTCGTAATAGAGCGCGAACTCGTACGGGTGCGGCCGGAGCCTCACGGCATCGGCTTCATTCTTGCGCTTGTAGTCGATGTAGGTCTCAATCAACTCCTCGGTGAAAACGTCGCCGCGAAGCAGAAACGCATGGTCGTCTTCCAGGCTGTTCAGAGCCTCTTCGAGCGAGCCGGGCATGGAGGGAACACTCTTCATCTCTTCGGGCGAGAGATCATAGATGTCCTTATCGAGCGGTTCGCCGGGATTCAGCTTATTCAGGATGCCGTCGAGCCCGGCCATCATCATTGCCGAGAAGGCCAGATAAGGATTGGCGGCGGGATCGGGCGGCCGGAACTCGACGCGCTTGGCTTTAGGGCTGGCCGAGTACATCGGAATGCGGCAGGCAGCCGAACGATTGCGGCGCGAGTAAGCGAGGTTCACCGGCGCCTCATATCCGGGGACCAGCCGCTTGTAGCTATTAGTGGTGGGGGCAATGATGGCCGACAGCGCTCGCGCATGCTTCAAGAGGCCGCCGATATAGTTCAAACAGAGCTGGCTGACTCCGGCGTAGCAGTCACCTGCGAACAGCGGTTTGCCCTCTTTCCACAGACTCTGGTGAGTGTGCATGCCGCTGCCGTTATCGGCAAAGATCGGCTTGGGCATGAAGGTCACGGTTTTGCCGTACTGATTGGCCACGTTGCGAATGATGTATTTGTACATCATCATGTTGTCGGCCGAGCGCACGAGGGTGTCGAAGCGCTGATCGATTTCGCATTGGCCGCCGGTTGCGACCTCGTGGTGATGGCACTCGATGGTCAGGCCGCATTTGAGCATCGCCTGAACCATTTCGCTGCGCAGATCCTGGTAGTGGTCGGTGGGCGGCACCGGGAAGTAGCCTTCTTTGTATCGCGGCCGGTAACCGAGATTGTTGTCGCGCCTGCCCGAATTCCAGCGCCCCTCCTCCGCATCGACGAAATAGTACGCGGAGTGCTGATTCTGGTCGAAGCTCACGTTATCGAAGATGAAAAATTCGGCTTCGGCTCCGAAATAGGCGGTGTCGGCGATGCCGCTGTTGCGGAGATACATCTCTGCTTTCTGGGCAATCCACCGTGGGTCTCGTTCGTAGCGCTGTTTGGTGATCGGGTCCTTAACGTCCCCGTACATGATCAGCGTGGGAGTCTCAGCGAACGGGTCCATGACCGCCGTGTTGGGGTCGGGTATGAGGAGCATATCGCTTTCGTGAATCGCCGCCCAACCGCGGATGCTGGACCCATCCATTCCGAAGCCGTCTTCAAAGCTGCTTTCTTCCAGCTCGCTGATCGGGTAGGAAACGTGATGCTGCAAGCTCGGAATGTCTGTGAATCTCAGATCGAGCTGTTTGGCATCGCTATTCTTAGCAAGTTCCAATACTTCTTGCGGACTCATCGATCCTCCATCGTCTGGGTATTCTTGTGGCACATGCTACAGACGCAGCATACCCACCAACTTGCGACTCAAGTTAAGCCACACATGGTATCACGCCGCAGATGAGGGGAGAATGCTTAGTCTTTTCTCATAGGAGATGAGCCTGGGGAGAGGGTTCGTTTCTCACAGGAAATGAGCCTGGAGCGGTATTTCGGCATGCTGGGAATTGACCATCAGCGTGGAGGCAGGGGAACGGTTGAGCCTGGAACAGATCCGGGCGTTTTT
>JAFAWA010000261.1 GCA_019242155.1 Terriglobia bacterium | reverse complement strand
TATCAGTCAGGCCCTGGCCATAAACGACTACGGGCGGCGTGTAGGGGGTAACGTATTGCTGCAGTTGATGGATCAACTCGGCCGCGGTTGCGCCTTCAAGACGTTGTGCGGCCACAAGGCCATCCAGGTACTGTTGTCCGACAACCCTGAGCGCTTCGGAGATGTTGTGCGCCTCCATGGTTTCCACGTCATTGCCGGCAACGGCTGTACGAATCGCCTCGTATGCCATGGGCGTTGCAGTCACGATGAGCAGCTTTCGGGTACGCCGCTGCGTGGAGTCGCCGATCACTCCAAAGGCCTGCGCGAGACCTTCACGGATGAGCGATTTTTCCAGATAGGTCATCGCGCCCAAAGCCAGGCCCCGCCGCCGGTCCTCATCGCCCGAAATGATATGCACCGGAATGTGACGTGTTAGCGGATCGTGTTTCAGACGGTCGAGAATAGTCCAACCGATCATGTCGGGCAATCCGATATCGAGCGTGACGGCTAATGGCTTGAACTCCCGCGCAAGACTCAGCGCGGTGTTGCCGCGCAGCGCGACCACGGCTCTAAGATTTCTCTCGTGAGCGGCATCGACCAGAATACGCGCGAAGGTGGGATCATCTTCCACGATGAGAAGGACGGAATCGCCCGACTGAATCGAGTTACGGTCATCGTCTACGATCTCGGCCGGCTCTTCAGAAGCGATGGCGGACGAAGCGCGCCTCCGCGCGGCAATAACATTCGCTCCCGTTCCGCTGTTTTCGGCAGAAGCAGTGAGCGCGTCGTTTCCGGCACTGATCCACACGCGCATAACGCTGAAAAGATGATCGAGATCCACGGGCTTGGTTACGTAGTCGCTCGCGCCGGCTTCGAGGCACTTTTCACGGTCGCCCTTCATGGCTTTTGCGGTCAACGCGATGATCGGCAGGGTGGCGAACTGTGGAATCTTGCGTATGGCCCGCATGGTTTCGTAACCATCCATTTCCGGCATCATGATGTCCATTAGGACCGCACCCACATCCGGGTTTTGCTGCAGAAGTTCGATCCCGGCCCGGCCGTTTTCGGCGTGGATGACATGAACGTTATGTTCTTCGAGGAGGCTGGTCAGGGCAAAGATGTTTCGCAGATCGTCATCGACGACGAGGACCTTCTGCCCAGCCAGGACGAGATCCTTCTGACGCAGTTCCGCCAGCAAACTTCGTTGCCCTTCAGGCAACTCTGTTTCATCCCGATGGAGCAGGAGCACGCTTTCATCGAGCATCCGCTCAAGGGAAGGAGCATACCGCACCAGGCTGGCGCGAGCGAGGCGCCGGATTTCGCGGGCATCGGTTTCGCCGAGTGCTTCGGGCGCATACACGATCACGGGCGTGACGTGGCGCGAGAGATCTTTTTGTAAGTCCTCGATGAATGAGGCGGCTCTCATATCGGGTAAGCGCAGCGCTAAAGTGATGCCGTCGAGCTGTTCGCGCCCTGCGATGGCGAGGCCTTCCGCGCCGGTGGACGCCTCGAGAATTTCAAGATCGCCCGCAGCTACCGCGGCGCGCATTGCACTACGCTGGGCTGAATCTCCGGAGACGACTAACAGGCGGCGCTGATGCCTTCGCGCGGAGGCACCAATGAAGTCGAAAGCCTGCTCCAGACCATCTTTGGTGAGCGACTTTTCTAGGTGGGTCATCGCGCCCAAACCAAGACTCCGGCGCCGGTTCTCATTACCCGAAATGATGTGCACGGGAATGTGTCGAGTAATGGGATCGTGTTTCAACCTATCGAGAATGCTCCAACCGACCATATCGGGAAGCAGAATATCCAGGGTGATACAGGCAGGCCGGAATTCGCGCGCGAGGCTCAGCGCCGTGCTGCCGCGTAATGCGACCAAGGCTTTTAACTGCCGCTTATGCGCCATGTCGACGAGAATACGAGCAAAGGTCGGATCGTCTTCGATGATCAGCAGGATGGCATCGCCGGGATGTATGTTGTTGCGGTCGTCCTCGATCATCTCCACAAGTTCTTCCTCGGCAAGTACGACGGCCTGAGGCTTAGTTTTCGTGGGCGGCAGAATCAGATCGACGCGCATCTCCTCGGGCAGCGGCTCAGTCACGCCCACCGAACCGCCCGGCTGCTGGCCATCGCTCCTGGGCTGCACTACGGCTCCAAGATAGGTTTGCGGCAAAAAGAGAGTAAAAGTGCTGCCGACACCTGGCTCACTTTCAAGAGCGATTTCGCCACCGAGTAAACGCGCCAGTTCGCGGCTGATCGAGAGTCCTAATCCGGTCCCGCCGTACTTACGGCTGGTCGTACCGTCGGCCTGTTGAAACGCTTCGAAGATGATTTTCTGTTTGTCCTTGGGAATGCCGATTCCCGTGTCTGTGACTGAGAAAGCTACCACTGTCTTAGCCCGGCCGAGCACCGGGTGGCTGGACCGCCAGCCTTGAGCGGCGCGCTCGATCCGCAGTTTGACGAATCCCTGCGCTGTGAACTTCAAGGCGTTCGAAAGTAGATTCTTCAGTACCTGCTGCAGACGCTTGGCATCGGTGTGAATGGACTCGGGAAGTTTCGGATCGAGATCTATGTTGAATTCCAGACCCTTGCCGTCGGCCACGTGACGGAATGTGCGAGCGCAGTAGTCCTGCAGCTCGTTGAAGCGCACACCACCGACTTCCACATCCATTTTGCCCGACTCGATCTTACTGAGATCGAGAATATCGTTGATAAGGGCCAGCAGGTCAGTTCCCGAAGTGTGAATGGTTTCGGCGTACTTCACTTGTTTGGGCGAAAGATTCTTTTCCGAGTTTTCGGAGAGCATCTTGGCCAGAATGAGAAGGTTGTTCAACGGCGTGCGCAGCTCGTGGCTCATGTTAGCCAGGAATTCGCTCTTGTATTTGGAAGTGAGCGCGAGCTGCTCGGCCTTCTCTTCGAGCGCCGCCTTGGCCTGCTCGACTTCCCGATTCTTGGTTTCGACTTCAGTCTTCTGTTCGGCCAGAAGCTGGGCCTTTTCCTCAAGCTCGAGGTTGGTCTTTTGTAACTGCTCGGCGAGTGCTTGCGACTGCTTCAGCAACTGCTCGGTACGCATGGTGGCGGCGATCGTATTAAGCACGATGCCGATGGACTGCGTAAGCTGGTCCAGAAACGCGAGGTGGACTTCGTTGAACGAACGGAACGACGCCAACTCGATGATCGCTTTAGCCTCACCTTCAAACAGCACCGGCAACAGCACAATGCTCACCGGCGTGGCCTCGCCCAGGCTCGAGCTGATACGAATATAGTCGCGCGGCACGTCTGTAACCAGCATGCGTGCCTTCTCGCGCGCGCACTGGCCCACGAGCGACTGTCCGATCTTGTATTGAGTGGGTAAGTTGTCGCGTTCGGTAGAGCCGTAAGAGGTCAAAAGTTTCAGAGTAGTCTGCCCTTCGAGGGTTTCGGCCATGAAGAACGTGCCTACGTGCGCGCCGACCACGGGTGCGAGTTCGGACAACAGCAGTTGGGCGACCGCCATGAGGTCGCGCTGGCCCTGTAGCATTCCGGTGAACTTGGCGATGTTGGTCTTCAGCCAGTCCTGATCTTTATTCTGGCGGGTGGTCTCGGCCAGAGTGCCGATCATCTGGTTGATGTTGTCCTTCAGCGCAGCGACTTCTCCCTGGGCTTCTACGGCGATCGAACGGGTAAGATCGCCGCTGGTTACGGAGGTGGCCACATCCGCGATAGCGCGGACTTGGGTAGTCAGGTTCGCCGCGAGCTGGTTGACGTTGTCCGTCAGATCGCGCCAGATTCCAGCCGCACCGGGCACGCGCGCCTGGCCACCCAGCTTACCTTCGATTCCGACCTCGCGCGCGACACTGGTCACCTGGTCGGCAAACGTCGCTAAGGTATCAATCATTCCGTTGATGGTGTCGGCCAGTTCGGCGATTTCCCCTTTGGTTTCGAGCACCAGCTTACGTTTCAAGTCGCCGTTCGCCACGGCGGTGACGACCTTGGCTATACCGCGCACCTGTGTCGTGAGGTTCGCCGCCATGATGTTTACGTTGTCGGTAAGGTCCTTCCAGACGCCCGCGACGCCTCGCACTTCGGCCTGGCCGCCCAGCTTGCCTTCGGTACCGACCTCGCGCGCCACGCGCGTTACCTCACTGGCAAACGAGTTGAGCTGGTCGACCATCGTATTGATCGTGTTCTTCAACTCCAGGATTTCGCCGCGCACGTCGACCGTGATCTTGCGCGATAAGTCGCCCATCGCTACAGCGGTTGTAACCTGGGCGATGTTGCGGACCTGGTTGGTGAGGTTCGATGCCATGGAGTTGACCGATTCCGTCAAATCCTTCCAGGTGCCGGCGACTCCGTAGACGTCGGCCTGGCCGCCGAGTTTGCCTTCGGTACCGACCTCACGCGCCACGCGCGTCACTTCCGACGCAAATGACGAGAGCTGATCCACCATGGTGTTGATAGTGTTCTTTAGCTCGAGAATCTCACCGCGCACATCGACCGTAATCTTTCGGCTGAGATCGCCCTTGGCGACAGCGGTGGTGACGTCGGCGATGTTACGAACCTGGGCCGTGAGGTTCGAGGCCATCGAGTTGACCGATTCGGTCAAGTCGCGCCATACGCCCGCGACGCCTTTCACGTCCGCCTGGCCACCCAGTTTGCCTTCAGTACCAACCTCGCGCGCGACGCGTGTCACCTCCGATGCAAACGATGAGAGCTGATCCACCATGGTGTTGATGGTGTCTTTGAGCGAGAGAATTTCGCCGCGGACATCGACGGTGATTTTACGGCTCAGGTCTCCGCGCGCGACGGCGGTAGTGACTTCCGCGATGTTGCGTACCTGATTGGTGAGGTTCGAGGCCATGGAGTTCACGGACTCGGTAAGCTCTTTCCAGGTCCCCGCGACCCCAGGCACATTTGCCTGGCCGCCCAGCTTGCCCTCGGTACCGACCTCGCGTGCCACGCGCGTTACCTCGGATGCGAAAGACGATAGCTGGTCGACCATCGTGTTGATGGTCTCTTTTAACGCCAAAATTTCACCGCGGACATCCACCGTGATCTTGCGGCTCAAATCGCCCTTGGCGACCGCTGTAGTTACGTCGGCGATATTGCGGACTTGCGCGGTCAGGTTGGAAGCCATCAGGTTGACGTTTTCGGTTAAGTCCTTCCAGACTCCCGCGACGCCTTTCACCTCCGCCTGACCACCGAGTTTGCCTTCCGTTCCTACTTCGCGGGCTACACGGGTGACCTCCGAAGCGAACGAGTTGAGCTGGTCGACCATCGTGTTGATCGTGTCTTTTAACGAAAGGATCTCGCCACGTACGTCAACGGTAATCTTCCGGCTCAGATCGCCGCGCGCGACGGCGGTCGTAACATCCGCGATGTTGCGCACCTGGTTCGTCAGGTTGGAGGCCATCGAATTGACTGACTCGGTCAATTCCTTCCACACGCCGGCGACCGCCGGTACATTAGCCTGGCCCCCGAGTTTGCCTTCGGTTCCCACCTCTTTCGCCACACGCGTCACTTCGGAGGCAAACGAAGAGAGCTGATCAACCATGGTGTTGATCGTCTCTTTGAGCGCCAGTATCTCACCGCGCACATCGACCGTAATCTTTCGGCTGAGATCGCCTTTTGCGACCGCAGTGGTCACGTCGGCGATGTTACGAACCTGGGCAGTGAGGTTCGACGCCATGGAGTTGACCGACTCGGTCAAGTCGCGCCATACGCCCGCGACGCCCTTCACGTCCGCCTGGCCGCCCAGTTTGCCTTCGGTACCGACCTCCTTGGCGACACGAGTCACTTCCGAAGCGAACCCGTTCAGCTGATCGACCATCACGTTGATGGTGTTCTTCAATGCAAGAATTTCGCCCCGGACGTCCACCGTGATTTTGCGGCTCAAGTCGCCGCGCGCAACTGCGGTCGTCACATCCGCAATGTTACGGACCTGTGCGGTGAGGTTTGACGCCATGGAGTTGACGGATTCTGTTAAGTCTTTCCAGGTTCCGGCAACACCGCGCACATCGGCCTGGCCTCCCAGTTTGCCCTCGGTACCTACTTCGCGCGCCACGCGTGTGACTTCGGAGGCGAACGAACTAAGTTGATCGACCATCACGTTGATGGTGTTCTTCAATTCGAGAATTTCGCCGCGCGCATCCACGGTGATTTTAGTCGTCAAGTCGCCTTTGGCCACCGCGGTGGTCACTTCGGCGATGTTGCGCACCTGCGTGGTCAGGTTCGCAGCCATGAAGTTCACGTTGTCGGTCAGATCCTTCCAAACGCCCGCGACCCCGGGTACGTTGGCCTGGCCTCCCAGTTTGCCCTCGGTACCAACCTCGCGCGCTACGCGTGTGACTTCAGACGCGAAGGAGTTGAGCTGGTCCACCATCGTATTGATCGTGTTCTTCAGCTCCAGGATCTCGCCGCGCACGTCCACGGTGATTTTACGCGATAAGTCGCCTTTGGCCACGGCCGTGGTAACGTCTGCAATGTTGCGAACCTGAGCCGTGAGGTTCGATGCCATCGAGTTGACGTTTTCCGTAAGATCTTTCCAGACGCCGCCCACACCTTTTACTTCCGCCTGACCGCCTAGCTTGCCCTCGGTACCGACTTCGCGCGCTACACGCGTAACTTCGCTCGCGAACGAATTGAGCTGATCCACCATGATGTTGATGGTGTTTTTCAATTCCAAAATTTCGCCGCGCGCGGTAACGGTAATTTTTGTCGACAGGTCGCCTTTGGCTACTGCGGTCGCGACATCGGCAATATTGCGGACCTGGTTGGTTAAGTTACCCGCCATGCTGTTGACCGAATCCGTAAGGTCTTTCCAGGTGCCGGCGACTCCGGGCACGTGCGCCTGGCCACCCAGTTTGCCTTCCGTTCCGACTTCTTTCGCGACACGCGTTACTTCGGAGGCGAATGACGAAAGCTGGTCGACCATCGTGTTGATGGTATTTTTCAGCTCGAGAATCTCACCGCGCACCTCGACCGTGATTTTGCGCGACAAGTCGCCCATGGCGACTGCGGTTGTAACGTCGGCAATGTTGCGCACCTGCGCGGTCAGATTACCGGTCATTGAGTTGACGGAATCGGTGAGGTCCTTCCACACTCCCGCGACACCCTTCACTTCGGCCTGGCCGCCGAGCTTTCCTTCCGTACCGACTTCACGGGCCACACGCGTTACTTCCGAAGCGAAACCGTTAAGCTGATCGACCATTACGTTGATGGTGTCTTTCAACGCCAGAATCTCCCCACGCACGTCTACGGTAATTTTGCGCGATAAATCCCCTTTAGCTACTGCCGTTGTGACATCCGCAATATTGCGCACCTGCGCCGTCAGGTTGCCCGCCATGAGGTTGACGTTATCGGTCAGATCTTTCCATACACCGCCGACACCACGCACATCAGCTTGACCGCCCAGTTTGCCCTCGGTACCGACTTCGCGCGCCACGCGTGTGACTTCGCCTGCAAATGCGTTCAACTGGTCCACCATGGTGTTGATGGTGTTCTTCAACTCGAGAATTTCGCCCTGCACGTTGACGGTGATTTTTTTGGAAAGGTCGCCGTTGGCAATGGCGGTCGCGACTTCCGCGATGTTGCGCACTTGAGCAGTAAGATTGCCGGCCATCGAGTTTACGCTGTCGGTCAGGTCTTTCCAGACACCGGCGACGCCTTTCACGTCGGCCTGGCCGCCCAACTTACCTTCGCTGCCGACCTCGCGCGCCACGCGCGTTACCTCGTTTGCAAATGAGTTGAGCTGATCCACCATGGTGTTTACGACACGCGCGGTGTGCAGGAACTCGCCTTTCAGGGCGCGACCGTCTACTTCCAGCGTCATCGTCTGAGAGAGATCGCCCTCCGCGACCGCGCCGATCACGCGGGCGACTTCGGTCGAAGGGCGCACGAGATCGCCGATGAGCTCGTTGACCGAGTCGACGCACTCGGCCCAATCCCCGGACGCTACACCGATCGAGGCACGCTGATTGATCCGCCCCTCTTTTCCGACAGCTTTGCTGATCCGCCCAAACTCGTCGCACATGTGATCGCTCATCTCCAAAATCGCGTTGAGCGTATCCGCGATTTTGCCGGCCATTCCGGTTTGGTCCACGGGCATGCGCACCGAGAAGTCGCCTTTTTGAAAGGCCACCAGGGTTCTCAGTAAGAGGCTGGTATCAAGGGTGTCTTTGGCGGGAGCGGCGTGTCCATTCAAGTCGCCTTTGCCGGTGCTACTGGCTTTAGATCGTGGGCGCGCACCGCCCTTGGCCGTATCGGGAGTTTGAGGCATAGTCGAGACTCTGCCTCACTATAACCTTAATTCGATACTGTCTTTTTTGAGACGAACGGAAGATGTTTAAAAGCGCACAGGCGTAAGCATTAGAAGTACTACTCGGATGCAGAGAGGCGCGGTACCAACAGGTGGAATTCGGCGCCCGTGGCACAAGGGGCCGCCAGAATTCGGCCATGATGCGCTTTGGCGATCCGATCGCAAATGGCGAGTCCCATGCCTGCGCCCGCCCGATTGGACGCCTTCCCGAAAGGACGGAACAGGCGCTGTTCGGGTATGCCGTTGAGGCCCGTTCCGTTGTCGTGAATCGAAATGCGCCAGGAATCCGGTTCCGCGGCTGCTGCTTTGATCTCGATTATCGGCGCCTCCTCAGAACGGAACCGGACGGCGTTGGCGATCAACTCCTCGAATAGGATCGTCATTTGATCCAAGTCGCCGTCGATCTCGGGCAAAGGTTCACGGATCACTCTGGCCTTGGATTGCATCAGCCGCGAATTCAGCCGTTTCAATGCTGTGTCGAGCGCGATCGAAAGCTCGATTCGTTCTCCTCTGAATCGCCGCTGGGTGGCTTCCGCATACCTGCGTACACCTTCGAGCACGTTGTTCGCCGACTCGGCCGAATCGGCTACGTGCTGCAGGAGCAGTTGCGTCTCCGAGTCCAACGCAACCGCGCGGCGCCGGATCAGATCCCCAAGCATCGCAATTCGCCCAATCGGCCCCTTGAGGTCGTGAATCAGAGCGTCCAGGAAGTCGGGGTCCATAAACTATCCGAAAGCCGGATCAATCCCGGTGTCAAAAGCGCGGGAGTGAGCGTCAAATGCGGCCGGCGGCATGGTTTCTTATGGGCCCGCGGACGTTCTCGAGGTGCAGCGCAACCGTGTTGTAGAGAGTTCTTGAAGTAAACGGCTTCTGCAAGAAACCGGAGACCGCCAAGCCTTCCGAACGTGCCCGCATTTCGTTTTCACTAAATCCGCTGCAAAGAAGGACGGGCACATCTCCATTCAATTCGCGGATCTTCTCCAGGGCTTCAAGACCGCTCATTGCGGGCATGTTCATATCAAGCAGGATTAAAGAAAATGGTTCGGGCATGTTTCTTAAAATTTCAATTGCCTGCCGTCCGTTGGCAGCGGTTGAGACCTCGTGGCCCGCGTGCTCCAGGGTATTGCGAACGACTTGGAGCACGCTGAGTTCGTCATCTACGACCAGAATTCTCCCGGGCTTGACCGATCTCACCCATTCTTCTTCCATAGTTCGGGAATCCGCGGCGGCTCCGCTGATTGACGGCGGGAGGAGGATGCGGAACGTGGCACCGCGCCCCGGCGCACTTTCGACGATCACTGCGCCATTATTGTTGCGGACGATTCCCTGCACTGCTGCGAGCCCCAACCCGCGTCCTGTAAATTTGGTCGTGAAGAACGGATCAAAAATGCGAGCTCTCGTACTGTCGTCCATCCCACAGCCGTCATCGTGCACCTCCAGAACCAGAAATGTGCCCGGTTGCAGGTCGCCGGTCACGTGGTGGAGGGGTTCTTCCAAGCGTTCTACATCAGTCCGCACGATGATCCGGCCCGGCCGTCCGGAAGGAATCGCCTCCGCCGCATTAAGGATCAGATTCATCGTGATCTGCTCGATCTGACTGGCGTCGGTCTCGATGGGCGGCAGACCCTCCCTCGTAAGGAATTGCACTTGGATGGACCCGGGAATGGAAGCGCGTACGAGGTCCCAGGTTCTGTGAACGACCTCGGTGAGGTCTATCTTCTCTACCAGGAACCGGCTTTTTCCCGCGTACGCGAGCATTTGCCGCACCAGGTGCGCCGCCCGTTCGCCCGAGTGAAGGGCTACATCGAGCATGGCTCTGGTTTCGTGATCGGCAGGCAAAACATCGAGGGTGTAGCTGACAGAACCGATAATGCCTACCAGAAGGTTATTGAAGTCATGCGCAATGCCTCCCGCCAGCAGACCGATACTTTCCAGCTTTTGCCGCTGGCCCAGCAGTTGCTCCGCCCGCTTCTGCTCCTCGATGTCTGTAAATGTCCCCAGCCACCGCACCATCTCTCCGTCCCGAGTAACGGGCACGGCACGCAGCAGGTTGTACCGATAGGAGCCATCACCCTGGTGAAGACGGCACTCTGTCTCGAATGGCTCAGCCAAGCTCCGGCAGACGCTCCAAGTGCGGGCGATGCGCGAGCGATCGTCCGGATGAACCTGCTCTAACCAGAAATCGCCGAAAGCAGACTCTTTAGGCGCCCCCGTAGCTCGACTCCAGCGTTCGTTTACATAATCGAACCCACCGCCGGCGTGTTCTGCCGTCCATACGATCTGTGGAATGGCCTCCGCCAGCGTCCGATAGCGGTTTTCACTCTCCTCGGCAGCGCTACGCGCGGCGCGCTCGCGGGCTAACCCGGCTTCCAGTTCGCTATTTCTGCGTTCCAGCTCTAGGCGCTGCTCTTCTACCTGCCGTCGCAGTGACTCGCGCTCGAGCACACGGGCCACAGAATGAGAGAGCGTGCCGCCGCTGAGAGTACCTTTGATCAGATAATCAGCCGCGCCGTTTCTCATTGCCTCGGCGGCGATCTCTTCGCTGCCGTGCGCAGTGATCACAATTAGCGGACAGGAACTTTCCTTGAGGGCCTGGCTTAAGAGCTCCAGCCCCTCCATGTCGGGCAGATGTAGGTCCAAAAGCACGCAATCGGGACGCCACTCACGAATCAACTCCAAGCCCTGTTTTCCGTTTTCCGCTGCCAGGCACTCCACATCCAGCGTGTTGCCGATTTCCAAATAAAGGCGCAGTATGTCCCTATCGATCGGATCGTCGTCAATGAGAAGTATGCGGGTAGCGGGCATACTGACCACAGCGTATCCTATTTCTTTCCGCGCCATCGCTCAAGATCAAGCGTTTCGGAGCACGATAGCATGGCTAGCTGTCCTAGATCGGAATGCCGCTTGAGCTAAATTGGTGAGCCGCCGTACGAATGGTTCGAGAGCGAGGGCAGTGACACTTGTGAACTCCATTGAGACTTCAGCTCTAGCAAGCTAGATCGGGCGGGGAGCATACAATGGTCTTAGTGTTAGTGCCTGCCCTGTTTGATCCCCTTGTAGCTGATTGGTTCCAGTCGCGTTTCGGTCAGCCTACCGAACCACAGGTACTTGGTTGGCCGGCTATACGCGAAGGGCGGGATGTCTTGATTTCGGCTCCTACCGGATCGGGGAAGACTCTCGCGGCGTTTTTGCTGTGCATTGACGACCTGGTACGGCAGGCCCGAATCGGCCCCTTGCCGGACCGGACCCAAGTTCTTTATGTGTCGCCGCTCAAGGCACTGAGTAATGACATTCACAGAAACCTGGAAGTACCCCTAAGTGAAATTGCGGCTCTCGCGAAGGTACGCGGCATCAAACTAGCGCCGATACGTACGGCGCTTCGAACCGGAGATACGCCGCAATGGGAGCGCGAGCGCATGACCCGGGAGCGCCCGCACATCCTGGTGACCACACCCGAATCGCTATTCATTCTGTTGACTGCGGCCAGGCCGCGCGAGATGCTGGCCGGAGTCCGCGTGGTCATTGTAGACGAGATTCATGCCGTGGCTGACGATAAGCGCGGCTCGCACCTGGCACTCACGCTGGCGCGGCTGGATCATCTGGTGGAACAGAACGGCCGCCCAAGGCCGCAGCGCATTGGACTCTCCGCCACCGTAAAGCCTCTGGACGAGGTCGCGACATATCTCAGCGACGGTGCACAGGTGGTTAACATAGGCCACCGGCGCGCCATGGAGTTGGGGATCGAAGTGCCGCGCGATGAACTAGGCCCAGTGGCAAGCAATGAGATGTGGGCCGAGATTTACGATCGCGTGGCGGAGCTGATCCGCGAAAACCGCACGACGCTCGTTTTCGTGAACACCCGCCGGTTGGCGGAGCGCGTAGCACACCACCTGAGCGAACGCCTGGGCGAAGATGCCGTTCTGCCGCATCACGGAAGCCTTTCGCGAACGCTCCGATTTAAGGCTGAAAGACGGTTAAAGAACGGCGAACTGAAAGCGGTAGTAGCGACAGCTTCACTCGAACTCGGGATCGATATAGGCACGGTGGACCTGGTGTGCCAGATCGGTTCGCCACGCTCGATCGCAGTCGCGTTACAGCGCATAGGCCGCGCGGGCCATTGGGTTGGAGCCCTGCCCAAGGGCCGATTGTTTGCGACTACCCGCGATGAGTTGATCGAATGCGCGGCCCTCGTGCGGGCCATAAAGGCAGGCGAACTGGACCGTTTCGAAATTCCTCGCAATCCGCTCGATATTCTTGCGCAACAGATGGTGGCGGCATGCGCGGCCGAGCCTTTGGGAGAAGACGAACTGTACGAGTTGGTCCGGCGCGCCTGGCCATACCGCACGCTGGAACGCCGCGAGTTCGATCGAGTATTGGAGGTGTTGTGCGAAGGAATCGCGACCGGGCGCGGACGATCCGGCGCGTATCTGCACCGCGATGCCGTGAACCGGCGTCTGAACGCGCGCCGCGGCGCGCGGCTGACCGCGATTACCTCCGGGGGCGCCATACCGGACACGGCGCAGTACTTCGTGGTGGCGGAACCGGAAGGCACGACGGTTGGCACGGTGGATGAAGACTTTGCGGTAGAAAGCCTCGCGGGCGATGTGTTTCTGCTGGGTACAACTTCCTGGCGCATTCGCCGTGTGGAGCAGGGACGTGTCCGCGTGGAGGATGCCCATGGCGCGGCGCCTTCCATCCCGTTCTGGACCGGCGAAGCGCCCGGCCGAACTTGGGAGTTATCTTGCGAAGTGGCGCGTCTGCGGGAAGAGATGGTTACCCGCCGCTCCGTAGAGTTGATCGAGAGCGAGTGCGCGCTCGACCGCCGGGGAGCGGAGCAGGCACTCGAGTATGTAATCGCCGGAACGGCCGCTCTGGGCGCACTTCCTTCAACCGATCAGGTCGTGGCCGAGCGATTCTTCGATGAGGCCGGCGGCATGCAGCTTGTGCTGCACGCGCCTTTCGGTTCGCGTATCAATCGCGCCTGGGGTTTGGCTCTTCGCAAACGCTTCTGCCGCACCTTCAATTTCGAGCTGCAGGCCGCTGCGACCGAAAACGGTATTGTTATCTCTCTCGGAGAGCAGCATTCGTTTCCGTTAGAGATCGTGTTTGGATTCCTTCGGCCGGAGAGCGTACAAGAGATACTGACGCAGGCCATGCTGGCGGCCCCTATGTTTACGGCGCGCTGGCGCTGGAACGCCTCACGGTCACTCGCCATTCCTCGCTATAGCGGAGGGCGGAAAGTGCCGCCGCCGATTCAGCGAATGCGCGCAGACGACCTTATGGCGGCAGTTTTCCCCGATCAAGCGGCCTGCGGCGAAAACCTAACCGGCGACATCCGCATACCTGACCATCCGCTCGTCAAAGAGACGATCGAAAATTGCCTCTATGAGGCAATGGACCTGGACGGCTTGCGCTCGGTGTTGGCCGGCATCCGCGACGGCCGGATCCGCACGGCGGCTATAGAGACCGCCGCCGCTTCCCCTTTTTCGCACGAGATCCTGAACGCGAACCCGTACGCTTATCTGGACGATGCGCCGCTCGAAGAGCGCCGCGCCCGCGCTGTCCAGTTGCGCAGTACTTTGCGGGCGGATTTCGCCGAGGGCGCGGGGGCGCTCGACCCGCAGGCCATCGAACAGGTGGCGGCGGAAGCATGGCCTCCCTTGCGCGACCCGGAGGAGGCACACGAAGCGCTCTGCGGCCTGACTCTTTTGAGCGTCGATCACACCGAAGTGGCCTCCCTCATCGCAGCTTTGACTGATGCGCGCCGCGCGACGAAGGTTCATATCGACGACCGCGTCTACTGGGCGGCCGCGGAGCGGATGGCTTTGATTGCGCGCGTGTATCCGCACGCCGTTTTAGATCCGCCACTAACTGCGCCTCCGGGCATGCGGCCGATTCCAGAAAACGTTGAGGCATGCGCGGCGGAAATCCTGCGAGGCTGGTTCGAGTGCTCGGGGCCGCTGCGCGCTTCCGAACTGGCCCGCGACCTATCGATGCCCGGCGAACTGGTGGATCAGGCGCTCGCGCAACTCGAAGCCGAAGGCCAGATTCTGCGAGGCCAGTTTACTTCCGGCACAGAGCTGGAATGGTGCCACAGGCGGCTGTTGGCGCGAATTCACCGGCTCACGATCGGCCGGCTGCGCCGCGAGATCGAGCCGGTTACCACGGCTGAATTCTACGCATTTCTCAACCGCTGGCAGCACCTTTCCCCCGGTCATCAGCTTCACGGACTCGATGGGACGCTGCAGATTATTCGGCAGCTGCAGGGTAGTGAATTCGCTGCGGCGGCATGGGAATCGGAGATTCTGCCGAGCCGCATCGCCCGGTATGAGCCTGAATACTTAGATCAACTGTGCCTTTCGGGTGAAGTGAGTTGGGGGCGATTGTCGCCGCATCCTGCGTTCGAACGCGATGGCGAGGACGGCCGCCGTGTGCGGCCCACGCGCGCCGCTCCGCTCGCGATTTTCCTGCGTGAGGATTCCTCATGGCTCCTGGCCACGCCGCAGCCTTCGCCTAGGGAAGCCCTGTCTCACCCGGCGGCCGAAGTGCTCGCGGTGCTCGAGACGCGCGGCGCATCGTTCTTTACTGACATCGCCCGCGCTACTGGCCGGCTCGCGAGCGAAATAGAAGATGCGCTCTGGGAGCTGGTAGCGGCCGGATTAGTAACTGCAGACGGTTTCGAAAATCTGCGGGCACTGCTCGACCCAAAGCGACGCCGCGGTGAAGGCCGTGGCCGCAGCGCCCGCCCGCGGCATGCTCCCGGCCGCTGGGCTTTGCTGCGCCACACTGAACCCGCGCCGGATGGAAACGTGGAACTCTTCGCGCGCCAACTGCTGCGCCGCTGGGGCGTCGTATTTCGGGATGTGGCTTATCGCGAGCCGCTAGCTCCTGCCTGGCGCGATCTGCTTGTGTCTCTGCGCCGTATGGAAACGCGCGGGGAGATCCGTGGCGGGCGTTTTGTATCTGCCTTTTCCGGGGAACAGTTTGCGCTTCCCGAGGCTCTCGACCTATTACGCGCCATCCGGCGCAGCGGTGAGACGGCCGCGGCGCCCGAGGGCCCAGGACCCTGGGCCGCGTTCCAGCCTGCGACTCTCGCGTCAGTAGTGCCGGTCTGATCCAGCTCTACCCCGCTGCACGGTCGCGCCAAGCGTGCAGGCCGATCACGCAGTCCTGGTTGTAAACTGGTTCGGGCGCCATGCTCGATACTCTCCGGTCGTAGGGCTTTTTCGAGCGGCGCAGGAGGACTCGAATGAGAATCGGTGCTGTGCTTTTGGCGGCATCCGCCGCAATCACGGTGGGCAGCCCATTATTCGCTCAAAACGTACCGGGGCAATTCGTGGTCAGCGGCAAGGTTGCCGAGAAAATTCAGGATTTCACCACGATCAATTTGGCGACTGCCGAGCGCATCGCTGACGTGTGCGAGAGGGCCGCCGCGGCGGAGGGCGTGCAGATCAGCATCATGGTGCTCGACAAGGACGGCAACCATGTGTACATGGATCGCATGGATGGTCAGGGCTACCTGAACATCGTGACGGCGGAGATGAAGGCACGCACTGCCCTCATGCTCCGCGCGCCCAGCAAGACCTTGATGAATAACGTGACTCAAGACCCCACGCGGGAACTGCAGTACATGCAACTTGGCGAGTTTGCAAATTCCGGCGGCCTGCCCATCGTGGCCAATAACCAGTTGATCGGGGTGGGCGGCTCAGCACCCCGTGTGCCGGTGTGGAGCGACGAGATTTGTGCTCATAAGGCGCTGACCGAAGTGATCGGAGCCTCAACCGCGCCGCTCCTCGAGGATCTGCCGGCCCGGCCGAATTCGAATCCCGGGAACGCTCCCGTCCCGCGCTTCGCCGCCGCCACGCCGCCCAAATCGAGCTTGCCGCCCGAATTTGTGGTCGGCGGCAAGGGGGCTGCGAATGTCTTCGATGGGAATCAGATTTCCCTTGCGGCAGCCAAAAAGATCGCGCGCGCTTGCCGTGACTGGGCGGCGTCGAAAGGCGGCACGATGTCCCTCTATATCCTCGACACTGCCGGAGAGTTCGTCCATATGGAGCGAATGGACGGCCAGATCTATAACAACATTCGTACAGCGTTGCTTAAGGCACAGACATCGCTGCGGAGCCGGCAGCCGACTTCGATTGTCAACGCGCAGCTAAAGAACAATCCGGCCGGCATTCCGCGTCAGACGGTCTTCTTCAATTACTTCAGCAACTCGGGCGGCATTCCGATCGTTGTGGATGGCCAGATGATCGGAGCCATCGGCGTAGGCGGAGGCGCGGGCGGCGGGGACGAGAATTGCGCCATTGAAGGCTTAAAAGCGGCGTTTGGCGAACACGTGACGCTGCCGGTTTATCCCGCCGCAGCATCGGCGAAGTGAGTTAGAGAACACGTTTTCCAAAAGCTGCCCGGTAAAACGGGACTTAGTAAAATCGTTGAGTTCAGGAGGACTCATGCAATTTTTCGGACTTAAACCCGTTGCTGCGTCACTGCTGTTTGCGGCGGCAGCCGGGATCTTGGCTGCTCAGTCAACCAACATGACCCCGCAGGAACAAGCGAATTTGAAGTTCGCGCTCGACTGGTGGCGAGAAGGCTTCGTGGCCAACCACTCGGAAGCCGTCTCCAAGTATCTGGCCGATGACATGATCCAACACAACCCCAACGCGCCGAACGGCAACGCCACTTTGAAACAGATGATCGGCCGGCGAACACCCGTCAATCCGATTCCGGCCACCATTCCGCCGCAGAACATGCCGGCCAAAGCATTCGCGAAGGGTGACTTCGTGGTGCTCGTCTGGGAGCGGCAGGGCAAGGATCCCGCCGACCCATCGAAGACTTACAAGTACAACGATTTCGATCTCTTCCGCATTCAGAACGGCAACGTTCGGGAGCATTGGGATAGCGCTGTGAAGAACGCAGCCGAGGGCTCCGGAGCCGCGAGTGATACGGGCCATCAAACCACCATTCCACCGAGTTCCGCTAACACCGGAAAACTATCTTCCCAGGAGCAGAAGAATTTGGAGATCGCCACGCGAGAAATGAAAGACGTTCTGCAATATGGCCACGTGGAGGTCGCCAAGGAGGTGATGGCGCCCGGCTACATACAGCACAACCCCAACGTTCCGGGAGGCCGCGAAGGTTTTGTCAACTTCTTCGGTCCGCGCGCCAAGCCCGAGCCGATCAAAGCCGAATGGAAGGCCGCCCCCGCGCTAACTCTGGTCAGCGGCGACCTCGTCTTTTTTATGCAAGAGCGTAAGGGCAAGGAACCCGCCGACGCTTCCCAGACCTACAACTACAACACCTTCGATCTATTGCGTGTGGATAACGGCATGATCCAGGAGCATTGGGATGCCGCGCGAAAAGCCGCACCTCCGCCGCAGACCGGGCGGTGATCATCGCGCCTTGCCGCCAGGCTGAAACGCCTGTCCCGTGAATTTCACCTGTATACGCCGGGAGGTTGTGTATGCAGGTGCCGATGAGCACGGTAAATCTGCCTCTGTTTTTTCTGACAGCGTGGCTGATGTCCAACCGCGACCTCACGGACAAGCTGAAATACAACCTGAATTTCTCCATGCGGCGTGCATCGCCGGTGATCTGGCGATTCTGGCTGTACGACCTCCTGTTCAGTTCGATGGCGCTCCCCATCGCGGTCGGCGTTTCTCACGCCGCCACATTCTCGCTGTTCTCGCAGTCCGACCAAAGCGACCTGATAAAGAACCTGTGGGTCTTGGTGTATCCCTTGTGCTTTGCGCTGCTGGGCTTCTTCTGGCCGAAGTTCGCAAATGTGACCTTGGGAAGCGCGGGTTCGGCCACCACGATCAGCATTGCCGCCCTGCGCGATAGATTCCTAGGCGGCCCCATGGTTCAGGCGATCAATGACGAACTGGGACGCGAGATCGACGAGTATTTGGATCGGCTCCTGGTTTCGATCCAAGAGAACCCCCAAGCGTTTACCAACTATCTCCGCCGCAGATTCGGGTTCTCATCGAAAGACCCGGATCGCATTGGACCCCAAGAACTCGAGGGCCTGCGAGCAGCAATCGCTCAGTGCGCCGCCGCGAATTTCGTTGAATTCTACGAGGAGGTCTGTCACATGGAGATGATTCCATTCCGCGACCGCGCCAAGCCCCTGATGAAGGTGCCGCAAATGACGAGCGCGGAGGAGCGCCTGCTGTATGAGTTCGGAATTCACTCCGTGTGGGGCTTGTGCTTCGCACGTCGTGGCCCGGTCTCAATATCGGCGGACCGGTGGCGCATATTACGGACCAACGCGCGTCGCCGGGTGCGCGAGGCTTTTAGATTCACGATCGGCTTTGTGCTTGTCGTGGCGTGTGTAACCGGCCTGGGGCTGGCGTTTTCCCGCATGACCGGTCAACCGCTACCACAGGTGCACTCGGCCGGAGCGGCCACTGTGCTCACCAGTCCGGCAAGCTTGCCGCAGTAAGTCGGAGAGGGCGATGAAAAAAAGCTTGATTCGCGTGTTGTGGATCTGCCTGTGCCTGGCCTTGTTGCTGGCCGCGCAACCGGCGCAATTGGTAATTGTGAATCACAACGCGGCGGCAGTGACCATCCAAGTCTGGCGCTATACCGGAAACCATTGGGATTGGATCACCTTGGCCGCAGTCCCGCCGGGACACAGCATAGCGTTATCGCAAGTGAACCGGAATGATCGCTTCCGTGCTCTGGGGCCGTGGAGCACGCCGCCGATCCACGTGGTCAGTACACCGCGTGATGTATGGCAGTTATAACTCTACGGCCGGAGTAACTACGCCTCAATCCCAAGGAGGCGGGCAGTCTTGGTTAAAGTGGTCACCAGACGGTCCACCTGCTTTTCGGTATGCGCGGCGGTACAGGAGATTCGCAGCAGGTTCTGAGCCGCAGCGGGCCGTAAGACTGGGTTGATGTAGATCCCCTCTTCGAGAAGTGCCTTACACAGCCGGCACAAATCCACTTCGTCCTGAATCACTACCGGCACAATGGCTGTCTCGCCGGGCAGGACCTGGAACCCGCGCGCGCGCAGCTCTT
The DNA here is from genome assembly GCA_019242155.1 of Terriglobia bacterium. Lineage (GTDB taxonomy): Bacteria > Acidobacteriota > Terriglobia > Bryobacterales > Bryobacteraceae > PSRJ01. The sequence goes on along the minus strand of JAFAWA010000261.1, from coordinate 412 downwards.
CCCGCAGCAGCGAAGCAATCCGTAGAAGTCGTTGGCGGCGCTCCGGCTCGGTCCGCATAATGTGCAGAGCGGCGGCTACCGCAGCAGTCGAGGCCGCGGGCAAACTTGCGGAGAACACGAACGGCCTGGCCGTGTGTTTCAGATATTCGATCACCGCCCGTTCTCCGGCGATAAAGCCACCCACCGAAGCAAGTGACTTACTGAACGTGCCCATAACGATATCGATCTCGTCCAGCACACCGAGATGTTCGGCTGCGCCCGCGCCGGTCGCGCCCAGGACACCGATCCCGTGCGCCTCGTCCACATAGACACGCGCTCCCCACGGCTTCGCGAGGCGCAGTATCCCCGGAAGATCCGCAATGTCACCTTCCATGCTGAACACGCCCTCACTCACCACCAGAAGCTTCTCATT